>CAIYMY010000138.1 GCA_903927465.1 uncultured Rhodospirillales bacterium | reverse complement strand
TCAGTGCCGAAAAGCCGGCGGGTTGGGGGTGCTTCGCTCATGCGTGGCTTATAGCCCCTTGCCGGCTTCGGATGAAACCCGGCCACGCCCGGCAATCCCAGGCGCGGCGCGGGGTTTGGATCAAGCCCGCCGGATATTCCAGAACAGCGGCGGCTGACCCTTCAGCATGCCGGTCAAGTTCCGGCGATAGGCGGTGGGCTGGTAATACATGCCCGTCGGCACATAGGGCACTTCTTCAAAGGCGATGTGCTGCATTTCCCGGCCCGCTGCCGCTTCTGCAGCCGCATCCGGCGCATTGAACCAGGCATCGCGCTGCGCTTCCAAGGCTGGGATGGTCGGCCAGCCGGCCCAGGCATTATCGCCATGGCCACGGATGGAGGCGTGGCTCGCCGGGTTCCAATGATCAATGCCGGACCAGAAGGTGAAAAAGCCGGACCAGCCACCCTGTTCCAGCGGGTTCTTGCTCGCGCGGCGGGCGACCAGCGTGCCCCAATCCGTGCTGACCAGATCCACATTGAAGCCCATGCGGGTGAACAGGTCAGCACCGACCAGCGTTGCGGCATTGATGGAAGCAAGATCAGTTGCGTTCAGCAGCACCAAACGCTGGCCCATGGCACCGGCGGCCTGCAATTCAGCGCGCGCGGCTTCAATGCTTTTGCGCATGCGTTCCATGCCGATATTGCTCGCCAAGGGGCTTTCCGGTGCGAAATAGCCAATGCCTTCGCGGCGGAGATCAGGGCGGCCTTCAACGCCCGCCGTGCCGATCACCGCGGTCATGAAATCAATCTGATTGACGGCAGTCAGCACCGCGCGGCGCACCGCCGGGTTATTGAAGGGTGCTGCGGTATGATTCGGGCGGAAAATGCCGATCAGCCCCGTATCATTGATGATGTCCACACGGATATTGCGTGCGGCAGCGCCACGCATGAAAAGCGGGAATAAATCTGCGGTCGGCTGTTCCCACCAATCAATCTCACCTGATTGCAGCGCGGCGGAGGCGGTGCTGGCATCGGGGATGATCAGCCATTCCACGCGATCAAAATGCGTGACTTTGCCGCCGGCGGTCATGGAGGCTGCTTCCTGGCGCGGCACGTAATCCGCATTGCGTGCGTAAGCCAGGCGCGAACCGGGGACCCATTCATTCTGGATGAAGCGATAGGGCCCGCTGCCGATGGCTTCCGTGATATTCGTGAAGGGGTCCACATTGGCCAGCCGTTCCGGCATGATGAACAGGCAGCTTGTGGTGACCTTCGCCAGGCAATCGAGCATTTTTGGGAAGGGTGCGTTCAGGCGAATCTCGAACACGCGGTCGCTGACTTCGACCATGTCGGCCACCCGCGCCATCAGCACCTGGCCGAAGGCATCGCGCCGGCCCCAGCGCTTGATTGAGGCGATGCAATCCCGCCCGCGCACGGGCGTATTGTCGTGGAATTTCAGCCCCTCACGCAGCGTGAAACGCCAGGTCTTGCCGTCATTTTCCACGACATGGCCTTCGACCATTTGCGGGCGCGGCTGGAATTTGTCGTCCATACCGTAAAGCTGGTCATAGACCAGGAAGGCGTGGTCGCGCGCGACGAAGGCGGTATTGGTGAAGGGGTCAATATTGGGCAGGTTGGCGTGCGGCACATATTTCAGCACGCGCGGTGCTTGTGCGATGGCTGGCGCGCCCATGGAGGCGAAGGGGAGCGCCGCTGCGCCGCCGAGCAGGTGTCGTCTTTGAAGCATCTTCTATCTCCCGTTTGCGTGAGGCGAAGCCTGTCGCCTTTGGTTCTGGGTTGGAGTGTAGTGTGAAAACTAGGCTTCGTTCAATAATTGGCGGGGTCCGGGGTAACACTGTTACCCCGGCGGGGCTCGGGGGCAGCGCCCCCGTCTCATTTTTCGAAGAATTTATTGCCCGGCCTGGGCAGCCCCAAATGCTCTCGCAGCGTGGTCCCGGCATATTCCTTCCGGAAGATCCCCCGCCTTTGCAACTCCGGCACCACCCAGCGCACGAAATCCTCAACCCCGCCTGGGATGGTTGGGAACATGATGTTGAAGCCGTCACAGGCATCGCTTTCCAGCCAGTGCTGCATTTCATCGGCGATGGTCTTGGCGCTGCCGGTGAAGGACAG
>CAIYMY010000137.1 GCA_903927465.1 uncultured Rhodospirillales bacterium | reverse complement strand
GGGCGGGGGGGCGGTGCGGGGGGAGGCCGACAAAAACAGCGCGCTGAAAGGGGGGGCGAGAGAACTCGCCCCCCAACCCCCCCACTCCTTTTTTTGACTTTTGGCGCTGGGCGATGCCAGGAAGACCCTCCACCGCTGCGCCCTGGGCTGGCCGAGCACTCCGCCCAGCGCCATCAAATGGCGCCAATGGTAGCGTCCCAAAGCCGCACCGTGCCGTCACCGCCCCCCGAAACAAGGCGCTTGCCATCGGGCGAAAACCCGACCGAGTTGACCGCGCCCTCATGCCCCGTGAGCGTGGCGAGCAGCGCCCCGCTGGCAGCGTCCCAGAGCCGCAGCGTGTCGTCCTCGCCCCCCGAGACAAGGCGCTTGCCATTGGGCGAGAAGCTGACCGAGGTGACCCAGCCCTCATGCCCCCTGAGCGTTGCGAGCGGCGCCCCGCTGGCAGCGTCCCAAAGCCGCAGCGTGTGGTCACTGGACCCCGAGACAAGGCGCGCGCCATCGGGCGAAAACCCGACCGAGGAGACCCAGAACTCATGCCCCGTGAGCGTGGCGAGCAGCGCCCCGCTGGCAGCGTCCCAGAGCCGCAGCGTGCGGTCATGGGACCCCGAAACAAGGAGCGTGCCATGAGGCGAAAAGCTGACCGAGTGGAACGCGCCCTGATGCCCCCTGAGCGTGGCGAGCGGCGCCCCGCTGGCAGCGTCCCAGAGCCGCAGCGTGTAGTCACCGGACCCCGAGACAAGGCGCGCGCCATCGGGCGAAAACCCAACCGAGAGGACCGCGCCCTGATGCCCCGTGAGCGTGGCAAGCAGCGCTCCGCTGGCAGCATCCCAGATCCTTAGCGTGCGGTCATCGGACCCCGAGACAAGGCGCTTGCCATCAGGCGAAAACCCGACCGAGTAGACCGCGCCCTCATGCCCCGTGAGGGTGGCGAGCAACGCCCCGCTGGCAGCATCCCAGAGCCGCAGCGTGCCGTCATCGCCCCCCGAAACAAGGCGCGCGCCATCAGGCGAAAACCCGACCGAGAAGACCGGGCCCGTATTCCCCGTGAGGGTGGCAAGCAACGCCCCGCTGTCAGCGTCCCGGACGCGCGGTTCCAGCGGCGGGCGGAAAGGGTTCGAATGGTCTTCGGGAATAGCATCCGGCGCCTGCGGGGAAGGCTCTCGCTCATAACGTACCTTCCTGACCAATGTTTTCAGGCCGCGCCAAGCACGCTCTGCCCCTGCCGCGACGAGTCGCCCGGCAGCGACAACCGCCGGCGCGACCCAAGTCTGTAGAGTTTGCACCAACTCGCGCAGTTCGCGCGCTGTGTCCCGGATAGCCTCCAAGCTGCGCGCCAAGGCTCCCAGGTCAATCGTAGGGGGGGCGCCGGGGTCGGAGGCGCTCTTTGCCTCAAAGCGGGCGGCTGCGATATCTACTTTCAGTTCTCGCACACTCAGATTGATTAATCCGTTTTGGTTGACTGAATGATTTGCGCCAGCGGCGGCGGAATTCGTGTCGGCCTTTGCCGCCGCCTCCTCTAATCGTGTGACCGACGAATCCAGCCGGCGCAGCCGTTCGTCCAAGGCGCGCAGCAGGCTATACTGCACGGCCTCTCTCGGAAGCTCCAAATCGCCTTCGGGGCTGGCGCGCAAGGGCATAGCCAACACGTTGCAGGCATCCAAAGCATTTTCCAGCGCTTCAATCAGATTGCCGCGTTCACCGCGCAGCAAAAAAAGCGCCTGGGTTCGTTCATCAAGATCAGGGTCAAGGTCGGGTAACGGATGCCTGCGAATATCTTTCCGCACCTCCACCAATGCGGCTGCCAGATTGCCCGTTGCCCCCTCGTGCTCATTTTCCAGGATCAGGCGAATGCGTTCAAGCACCGATGGGAAGAACGCCAAAGGTCCTGGCTGGTTCGTTTGCGGGAGAACAGCACCGAAACTGCGGGTACAGCGCTGCACCTCCGCCAACCTTTCGCGCAGGGCGGCAATGGCTTCGGGACGCGTCATGGTGTTGGCGCCCAGGGGGAGGTAGGCCTCACGCCGAACCAATCCTCAATCGCTGCCGCGATGGCTTTAGCGGAAGCGGCAAACCCATCATTAATCGGTCGCCAGTTCTGCACAGGGCGCAAACTACCATCAGGTGTCACTGGGACAGCCTGGATGTAGTTGCCAAACATGGCGCTCCAATAACAGTCACGATAGATTACCGGCAGCACGAGCGCCCCAGCCGCACGGTGTCGTTGCCGTATTGCTGGTAATTCATGAGCAATTATATAGCCCGAATTAAAGAAGTCAGCCGAGGTCAAGAGTACGAAAATCTCAGCTTGGTCTATTTCAGTCTGGATCCGATGATTCCAATAGTCGCCAGCTTGGATGCGCTTATCGTGCCAGATGGCAAAGCTGAAGGCTTGTGCCACCGGTGCCAATTGGGCGCGCAGCTGCTCGAACCCCTCATGGTCCTTGTGCGAATAGGACAGAAAGCAACGTTGCGGTGCTGGCATCAATGCTCAAGGTAGCAGGGGGGACGGCATCCGCAAGCGTTATCAAGCGGTATTTGGCTGCCCAAGACCCCCGCCACCATGGCCAATACACCCCCCCATCTAGCCCCACACCCCATTCCGCCCCATCTTCCCCCCATGTTGCTCCCCAACCACCCCATCTACCTGGATAACCACGCCACCACGCCGGTGGACCCGCGCGTGATCCAGGCCATGCGCCCCTTTTGGGAAGCGCAATTCGCCAACCCCGCCAGCGCCGAACACGCCATGGGCCGCGCAGTGGCCGAAGCCGTGGAAACCGCGCGTGAGCACATCGCCGAATTGATTGGCGCCTCGGCGGCTGAAATCATCCTGACCTCCGGCGCGACCGAGGCGAATAACCTCGCCATCAAAGGCGCCGCGCGCTTTGCCGTGAGCCAGGGCGATCCCCGCCGGCGCATCATCACGCTGGCGACCGAGCATAAATGCGTGCTCGAATCCGTGCGCGATTTGGCGCAGGAGGGGTTTGAGCCCGTCATCCTGCCGGTCGGCGCCGATGGGCTGCTTGATCCCGAAGTGCTGCGCGCCGCCTGTGATGAAAACACGCTGCTCGTTTCCATCATGGCGGTGAACAACGAAATCGGTGTGATCCAGGACCTCGCCGCACTTGGCGCCATCGCCAAGGAAGCCGGTGCTGCCTTCCATACCGATGCCGCGCAGGCAGCCGGGCGCATTCCGCTCGATGTCGGGGAAATCCAGGCCGATCTGATGTCGCTTTCCGGCCACAAGGTTTATGGCCCGCGCGGCATTGGCGCGCTTTATGTCCGCCGCCGGCCGCGCATGCGGCTCGCCCCCCTATTCTCCGGCGGGGGGCAGGAAAGGGGCCTGCGTTCCGGCACGCTCCCCGCGCCTTTGGTGGTGGGTTTTGGGGAGGCCTGCCGGATTGCCGCCATTGAAGGCCTGCTCGATTCCGGGCGCATCGCCGGCCAACGAGAGATTTTCCTGGACAAGCTCCGCGCTGAAATCCCAGGGCTGGTGGTCAATGCCGAAGGGGCACCCCGGGTTTCGGGCAACCTTAACCTGACCTTTCCGGGCGGCGTCACTGCCCAAAGCCTCATGGCTGGCGCGCCTCAACTCTGTGTCTCCACCGGCTCCGCCTGTTCCTCGGCGGAAATCGAACCCTCCTACGTGCTGCAAGCCATAGGGCTTGAACCGGCTGCCGCCCGGGCCACCTTGCGGATCGGCATGGGACGCTTTACCTCGCCGGCTGAGGCGGAACGCGCCGCGGCAAGCCTTGCCGCTGCCTGGCACCGCGCAACCTCCGCAACAGACAAGACAAGTGATTAGCCATGCCGAAAATGGTATTCATCGAACGCGACGGAACGCAGAAGGAAGTGGAAGCGCCGCTTGGCCTTTCCGTGCTGGAAATCGCGCATCGCAATAGCGTTGACATTGAAGGCGCCTGCGAAGGATCGCTGGCGTGTTCCACCTGCCATGTGATTGTGGATGGCGCCTGGTTCGCCAAGCTGGCAAAGCCGACAGAAGATGAGGAAGACATGCTCGACCTCGCTTTCGATTTGCAGGAAACCAGCCGCCTTGGCTGCCAGTTGATCATGACGGATGCGCTGGATGGGCTGGTGGTGAAGCTGCCCTCCGGCTCACGCAACGCGGGCGGTTGAGACATGGCCGGCGCCCCATGGGATGAATTCGGCGCGGAAGGCGGGCTATTCCGCAAGCTGGCCGCTGCTTCGGCGACCGAATGGCGCGATTATACTTGGCACCCTTTTGTGCAATCGCTTTCCGCAGGCACGCTGCCGCTCAAGGCGTTTCAGCATTATCTGATCCAGGATTACCTGTTCCTGATCCACTTCGCTCGCGCCAAGGCTTTGGCCGTGCTGAAGGGCGAAAGCCTGGCGGCGATGCGCGACAAGGCGGCTGCCGTGCTGGCCATTTTGGATGAAACCAAGCTCCATTTGAAATACTGCGCCGAATGGGGGCTTTCGGAAGCGGATGTGGTAACCGTTCCGGAAACGGCAGAGACAGTTTCCTACACCCGCTGGGTGCTGGATCGTGGCTATGCCGGTGATATTCTGGACCTTGAAGTGGCTTTGGTGCCCTGCACGGTGGGCTACGCGCAGGTGGCGCTCCGCATCCTGGCGGACCCTGCGCGGCAGCGGGATGGCAACGCTTACCAGTCCTGGATTGATACCTATGGCGCCGCTTCCTATCAGGAAATGGCCCATGCTGCAGCGCAGCGGATTGATGCGCTTGGTGTCTCCCATGGGGGGGAGGCACGCTTCGCGCGCCTGGCGGCGGATTTCGCTGAAGCGGCGCGGCTGGAACAGCGCTTCTGGCAGCAGGGGCTTGATGCGGCGGGGCGGGCCTGAGGATGCGCGTGCTGGTGGCCATGTCGGGCGGGGTGGATAGCAGCGTGGTTGCCGCGCTGCTGCAGGAAGCCGGGCATGAGGTGATCGGCGCCACCTTGCAGCTTTATGATCATGGCGCAGCCTTGCAGAAAAAGGGTGCTTGCTGTGCGGGGCAGGATATTCTGGATGCGCGGCGCGTGGCGGATAAGCTCGGCATCGCGCATTATGTTTTGGACCGTGAAGAGATTTTCCGCCGCGATGTGATGCGTGATTTTGCCGATAGCTATGCGCGCGGCGAAACGCCCGTGCCCTGCATCCGCTGCAACCAAACCGTGAAATTCCGCGACATGGTGGCGATGGCCGAGGATTTGGGCTGCGAAGCACTGGCGACCGGCCATTATGCACGGCGCATTGAAGGGCCCAATGGCGCGGAATTGCATCGCGCGGTGGACCCCGAACGGGACCAAAGCTATTTCCTGGCCGCCACCACAAGCGCGCAGCTTGCCATGGCGCGTTTTCCCTTGGGTGACATGCCAGACAAAGCCACGGTGCGCGCTGCCGCCGCACGGCTTGGCCTGGCGGTGGCGGAAAAGCCGGACAGTCAGGATATCTGCTTCGTGCCCGCCGGGCGTTATGATGCGCTGGTGGGTAAGCTGCGCCCAGATGCCGCCGAACCCGGCGAATTCATCCATGCCGATGGCCGCGTATTGGGCCAGCATGGCGGGATTTCCGGCTTTACCGTGGGGCAGGGGCGCGGCCTGGGTCAGGCTTCCTGGGATGGCGAGGAAAAGCTTTACGTGGCCGCGGTGGAAGCACCCAAGCGCCGCATTGTGTTGGCGCCGCGTGCCGGCCTGGAACGGCGGGACGCTGAGGTGGGTGAGGTGAATTGGCTGATCGCACCGCCCAGCATGCCGCTACGCTGCGCGGTGAAGCTGCGCGCCCGAGAAGTGCCCCGCGCGGCGGAAGTGGCCTGGGATGCGGCCACTGGGACTTTGCGCGTGGTTTTGGACGAACCCGGCGTGATCGCACCCGGCCAGGCCTGCGTGATGTATGATGGGGACCGCGTATTGGGCGGCGGTTTCCTGCGGACGCGGCTTTCGGTTGACACTGACCGGGCAGCAGCCCAACTGCCTCAGCCTGATGCTGCGTAGCTCAGCCGGTTAGACCACGGCACTCATAATGCCGGGGGCAGCGGTTCAAGTTCGCTCGCCGCTACCAGCAACCCTCAGGCCCAATCTGCGTAAAGATCAGCCCGTGTCGGCGGTAATTCCGCTGGGCCCTTCAGGCGCTTGGAAGCCAAGGTCTGGAAAATCCCAACCGTATTACGCTGGAAGGCAAGCGAGCAGCCCGCAAGATAAGCCAGCCATAGCCTGGTTTTGACGCTGCCGATTGCCGCTTCCGCCGCGGCTTGATTTTCCAGCAATTTGTCATGCCAGAGCCTGCAGGTGCGCGCGTAATGTTCGCGCCAGCCTTCCACATCATGCACTTCAAAACCATGGCGTTGCAGATTGCTGATGGACATGCCGAGGTGATCCAATTCCCCGCCCGGGAAAATATAACGGGTGAGCGCGGCATATTCCTTGGCGTGTTTCGCGAAGGCCTTGTCATCGCGTTTGGCCGGGCGGGCGATGGTGTGGTGCAGATACAGGCCACCGGGGCGCAGCAAGCGATTCACCGACGAAAAATACGTGGGGTAATTGGCGATGCCCACTTGTTCGAACATGCCAATGGAGGAGATTTTATCGAATTGCCCCTGCATTTTTGTATAATCTTGCAGTTGGATATCAACGCGCCCTTCCAGACCCAGCCGTTTGATCTTGGCGCGGGCCAATTCCGCCTGTTCGGTGGATAACGTCACCCCGGTGGCGTGAACACCATAATGCTGCGCCGCATGACAGACCAAAGCACCCCAGCCGCAGCCAATATCCAACATACGATCGCCAGCTTGCAGGCGTAGTTTTCGGCAAATCATATGCAGCTTGTCTTGCTGCGCCGTTGCAATGTCATTCTGCCAATCACGGAAATAGGCGCAGGTATAGACCATCTCAGGATCAAGAAAGAGCGCGTAGAAATCATTCGAGACATCGTAATGATAATGCACATTGTCGCGATTGGCGTCTTCACTGCCATCCTTCAGCGCCTTGTCACCCCGGACCTGTTCCAGCGGGAATGGCCCCCCGCGTGACAGGAACAGAAAGCGCATCAGGGTTGTGACGACATCTTTCTTGTCCAGACTCCGCAGCAGCGCCTTGGTGCGGATGGCGGGGCGCCGGGCCACAAGATCGAAGATCGACCCATTCAGGATATCGAGCCGCGCGGAGACCCATAAATTGGCCAGCGTATCGATATTGGGTTTGCGCAGCAGGGCCGCGATCATCGCCTCATCCGCCAAGCGGATCATCAGCGCGTCTTTTGGTAAATTCTCGGGAATGGTGGACCCGTCCCAAAGCTTGAAGCCGAAAGCAAGGTCCAGGCGTTCATGGGCGTGGATGAGCAGGCGCCGAATAGCTTCAAGGCGCGACTTAGCTGTCATGGAGCTTTTCCCTTTGACTTCGTGCGAAGAAACTTTGCGCCCCTAATGGCCCAATCACCGCTGTCGCTTCCCGACAGCAGCGACCGGCCTATTGAGCCAATGTCGCGTGGCGCGCCGGCAAATTTTGGGACGGATGAGGTATGCATGAAACGCACCATTAATTGAGCGGCCTGTCATATATGGCGCAACGCAAGGGCGCAAAGCGCGCTTAAGGCAAGCGTGGAAAGAAGAATTTTGCGTGGCAACCTTGTCGGTTGTCTGCAGGTGACCCGATAGCGCCAAGTTGGAACGCACCGTGGACGCCCCACGGGACCAAATCTATTTCCTGGCCGCCACCACCCGCCCGCCGCTTGCAATGGCCCGCTTCGCCTTGGGTGAAAGGCTAAGTACGTCCCGCCGCCTCGCGGCTTGGCCTCGCGGTGGCGGAAAAGCCTGATAGACAGGATATCTGTTTTGTGACCGCCGGGCGTTATGATGCGCTGGCCATTAATTTGCGCCCGGATGCCGCCCAAACCGGTGAATTCCTCCATGCCGATGGCCGCGTGCTGGGCCTGAGGTAGGGCATGGGTCAGGCCGCCTGGGATGGGTCGGCGGGGCTTGTGCGTATGGTTTTGGACGAACCCGGCGTGATCGCGCCCGGCCAGGCCTGCGTGTTGTATGATGGGGACCGCGTATTGGGCGGCGGTTTCCTGCGGGCGTGGCTTTCGGTTGACACTGACCGGGCAGCGGCCTAACTCCCCGTTCCCAGAACTTATCTGCCCTGCGGTAGACAAGCTCCAGGGCTCTTTTGGTCGCATTTTCCTGGTCGCTAAGTTATCCACTTGGCTTGAAAATGCTCCGGAATGGCGGCGTAGCTCAGCTGGTTAGAGCACGGCACTCATAATGCCGGGGTCAGCGGTTCAAGTCCGCTCGCCGCTACCATTCACCCGGCGCTTGGATGGTGTTTTGGGGGCATTCGCCATGGCAAAAAATGCGCACGCGATCTCCGCCGAGGAAGCCGCGGCGCTGGTGAAGCCCGGCGATTGGCTCGATTTTGGCGCCGGCTTCAACCAGCCTGATGTTTTTGATCGTGCCCTTGCCGCACGCAAAGACACGCTCCGCGATGTACGTATTCGCAATTGCCTCAGCATGAAGCCGCGCGCCTTTCTGGAACAGGACCCGGAAGGGGCACATTTCGCCTGCTACAACTGGCATTTTTCGGGCTATGACCGGCGCAAGCATGACCAGGGGCTGGTCAATTACCTGCCCTGTCATCTTGGCGAAATCCCGGACTACTACCGCCGCTTCATCCCGCGCACTGACATCGCCGTACTGCGCGCGGCGCCGATGGATGCGGACGGCTATTTCAATCTTGGTCCGGTCAATATCTGGCATCCCGCCATCGTCGAAACCGCCAAGACTCTCATCATCGAAACCCTGCCCGATATGCCGCGCGTGGTTGGCACGCATGTGCGCGTGCATCGCAGCCAGGTGGATTACGTGATTGAGGGCGATGATGTGCCAACGCCTGAATTGCCCAATGCCGAAGCGTCTGAGGTTGACCGCGCGGTGGCAGCCTTGATCGCCGAGCAGATCGAAGATGGTTCCTGCCTGCAAGTTGGCATTGGCGGCATGCCCAATGCGGTCACCGCGCTGCTGCAGCAGTCTTCAGTGTGCGATCTTGGCATCCATACCGAAATGTTGAATGACGGGTTGGTTGAACTATACCTTGCCGGACGGATCAGCGGGGCGCGCAAGGCTTTCGATCAGGGGCTGGTCACCTACAGCTTCGCCCTCGGCAGCCGCCGGCTTTATGACACGCTACGCGATAATGATGATTTCATCGCCCGACCTGTTGATGAAACCAATATGCCCGAAATCATCGCCCGCAATGACCGCGCAGTTGCGATCAACAACACCACACAGATTGATCTTCAGGGCCAGGCGGCATCCGAATCCGATGGTCATCGCCATATCAGCGGCACGGGCGGCCAGGCGCAATTTGTGCGCGGCGCCTATGCGTCCAAGGGCGGCAAGAGCTTCATTTGCCTGGCATCAACCTATGAACGCAAGGGAGTGAGGAAAAGCCGCATTGTTCTGAACCTGACAGCG
This sequence comes from uncultured Rhodospirillales bacterium, assembly GCA_903927465.1. Taxonomy (GTDB): domain Bacteria; phylum Pseudomonadota; class Alphaproteobacteria; order Acetobacterales; family Acetobacteraceae; genus Neoroseomonas. The sequence continues at coordinate 35,535 of CAIYMY010000137.1, read as the reverse complement.
GGCAATGTCGTCACCACTGCGCGGTCCGATCAGATGTATGTTGTCACCGAATACGGCCTTGCCAATCTGAAGGGGCTTTCGGTCGCTGAACGCGCGCGGGCCATCATCGGCCTTGCCCATCCCGATTATCGTGAGGCGTTATCGCGTGAGGCGCGCGACCATGGGCTGGCGCCGCGGCATTTTCTATAGGGAAAATCGGATCAGTTTTATCCATCCGCTGCGTTCCGCTTTGTCCCCCTTTGATTAGTGTTATCATTGTTTTTTGTGAAATATTAAAACGGCTAAGCTTCAGGCCTTCTTCCTATTGCGCCACGCAAAGGCAGCGAAAACGCCAATCAGGGATAGCGCCAAGCCATACCAGGTAATGGCATAGCCAAGATGGTTGTTCCGCGGCCGCGGTAGGCTCTGCGCCGGCTCTGGCAGGCTGCCTGCGGGGCCGAGCAGTACCAACGCATAGGGCGCCGTGCCGGGCAGGCCAAGCGCCGCGCCAATCGCCACGGGATCAAAGTGAAAAAAGCGCCGGCCAGCGACATCATCCTGCGCGGCGAAGCGCCCGGCGGCCTCACCAAAGCGGATATAGCCGGTGATGCGCTGCACGCCCTCAGGCCGCGGTAGGCCGGCCAGCCCATCCACGGGGACCCAACCGCGATCCACCAGCAGGAGCGGGCCTGAATCGCGCAGGAAGGGCACGATCAGCCGCGCACCCATCCTATTCGCGCGAATTTCAACGCCCAGCAGGGCTTCGCGTGCATGGTCGAAGCGCCCAACAGCCTCAAGCTTCGCGTAAGGCACGGGCGAGTCGGTGAAGGGCGCGGGCGCGGCGGCCTCGGCAGCGGCAATACGCTCCAGCAGGTCCGTCTTCCACACCAACCGCTGTGCCTGCCAAGTGCCAAGCCCCAGCAGAATGATCAGAACGGGCAGCCCCGCCAAAGCGGGCCACAGCATACGGCGAGAGAACATCACAAATTCAAATCGTACGGCGATGGCGCCATTGCAAGCCAGGGAGCATGGCCTTGGCGACGTGCATCACCATGAGCGACGCCGATCCGAAAAATCCCTAGCATAGGCGCTTCGCCCGCATTGCGTTCAGCGGCCAAGAAGGGCTGAGTTCAGCAAGCCGGCGCCGCCATGCGTTTCCATGGGCGGCGCCTGCCAAACTTCAGTGATGCGCGATTTCGCCCGCGCCCCACCAGTAGATGCAAACAAACAGGAACAGCCAGACCACATCAACGAAGTGCCAATACCAGGCTGCCGCTTCGAAACCGAAATGACGTTCCGGCGTGAAATGGCCCTTCATGGCGCGGATCAGGCAGACAAACAGGAAGGTCGTGCCAACAATCACATGGAAGCCATGGAAGCCGGTCGCCAGGAAGAAGGTCGAGGAATAAATGCCACCGCCGTTAAACTTGAACGGCGCCATGCTGTATTCCCAAGCCTGCAATCCGGAGAAAATCACGCCAAGCAGAACGGTGATGGTCAGCCCTCTGATCAGCCCCTTGCGGTCATTGTTCAGCAATGCATGGTGCGCCCAGGTGACGGTGCAGCCCGACAGCAGCAGGATCATGGTATTCAGGAAGGGCAGATCGAAGGGATCAAAGGTGAGTGTGCCCTTGGGCGGCCACATCGCCACTTCAGCGCCCGAAACATGCACCGGGAACAGCGCGAAATGGAAATAGGCCCAGAAGAAGGCCACGAAGAACATGACTTCGGAGGCGATGAACAGCGTCATGCCGTAGCGCAACCCAATGCGCACGATCGGCGTATGCAGGCCAGGCGTGCGGCTTTCCTTCACCACATCGCGCCACCAGAAGAACATGGTAGCAAGAATGCCGGCGAGGCCCACGAAGAAGACACCGCGATTGCCGTAATGCGCCCAAAGGATAATGCCCAGCACCAGCGCGCCACCGGCAAAGGACCCCACCAGCGGCCAGGGTGACGGATCAACCAGGTGATAGGGGTGTTTATGCAGCGGCGGCGCTTCGCCCTCCGCCGTGGTTGCCTGCGCGTGAGATGTGCTTGCCATTTTCAGTCCTGGTGCCTTCCTCGGGTACGGGCTTAGTGCCCGAACTGGACGCCCGCATCAATCCTGAAACCGCCCCTGAAATCAAGCCCATCAGGCATGAAAAGCGGGTTTATCCGTCAATCAATTCTGCCTTGTGCCGGCCCGCCCAACATGCGGCCCCGCATTGGCAAGTGCGCCAGCCTTTTTCGCATCTTCGATAGTGCGGAAGAAGCTGTAGGAAAGCGTGATGGTGGTGATGTCACGCGTATTCGGATCCTCAGCGATTTTCGGGTCCACCCAGAAGGTCACGGGCATATCCACCCGCTCGCCCGGCGACAAGGTCTGCTCATCAAAACAGAAGCAGGCGATCTTGTGGAAATAGCGCCCGACCTTCTCCGGCGTCACATTATAGGTCGAAATGCCGGTGACTGGCGTATCTGCGCGGTTCGCCGCAGCATAGAAGGCAAGACCTTCTTCACCAAGGCGCAGCGTCACGCTCGGCTGTTCGGGGGTGAAGCGCCAAGGCAGGTTGGGGTGCGTGGTCGCGTTGAAGCGGATGGTGATTTGCCGATCGCCTACCGCGCCAGGTGCCGCCGCGCTGCGCTGCGTGGTGCCGCCAAAGCCAGTAACCCGACAAAACAGGTCGTAAAGCGGCACGGCGGCGAAAGAAAGCCCAACCATGAAGGTCACAATCCCTGCCGCGGCCAAGCCAGTGCGGCGATTGCGCCGTGCGAGGTTTGTCTTTTGCGCTTCCTGAACCATGGCGTTTATCTGGGAAGCCCCGCGCCGCTGCTCAAGACCGCAGCAGGCGCGCGATGCCGATGAAATAGAACAGCACCGAAAGACCAACCAGCACCAATAGCAGCGCAATATTGCGCCCGCGACGACGCTTTTCGAAAATGGCGCGTTCTTCAGGCGTCATGGCGAAAGGATCAGCTTTTCAGCGGCCAGCACGGCGAAAAGCGCAAAAAGGTAGGTCAGCGAAAAGCGGAAGCATTTCTTGGCCGCCTTGTCGCCTTCCAGGCTGCGGCCTTCGGCATCCTGCGGTTCACGCAATACGGCGACCGCGTGGCGGATGAAATTCAAGCCAAGCAGCGCCGCAACCGCGCCATAGACCGGTCCGGAAAAGCCGATCAGCCAAGGCACCATCCCAAGCGGCGCCAGCGCCAGCGTATAGACCAGGATTTGTTTGCGGGTTTCGCGGGCGCCTTCAGTCACGGGCAGCATCGGCACGCCAGCCTTGGCGTAATCCTCATGCGCCCAAAGCGACAGCGCCCAAAAATGCGGCGGCGTCCAGATGAAAATGATGGCAAAAAGAATAATCGGCACCAGCGTGATGTCGCCCGTCACCGCGGCCCAGCCGATGAGCGGCGGAAAGGCACCCGCGGCACCGCCAATGACGATATTCTGGGACGTACGGCGCTTCAGCCACATGGTGTAGACGACAACATAGAACAGGATGGAGAAGGCAAGGACGCCAGCCGCCAGATAATTGGTGGCGAAAGCCATCACCACGACAGAACCAACGCCAAGCAGAATGCCAAAAGCAAGCGCGGCATCAGGCGCAATGCGCCCGGCGGGAATGGGTCGGCGCGCCGTGCGGCGCATCACCGCATCAATATCGCGATCGTACCACATATTGATGGCGCCCGAGGCACCCGCCGCTACTGCGATGCAGAGAATGGCGATTACCGCCAGCACCGGGTGCAAATGGTCCGGTGCCACCAGCAGCCCCGCTACGGCGCTGAACACCACAAGCGACATGACGCGCGGCTTAAGCAGCGCGACCCAATCGCTCACTTCCGAGATATTGTAGGAAACAGGAAGGGGGGCCGCGCCCCCCTTGCCATTTTCGATGACTGAATCGCTCATCATCATCCCATTGGTTGGGCGCCTTAGCGCAGACGAGGAATTTCCTCAAAAGTATGGAAGGGCGGCGGCGACGCCACTTGCCATTCCAAGGTCGTCGCACCTTCACCCCAAGGATTGGCCGCGGCTTTCACGCCAGAGCGCATGGTCACCCACACGATATAGAAGAAGAACACGAAGGACGCGACCGAAATGAAAGAGCCGATTGAGGCGACAAAGTTCCACCCCCAGAAGGCATCCGGATAATCCGGGTAGCGACGCGGCATGCCCTGATTGCCCGAAAAATGCATCGGGAAGAAGGTCAGGTTCACGCCGACAAAGGTCATCCAAAAATGGATCTTGCCGAGCGTTTCCGGGTATTGCCGGCCGCACATCTTGCCGATCCAGTAATAGAAGCCCGCATAGATCGAGAACACGGCACCGAGCGACAGCACGTAATGGAAATGCGCCACCACGTAATAGGTGTTGTGCAGCACCTGATCGATGCCCGCATTGGCCAGCACCACGCCAGTCACGCCACCCACAGTGAACAGGAAGATGAAGCCAATGGCGAACAGCATTGGCGTGTCCATCTTGATGGAACCGCCCCACATGGTCGCGATCCAGGAGAAGATTTTCACGCCGGTCGGCACCGCGATCACCATGGTAGCCGCCATGAAGTAGGCGCGCGTGTCCACATCCATGCCAGATGTGTACATGTGGTGCGCCCAGACCAGGAAGCCGACAAAGCCAATCGCCACCATCGCGTAAGCCATGCCCAGGTAACCGAACACCGGCTTGCGGCTGAAGGTGGAAATGATGTGGCTGATAATGCCGAAGCCCGGCAGGATCATGATGTAGACTTCCGGGTGGCCGAAGAACCAGAACAAATGCTGGAACAGCACCGGGTCACCACCGCCTTCAGGACGGAAGAAGGCCGTGCCGAAATTGCGGTCCGTGATCAGCATGGTGATCGCACCCGCCAGCACCGGCACCGCGAGCAGCAGCAGGAAGGCCGTAACCAGCATTGACCAAACGAATAGCGGCATCCTGTGCAGCGTCATGCCAGGGGCGCGCATGTTGAAGATGGTGGTGATGAAGTTGGCCGCGCCCATGATGGAAGAAGCACCCGCCAGGTGCAGCGAAAACAGCGCCAAGTCCATCGCCGGGCCGGAATGGAAGGTGCTGTCTGAAAGCGGCGGATAGATCGTCCAGCCCGCGCCAGCGCCTTCGCCCACAAACATGCTCGACGCAAGCAGCAGGAAGGCCGGCACCAGCAGCCAGAAGGAGATGTTGTTCATGCGCGGGAAGGCCATATCCGGCGCCCCGATCATGATCGGCACAAACCAATTGCCGAAGCCGCCAATCAGCGCGGGCATGACCACGAAAAAGACCATGATCAGCCCATGGGCCGAAACATAGGCATTCCACATCTGGCCATCGACAAAAATCTGCATGCCGGGGAACATCAGTTCAAGGCGCATCAGCAGCGAAATGCCAATCCCCACCACCGCCGCGAACAGCGAGAAGATGATGTAGAGCGTGCCGATATCCTTGTGGTTCGTCGAAAAGAACCAGCGGGACACAAAGCCCGGCTTGTGATCGTGATGTTCGTCGTGGTGGGCGTGCGAAGCGGTTGCCATGTTTGTCTTCCCTGAGCCGCGCCTTACCGGCGGGCCTCCGCGATCTGAAGTGAATCCTGAGAAGCGGGCGCGACGGCAATCGCCGGCGCGCTACCATCAGCCTGGGCGAAGCGCTTTTGCGCATCGGCAACCCAGGTGTCGAATTCGGCGCGCGGGAGGGCGCGCACGGCGATCGGCATGAACCAGTGGTTCGTGCCGCAAATCTGATTGCACTGACCGTAAAAGATGCCAGGGCGATCCGCGCGCATCCAGGTTTCCAGCGTACGGCCTGGGATGGTGTATTTCTGGATACCAAGCGCCGGAACAAAGAAGGAATGGATCACATCATGGCCCGTGGTCAGCACGCGAATGTTGGCGCCGACCGGGATGACCAACTGATTATCCACATCCAGCTTGAAGATTTGGCCCGGCTTCAGATCAGCTTCCTGACGAGGGTAACTGTCGAAGGTGAAGTTCCCGTGATCAGAATAGGTGTAATTCCAGTACCACTGACGGCCCTGAACGGTGATCGTCATATCCGCATCCACGGCTCGGTCCTGAAAATAGAGCAAGCGGAAGGACGGGATAGCAATCACCAACAGGATCAGCACCGGGATCACGGTCCAGGCGATTTCCAAGCCCGTGTGATGGCTGGTCGAGGACGGGACCGGGTTGCGTTCTTCGCGGAAGCGCCACACGCAATAAGCCAGCAGCACCAGCACGAAAATCGTAATGACGGTGATGATGGCGAAGACCATGGTGTTGAAGGACGAAATAAGTTCCTTCACCACCCCGCCCGAGGGCTGCAAGCCCATGCCCCAAGGCGCCGGCGCACCGACCATGCTCTCTGCAAGGGCAGGTACCGCCAGCACCAAACCCATCGCCAACGCGGCCACGCCGGCCACAAGCCGACCAAGGCCGAATGCGCGGCACTTTGCCATGAAAACCTTCATCAACCCATCCCTTATCGGTCGTGAAAGCCACGCCGTTTCAAGATATTAACCCTCGACTTACCAGGGGCCTGAGGCCCAGAGTCTCGATTTAGACCGGACCATAATCGGCGCTCCCGCACCGCACAAGGGCGGGAATGCACAAAAGCGGGATAATCCGCGCCGCGCCGGCTCAGGCCTCGCCCTCGGCGGCTTCTTCCTCACTGATGTGGTCAACCATATCGGCCAGCATGGACCTGATATGCTCATCACCCACCACGTAAAAAACCTGCCGCCCGCGCCGATCCGCTTGTAACAATCGCGCCGCGCGCAAAAGCCGCAAATGATGCGAGACGAGGGAGGCGGAAATACCCAGCTTTTCCGCCATTTCATTCACCGCCGCCGGCGCGTCCCGGCAGGCCAGGATGATCTTGAGGCGCGTCGGGTCGCTCATCAGCCGAAAGGTCTCGGCCAATTCCACAACCATATCGTCGCCAATCCGAAAACGCCCGCGCATGGGATCATCGCCCCTGTTCCAGGCGCAACATGGCGCTGAGCCCGCAGGTTTCGCAAGGCCACACTAATAAAGGGGCTTGACGCAGGGGGTAACAAGGCCAAGCTTGTCCACAGGATAAGTTATTGAAAAACAGGCGATATATGCAGAAATGAACAGTTGTTCAGTCATTACACGCCGCGGCCTTGGCCTTGGGCTGTTGGCGCTGCCCCCACTGTCGGCCCTCGGGCAGGCCCGCCCTTTGCCACGTGCGTTGGCGACCGTCGGCATGGTGGGCGATCTGCTGCGCGACATTGGCGGCGACCGCATCCGGGCGGAAACCCTGATCAATGAAGGCGTGGACCCGCATCTGTTCCGCCCGACGCGCGCCGATATCGCCCGCTTGCTGGCCGCTGACATCCTGTTTGCCAATGGCCATCGGCTGGAAGGCCGCATGGGTGATGTGCTGGCGCGCGCTGCCGCCAATGGCAAGCCGGTGGTGTTGGTGGCCGAAAGCCTGCCGCGCGCAAAGCTCCGCGCCAATCCTGACTACCCGGACGCGGCCGACCCGCATGTCTGGATGGACCCGGTGCTTTGGGCTGAGGCCGCGGGCAGTATTTCCGAGGGGCTTGCCCGCCTGATCCCCGATCAAGCCAGCGTCTTTGCTGCCAACCTTGCCGCGCTTCGCACCCGGCTTGCCGCCCTGCATGAATATGGCGCGCGGGTGCTGGCGAGCATTCCGCCGCGCCAGCGCCTGTTGGTCACGGCGCATGACGCTTTCGGCTATTTCGCCGCGCGTTACGGGCTGGAGGTGGACAGCATCCAGGGGCTTTCCACCGAATCAGAAGCCAATCTGGCGCGCATTGAAGCGCTGGTGCGCGGCCTGGTTGAAAGGCGCATCCCGGCGGTCTTCGCCGAAAGCTCTGTCCCCGATCGCGCGGTGCGCGCGCTGATTGAAGGGGCCGGCGCGCGCGGCCAGCGCGTGGCCTTGGGTGGCACGCTGTTTTCCGATTCCATGGGCAAGCCCGGCACTTATGAGGGCACCTATCACGGCATGCTGGACCACAACTTCACCACCATCGCCCGCGCGCTTGGCGGCGAAGCGCCGGCACGCGGCATGCTTGGCAGGCTCAGCACTTCATGAGCCAGAGCACAACAACGCCAGCGCCCCTCGCCATTACGCATCTCACGGTCGCTTATGGCGACAAGACGGTGCTGTGGGACATTACCTGGCAGGCAGTACCGGGGCTAACGGCGATTGTGGGACCAAATGGCGCGGGCAAATCCACGCTACTCCGCGCCGCACTTGGCCTGATCCCAAGCATCGCCGGTGAGGCGCGGTTTTTTGGTCGCAGCTTGGATGAGGTGCGCAACCGCGTTGGTTATCTTCCACAACGCGCTTCGGTAGATTGGGATTTTCCGGCAACCGCACTCGATGTCGTGTGCATGTCGCGCTATCCGCGCATGCGCTGGTGGGGCCGCGTGCCGAAGGCCGAACGTGAAGCAGCACGCGGCGCGCTGGATCAGGTGGGGCTGGCTGATCTTGCTGATCGGCAAATCGGGCGTTTGTCGGGCGGGCAGCAGCAACGCGTATTTTTGGCGCGCGCGCTGGCGCAGGATGCTGACCTATACTTGATGGATGAACCCTTCGCCGCGGTTGATGCAGCAACTGAACAGGCCATCATCGCCGTGCTGCGCCGCGTGGTAGCAGCTGGCCGCAGCGTGATTGCCGTGCATCATGATCTTTCAACCGTGCCTTCCTATTTCGATCAGGTGTTGCTGCTGAATGGCCGCGCGGTCGCCGCCGGCGCTGTGAAATCCGCCTTCACGCCGGACGCGATTGCGCGCGCCTATGGCGGGCGGCTGAATGTGCTGGAACAGGCCGTTGCTGAAGGCGGGCTGCAGTGAGCCTTGGGTATAACACGCTGGTGGTGCTGGCGGGTTGTGCGCTGCTAGGACTTGCTTGCGGCACGGTCGGCGCTTTTGCGCTGCTGCGCGGGCGCGCGCTGATGGCCGATGCGGTTGGCCATGCCGCTTTGCCCGGCGTGGTGCTGGCAGCCATGATTGTGGCCACACTTGGCGGCAATCCGCGCGCGCTGCCACCCTTGCTGGCGGGGGCGCTGGTCGCGGGCGTGCTGGGCGTGCTCGCGGTTCAAGCGCTGACGCGCGGCGGACGCATTCGCGAAGACGCCGCCATCGCAATTGTGTTGTCGAGCTTTTATGCTCTCGGCGTCGCCCTGCTGTCGCATGTGCAGACCATGCCGCAGGCGGCACAGGCGGGGCTTGGCAAATTCATCCTTGGCCAGGCAGCGGCGATGCGCGCGGAAGATGCGCTTTGGGCCGGCGGCATTGCGGCGTTCTGCGTGCTGATCTGCCTGTTGCTGTTCCAACGCCTGCGCGCCGCGTGTTTTGACCCTGACTATGCCCGCGTCATGGGGCTTTCGGTCGCGCGCACGGATCTGGCGCTGCTCGGGCTGATTGTCATTGTCGCGGTCGCGGGCTTGCAGGCGGTGGGGCTGGTGCTGGTGGTGGCGCTGCTGATTTTGCCTGCGGCGACCGCACGCTTGCTGACGCATCGGCTGCCAGTGCTGCTGCTGGTCTCGGCGCTGCTGGGCGCGCTGGCAGGGGCTTTGGGCGCGGCGGCTTCCGCCTTTGAACCAGAATGGCCAACCGGCGCGGCGGTGGTGCTGGCGGGGGCGATTTTCTTCACCCTGGCTTTGCTGCTGGCACCGGAACGAGGCTTGCTTCCGGAAGCCTGGCGCCGCGCACATCGGCGTATTGCCGCGACCGAATCGCATTTCCTGCGCGCCGCCTGGGAAGCGCAGGAAGCGGCCGGCGCCGGCCCTGGCACGGCAGGCGATCGCTGGACGCCGATTGCGGCCTTGGCGGCGGCGCGCGGCTGGACTGAAGCCTATGCGTCCCGCCTGGCGCTTTGGCTTGCGCTGCGCGGGCTGGTGGCGCGGGCCGATCGGGAAATTCACCTGACCCCGCGCGGCGCCGCGGCTGCGCGACGCGCCGTACGCGCGCATCGCGCGGTGGAGCTGCATCTGCTGGGCCTTGGAGCCACGGATATTGCCGGGGCGGATCGGCTGGCGGATTTGGTGGAACATGGTCTGCCGGCGGACATGGCGACACGGTTGTTGGCGGAGCCTTCCTCCCTGCCGGCCTCGCCGCATGCTTTGGGGTCGGGAGCATTTTCAAGCCAAGCGGATACGCTTGGCGACTCGGAAAATGCGACAACGCAAAACTCAAATGCATTTTCAAGCCAAGCGGATACGCTTGGCGGCTCGGAAAATGCGACAAGACAAAATTTCAGTGTTCGTCCGCTGCGCGGACGCGAAGCGGATAGGGACTGAACCGTGACAGTGACGGATTTCCTCAGGCTCGATCTGCCCGCGCTACTCGCGGCAATTCTCGCCTGCGGGAGTTGCGGCCTGCTCGGTTCGTTTTTGTTGTTGAGGCGCGATAGTCTTTTGGGTGATGCGCTCTCTCATGCGGTGCTGCCTGGCATCATTGCGGGCTTCGCGATCACCGGCGCGCGGGCGGGGTTGCCCATGCTGCTGGGCGCGTTGGCGGCCGCACTTTTGGCAGTATTCCTGATTGGCTTGGTGCGGCGCGTGGCGCGGTTGGAATCGGGCGCAGCCACGGGTGCGGTATTCACCAGCTTCTTCGCGCTCGGCTTGATGCTGATGGAAGCAACCGGCGCGCGCAGCGTTGATCTTGATCTTGATTGCGTGTTGTTCGGTCAACTTGAAAGCGTGGTCTGGCTGGAAGCGCAGGGCTTTGGGTCGCTGCTTGACCCGGTGGCGCTGGCCGCCTTGCCGCGCCAATTATTTCTGCTGGCGGCGGTGGCGGTGGTGCTGGCGGGGCTGGTCGCGCTGCTCTGGCGGCCTTTGCATTTGCTGTGTTTTGACCCCGATTATGCCGCGGCCATCGGCCTGCCCGCACGTGGTTTGGAATTGGCACTGAATTTGATGGTGGCGGCAGCGGCGGTCGCGGCTTTTGAAGCTGTGGGCAGCATTCTGGTGGTGGCGATGCTTGTTTGCCCAGCGGCGGCGATACGCTTGCTGACGGATTCCTATCGCGCGCAGGTGCTTGGTGGTGCAGCGCTGGGGGCAGCGCTTGGCGCCCTTGGCTATGCGCTGGCCGGGCCTTTGCCCGCGGCATTTGGGCAGTCGTTTTCGCTAAATGCAGCGGGGGTGATTGGCACGCTAGGCGGCGTGACGGTAGCTGGCGCGATGCTGCTGCGCCAATTGCGTAACGCCAGCCCTAAACCCGCGATTATTTCAGGATAATTTCAACGCGCCTGTTCTGCGGTTCACGCACGCCATCTGCCGTTGTAACCAAGGGCTGAGTTTCACCTAGGGCAGTGATGCTGATATCCTGGCGCGCAATGCCGCGCCTGATCAGTTCTTCCGCGACGGTTTCAGCGCGGCGGCGCGACAGCGCCTGGTTATACTGAGGCGTTCCGGTGCGATCCGCATGGCCCGCCAATTCAATGCGCGCAGGCTGGGCGCGGGCCGCTTCCGCGGCTTCACCGATAATCTGGCGCGCGCGGGCGGTCAGATCAGCGCGGTTCCAGTCAAAGAACACCAGGAAGCTTCGCACCGCAGCGGGTGCAGCCACAGCGGCGGGTGCAACACCCGGCGCATTGAAGGCATAGCGCAGCCCAAGCAGGAAGGATTGGTTGCGGCTTTCAGTATCCGCCTTGCCTGATAGCACTGTGGCGCCCGCAGCATTCACGTAGCTGACGGGAATGCTCGCCCCCAGGCTTTCCAAGTAGCGATACTCCGCCGTAACGGTCAGTCCCGGCACTTGGTCAATCGCAAAGCCAATGCCCACTATGCCCTGCAGCGCGAAGGCCCCGCCCGAATCATCACTGCGCAGCTGCAGGCTGCCATTGCCGGGCCGGCCATTCAGATCATTGAAGCTGGTGACAAGATACCCCGCACCAACGCCGACATAGGGCAGGAAGGGCCCAATGCGGACCAGATCCACCAACGCATTGCCCATGGCGCCGTAGCTATCCTGCCGCCCGCCATGCGCCCCGGGGCTGGCGAGGCCAGCGGCGCCATTGGCGCTATCAACCTGATTGCTGCGGTAACTGCCTTCAAGTTCAAGCCGGATCCCATTGCTGAAACCCCAGCCGAGGCTGAGCAAACCAACGCCCCCTAACTCGAACCCCAATTGGCCCCCATTAGGCTGGCCAAGCGCCGTCATGCCCTGGCTGAGGCCGCTATCCAGGCGAAATTTCGCATCATCCAGAGAATTCACGCCAAGCGCGCCGGCCACGTAAGGCCCCTCAATGAATTGGGCGCCCGCTGGCTGGGCCCCAGCAAGGCAAAGCGTGAGGGCGGCGGCAGGCAGGATGCCTAGCGAGGCTTGGGGAAACTTCATGCGACACAACCTAGCGGCAGATTCCCAACAAAAGAAGACCATGGCATCCCGAGCCTTAGGAATTTTGCGCCTCGATGGCTGCCAGCGGGCCAAGCGCTGCCGCGTCACCCATCGCAGCGAGCGCCCCAAGCGGCAAAAGCCGATTCGCATGGCCCATTTTCCGCCCTGGCCGTGCCTCCGCCTTGCCATAGAGATGCGGCGCAATGCCGGCCTGCCCTTGCAGCCCCGGCCAGGCCGCCATCCCTTCCGGCCCGATCAGGTTGCGCATTACCGCATCATGATGACGGTCAGGCACGCCCAAGGGTAGGCCGACCACGGCGCGGATATGCTGTTCGAATTGGGAAGTGGTGCAGGCATCCATGGTCCAATGCCCGGAATTATGCGGCCTGGGGGCGATTTCATTGCCGATGAGCCGACCATCGGGCAGCAGGAACATCTCCAGCGCCACAAGCCCCACCAGATCAAGCCCACGCGCCACCGCCGCCACATGTTCCCGCGCAGCAGCGGCAATTTCGGGTGCCACGCGCGCCGGCGCGAAGCTGATATCCAGAATATGATGGCGATGCGCGTTTTCGGTCGCGTCAAACACCGCGAGCGCCCCATCGGCGCCGCGCGCCGCGATGGCTGAAAGCTCCAGCTCGAAGGGCACAAAGCCTTCCAGGATCAGCGGGCGCGGCGCCAATCTGGCCCAGGCTGCCGCCAGATCATCCGGGTGGCGCAATACCGCCTGGCCCCGCCCATCATAGCCAAGGCGGGTGGTCTTCAGGACGGAAGGCAGGCCAAGCTCGGCCACCGCCGCTTGTAATTCGGCTTCGGTGCGCACCGCGCGCCAGGGTGCCACGGGCACGCCGATCCCTTCCAGAAACGCCTTTTCCTGCAAGCGATCCTGGCAAATGCCGAGCGCCTTTTCCCCGGGCCGGCAGGGCACGCGGCGTGCCAGGATTTCCACTGTCTCGGCCGGGACATTTTCGAATTCGAAGGTGACGACATCCACCTGATCGGCGAAGCGGGCCAAGGCCTCATGATCCTCATAGGCAGCGACGGTGCGCGCCGCGGCTACCTGCATGCCGGGCTCACCTGCGCCGGGGGCATAGATATGGCAGCGATAGCCAAGCCGCGCCGCCGCCATGGCAGACATGCGCCCAAGCTGCCCGCCGCCCAGAATGCCCAGCATGGCGCCAGGCGGCAGAGGGGTCATACCGGGCTCTCCGGCACACTCTCCGTTTGCGCCGCACGCCAGGCGATCAGGCGTATGGCCAGCGCTGCGTCTTCCAAAGCGAGGATCGAGGCCGCGAGCAAAGCCGCATTCACCGCCCCCGGGCGCCCAATGGCCAGCGTGCCGACCGGCACCCCCGCCGGCATCTGCACAATGGACAGCAGGCTATCCACCCCGGCCAAGGCAGCGCTTTGCACCGGCACGCCCAGCACGGGCAGATGTGTCATGGAAGCGGCCATGCCTGGCAGATGCGCCGCCCCGCCGGCGCCCGCGATGATGACCTTGAGCCCCCGCCCCGCCGCCTGTTTTGCGTATTCAAACAGGCGTTCGGGCGTGCGATGGGCGGAAACCACGCGGGTTTCATGGGCGATGCCCAGTTTTTCCAGGGTTTCAGCAGTATGGCGCAGCGTTTCCCAATCCGAACGGCTACCCATGATCACGCCAACCAGCGTTGTCTCGGCCATATCCAGCCCCCTCAGGCGATGATATCGGGCAAAAGCTGGCTATCGAGCCAGGAGATTTCGTCCTTCAGCTTCAGCTTGCGCTTTTTCAGCCGCTGCAACTGCAATTGATCCACTGGCCCGGAATCAAGGCGCGCAATCACGGTATCCAAATCCCGATGCTCGGTGCGGAGTTCATGCAGGCGGCGGAGCAGGGCTTCTCGGTCAGCGATCATCGCGGGGCCATAGCTAGAGCGTTTTCAAGCCAAGTGAAATCACTTGGCGGCTCGGAAAACGCGACCAAACGAAGGTTTAGAGCGTTTCCGGTGAACGGAAGTAAACGGAAACTACTCTAAAATCTGTTGATGCATTTTTACCGACAGTTGGATTAGCATAACGGCGCTGCCCGGGACAGGGCCAACCGCCCGGGTTGCATCACAGGAAAGGATGCTTCGGTATGCGCTTGGATGCTCGGATTGCTTCCCTCAATAACCGTCACGCCGCGCTTGAGCAGCAGATTTTTGAGGAAGACCACCGACCAAGGCCCGATGCTGAAACCCTCTCTCGCCTCAAGCGTGAAAAGCTGAGGCTGAAGGAGGAGATGGAGCGGCTGCGCGGAAGCAAGCCGCACTAAGCATTTTCAAGCCAAGCGGAATCGCTTGGCGGCTCGGAAAATGCGACCGAACAAAGCTTTACTGCGTGTCCGCTGAGCGGACTCGAATGGGGAATATTCTAAAGCCAGGACTATGCGTCCGGCTTGTTCGCTTGGTCATGCTCTCTCCTGATCCGCAGCAATATCGCGGCTGTCAGGCAGGAGAGGCCGCGATCGGAACGTCCTAAGATCACGAGCCACCGCTGGTACGCCCCCCCCTCACGCATCGATTTGGGTCTTTATTCCCAAAATTTGCGGAACCTCACCTTGTTTTGGTGGAAGGCCCTGGATTCCCTGGCCCGAGACCTCCTTCTGCGAATCTCTGCAATACCTGTGGCAGTAAAGTCACCACACTGTGCCCTCGCCCCATTTCTGCCAAAAGCTTCAGAACATTTTCCTATATTTGTACTTCTTCAACAGCGGCTTTGAGCTAATCACGTCAAGTTTCACCAAGTTACAGCCTTGATGCTTGTCCCCCCGAACCCGTCCGGCTTACCAGCATAGGCAGAACGCAATAGCGTCACGTCTAACAGGGGGCTCTGATCGGATATGAGGACAAGTAAACTTGTCGCGACCGCCTTTGTGGCCTTCGGTTTCGTCTTGGCGTGCAACCACGCCAGTGCCAGCCAAGCAAACCCACAGCCCACAGCTCAACGCCAGCAGGCGGCGAAGGCCGCTACCGCGCGGCCCGCGGCCCAGGCGCAGCCCGCCCGTACCAATGCGCAATCAGCCAATGGTCAAATAAGGCACGTCAGAGCCAATCAAGCGGTCCAAGGGCCGCGCCGCTCATCCGCGCAAGCGCAGCGTATCGCCCTCAGCGTCCCCCCGGGCGGCATTTCTTGCGTACCTTACGTCAGGCAGGCGACCGGCATGGCGATTCGCGGCAATGGCGGCGATTGGTGGCATAACGCCGCCGGTCTTTATGCTCGCGGTCACCGGCCGGAATCCGGCGCGATCATGGCCTTCTCTCGCACCGGCCAAATGCATGCAGGCCATGTTGCCGTTGTGCAGGAAGTGATCAGCTCCCGCGAAGTGCTGATTCATCACGCCAATTGGGGTGGGCCGGGTATCCGTCGTGGTTCGATCATGTCGGATGTTTCGGTGGTCGATGTCTCCCTGCATAATGACTGGTCGTCGGTACGGGTGCAGGTCGGGCGGGATCAGGAAAGCCTC
The DNA here is from genome assembly GCA_903927465.1 of uncultured Rhodospirillales bacterium. Taxonomy (GTDB): domain Bacteria; phylum Pseudomonadota; class Alphaproteobacteria; order Acetobacterales; family Acetobacteraceae; genus Neoroseomonas. Next base: position 19,763 of record CAIYMY010000137.1, on the reverse strand, counting down.
GGCCGCATCTATCCCATTCAAGGCTTCATCTATGATCGCCCAGATAATGGGTATATCCGCACTGCCTCCACACCCCGGCCCGGCGGCCCGATATTGGCCAATGCGCGCTCCCTGCGGCCCGATGATGTGCGCGGCTTTGAAGAACTGGCCCAGGCGCCGGCGCGGTCGCGCTGAGGGGTTTAGTGCGCTTCCCGTTCACATTTGTTCACCGGACGGGCACTAAACTTATATTTGATTCCAATTTCCAAGCCGCCCAGCATTTTCAATCTAGAGCATGCTACCTTTGCGCGGAAGTATATCCCGCATTGGCAAGGTAGTTGTCGCATTCTCTTGGGCTGATGATGACGATCAGCGTGCCAACCTTTCGCCAAGTTTCTTCGACGGTGCGTGGCTGTGCGGCGCGCATGAGGTGCTTGAGCTTGGCGAAGAGCCGCTCAACGGGTTCAGGTCGGGCGCGATCATGCTGGAACAGCTTGGCGAAAAACCGGCGGCCGATGCGTGCCTGGCGGTGATTGAAAAGCTAGTGGTGGAAGGTGGCCAGCGCACGCGCGATATGGGCGGGCAGGCCGGTACGGTGGATGTTGGCCGCGCCATTGCAGAAGCCGTGGCGAAGTACTGATCAAGAAAAACAGTGCACATAAGAAGGGCTCGCCGGCACCACGCAGGCGAGCCCTTCTTAAATGAAAAAGCTTATGCACAGCGCGTCGATGACTAGCAGCGGCAACTTCTCGGCTACGCCGGCTCCCACACCCGCGCGAACGCCTCGCAGAAACCAGTCCCTAGTCAAACCAAACTGCTCACACACCTGTGTCAGCTATAAAAGATCGGGGTAATTATCCCCGCACAGGTAATTGTGCAGCTTGTTCGGCGCTGTCTTAGTGCGCCGGGAGAACTCCGCCTGAGTCAGCCCGAGCGCGTCTATGGCAAGCCGAAGTTTGTTGCCCACAAAGACTTTGTGCGGAGTAGAAGGCATCACCCGAATAATGCCTTTCAATTGCTTCGGAACCTAGCGCTAAGCCTCAGCGCTCCAGGCACATGGCAACACCCATGCCACCGCCGATGCAAAGTGTCGCCAGTGCCTTCTTCGCGCCGCGCTTTTGCATCTCAAACAACAAGGTCGTCAGCACGCGGGCACCCGAAGCGCCAATCGGGTGGCCAATCGCAATCGCGCCGCCATTCACATTCACCTTGCTGGTATCCCAGCCAAGATCCTTGTTCACGGCGATGGCCTGTGCGGCGAAGGCCTCATTGGCTTCAATCAGGTCAAGGTCATCAATCTTCCAGCCAGCCTTGGCCAAAGCCTTGCGCGATGCCGGGATGGGCCCCGTGCCCATGATGGAAGGATCAACGCCCGCCGTCGCCCAGGACACGATGCGCGCCAGCGGTGTAATGCCGCGCTTGGCGGCTTCGGCAGCCGTCATCACCACCACCGCCGCCGCACCATCATTAATGCCGGAAGCATTGCCAGCAGTGACAGACCCATCCTTGGCGAAGGCCGGGCGCAGCTTGCCGAGGATTTCCATCGTCGTTTCAGGCTTTGGGTATTCATCGCTGGAAACCACCACATCGCCCTTGCGGCCCTTCACCGTCACCGCCGCAATTTCATCGGCGAAGCGCCCAGCGGCCATGGCCTCACCAGCCTTGCGCTGCGAGTTATAGGCGAATTGATCCTGTTCATCGCGCGTGATCTGGAAGGCGCGGGCAACATTCTCCGCCGTATTGCCCATATGATAGCCATGGAAGGCATCCATCAGCCCGTCGCGCAGCATGGTATCCACCAAGGCCAGGTCGCCCATCTTCTGTCCGGCGCGCAGTTGCTGCGCATGCGGCGCCTGGGTCATGCTTTCTTGCCCGCCCGCGATGACAATGCGCGCATCGCCGGTGGCGATCTGCTGCGCTGCCAAAGCCACCGCGCGCAAGCCCGAACCGCAAAGCTGATTGATGCCAAAGGCGGTATGTTCCACCGGAATGCCAGCATTCACCGAAGCCTGACGCGCCGGGTTCTGCCCCGCACCGGCGGCCAGGATCTGGCCCAGGATCACCTCATCCACTTCCGCACCTTCAATGCGGGCGCGTTCCATGGCGGCCTTGATGGCCACAGTGCCCAGCGCATGCGCGGATAATGAGGCAAAAGCCCCGTTGAAGGCGCCAACCGGGGTGCGGGCGGCGGATGCGATGACGATTTCGGTCATGGGGGCTGATATCCTTCCTCAAGAATGGGTCATTTGCGGCTTCGTATCACAAACCGCGCAACCAGTCGCGTAGAGGCTTCCATAGCGCAGCCTCGGCAGCAATGCCGGCGACCATGCCGATATGCCCAGCCGGCGCCATATGCAGCTTGACCTGACGCAGGCGCTCGGTCAGCACAAGGGCTGAGGCCGGGGGGACAATGCGGTCCCGATGCGGAATGGCGGCAAAGGCCGGGCCCTGCCAAAGGGCTGGGTCCACCACCTGCCCGGCCACGCGCCAGGCAAGCCCCGCCGGTTCATTCCGCCCATACCAGCCGCCAATACATTGCCGCGCTACAGGGGCGGCCAAAGGCACGCCATCATTCAGCCAATCCTCCAGCGCCACAAAGCGCCTAGCCGCCGCGGATGCCTGGTCAAGCCGGCCAAAACCGCGGAATTTCTCGGCAATGCCAAAGGGATCAAGGCTGGCGAACAGAGTTTGCAGCACATCCACGGGCAGCGCGCCGGTTGGCTCCATCAGCGCTTCCAGCCCTGGCAGGGCTGCGGCCGCGGCGCGGGCGCGTGCCTCACCTTCCGGCCCAGCGTGGAAATCCCAAGGGGTCGCCAGTAGCGCCAGGCCGCGCACCAAATCCGGCCTACGCAAGGCCAGCGCCAGCCCAAGCAAGCCCCCCATGCAATAACCGGCCAAAATCACCGGGCCGGGGGCGGCCATCAGCGCCCGTTCCAGCCGCCCGGCAATGTAATCGGTCAGGGTGAAGTGGCGCTCGGCTTCGCCGGGCCAGCCCCAATCCAGCAACAAGGTGCGAAAGCCCTGCCCCGGCAGCCAGCGCAGAAGGGAGGCTTCCGGCATTAAATCCAGCACATAGGCCCGGTTCACCAGGGAAGGCACAAAGACCACGACGGGCCCCTGCCCGCCGTAATCCAGTAATTTAGTGTCTTCCTCGGCCCAAATCGCCGGCACTGGCGGGGCCTGACGTTCAAAAGGATGGCGCCGATAAGCCGCAAGCCCTGCCACCAGCGCGCGATCCGCACGCAGCAAACGGTTCAGAACCGCGCCGCGAAAGGCCTCAGGCGCGTGGCCGGCGTTGGCGAGGGCGGCGCTGATGCGCGCTGCCTCCGCCTGCCCCGCTTTCGAGATCGGCCAGGCGGCGCTCAAGGGTGGCGATGCGTTCGGCCATGGCATCCCGGGAAGCGCCCCCGCTGCCGCCATGGCCCGGATCCCCGCAAGCCCCAGATGGAGCGGCAGCGGGCGCGGTCCGCGACGGCGGAACGGCGCTGTCATGCTGGGCCGCCGCACCGGGGGTGAAAGGTTTGGAGAATTGCGCGGCGGCCTTGAACCAGGCCGCCCCGAGCGAGGCAAAAGCCGCCCATTTTTCTATCAACTCCGCATCGGCGGCGAGCCCGGCTACCTCGCTCTGCCAAAGCGTGATCCAGTCTTCCGCAAGCTTTTCGATATCCTCGGGGCCAGCCATGGGACAAGCTTATAGCGACATCTGCCCCCGCCGGATACGATCCCGCTAGCGTGATTTTGCAACGCAACAGGCTTTCGCAATGCGGCATGAACCATGCTATGCTCAAGACAGAACGAAATAGACTGAGGCAAAGTAGCATGTCGGGTCGTCAATCCCCCCAAGCCGGTGAGCAGAAGCCACTGCCCCCGATCGTTGTCAAGAAATACGCGAATCGGCGTCTCTACAACACCGAAACCTCATCCTATGTCACTTTGGATGATCTGGCGGCCATGATCCGCGATGGTCGGGATTTCGTGGTCTATGACGCCAAGACAGGCGAGGACATTACCCGAGGCGTCTTGACCCAGATCATCGTGGAACAGGAAGGCAAGGGGCAGAATATGCTGCCCACCGCCGTGCTGCGGCAATTGATCGGGCTTTATGGCGATAATCTGCAATCGCTCGTGCCACGCTATCTGGAAGCGGCCATGGCGTCCTTCACACAGCAGCAGGACCAAATGCGCGATACGCTGAGCAAGACCATGGGCGGCTTCATGCCTTTCCCCGGCGCTGTGCCTGACCTGCAGGAAGTCGGCAAGCAGAATATCGCCATGATGGAACGCGCGATGAGCCTGTTCACACCTTTCGCGCGACGCGAGGAAAGCGCCCCGAGTGATGAAACCGAGGCGTTAAAAAAAGAAATTGAGACACTGAAAGGCGAATTGGCCGCACTGAAATCGCGCACCAAAGGCTGAGCGCGTTGCTTTTTTGAGCCTCATATTCATCGGTTGATCACCAATGCCGCGCATAATCCGAATTCAGTGAGGGGGCATGATGCCCCGCTGAGGAATCGGGTTGATGGACAGCATCGTCGAAATTGCAGAATCATTCCGCCAAGCTGAGGGCGTTATGCCCGAAATGGTTTCCTCCCAAAGGGCCAATGCTGCTGATAAGCATGTGGGCGCGCGCATTCGCGAAAGGCGCACCATGCTTGGCCTGTCGCAGCAGCAATTGGCGAAGATGATCGGCGTTACCTATCAGCAGGCGCATAAATATGAACGTGGTCTGAACCGTATTTCGGCTGGCCGGCTATATGGGATTGCCCAGGTGCTGGGCGTGCCGATTTCCTGGTTTTTCGAAGGGCTGAAATCCGAAACTGTTGATCCTTCCATGTCACAGCGCCAGCGCATGTGCCTGGAACTCGCGCGCAATTTTGCGTTGATTGACAATGACAAGCATCAGGAAGCACTGAGCCAGATGGCCCGTGCGCTGGCCGCGCAGGCCCAAGCCGTGGCGCGGAGTGGCGTGGCGGGCGAATAGCCTGGCATTAGCCCTTAGGGGGGCTGATTCCATCATCCTCCGATCCCGGCTAGATGTGGCCGATGGACGAATCTCGGCCGGATAACACTCCCGAATATGGCGTCGCCGATCTGGCCGGCGCCATTCGCCGCACGCTGGAAGGCGCTTTCGGGCGCCTGCGCCTGCGCGGCGAAATCACCGAAATGAAGCGCTATCCTTCCGGGCATATCTACCTGTCGCTCAAGGATCAGGACGCCAAAATCGAAGCCGTCATCTGGAAAGGCTCGGTGCGCAATATCGGCACCATGCCGGAAAACGGCGTGGAGATGATCGCGACGGGCCGGATTTCCACCTATGCGGATCGGTCAAAATACCAGCTGGTAATTGAAAGACTGGAATATGCGGGCGAAGGCGCGCTGCTTGCGCGCATCGAAGCGCTGCGCAAACGCCTGCTGGAAGAAGGGCTGTTCGACGAAAGCCGCAAGCGCCCCCTGCCCCTTTTGCCGCGCGTGATTGGCGTGATCACCAGCGAAAAAGGCGCGGTCATTCAGGATATTCGCACTACCATCGCGCGCCGCTTTCCGCGCCATATCCTGCTTTGGCCGGTCGCGGTGCAGGGCCAGGGCGCTGCGGAACAGATTGCTGCCGCCATCAGGGGTTTTTCCGCCCTGCCCGAGGGTGGCGCCGTGCCGCGCCCCGATGTGCTGATTGTGGCGCGCGGCGGCGGCAGCCTGGAAGACCTCATGGCCTTCAATGAGGAAATCGTCATTCGCGCCGCGGCCGAAAGCACGATTCCGCTGATTTCCGCGGTTGGGCACGAAACCGATACCACGCTGATTGATTTTGCCTCTGACCGCCGCGCGCCCACCCCCACCGCCGCCGCTGAACTTGCCGTGCCAGCCCGGGCGGAGATTGCCGCTGCCCTGATGCAAACCGGCGCGCGGCTGGGTCAGGCGGCTTCTGGCCTGGTGAATGCCGCGCGGCTTCGGCTGCTGCGGGCCGAACGCGGCCTGCCGGATGTGCCGGCACGGCTCGCGCAATCGCGCCAGCGTCTGGATGATTGGGGCGAAAGACTGCCGCGCGCTGTATCGGCTGGCCTTGCCGCGCGCGCGCAACGGCTTGGCGCGATCCGCATTCCCCATCCACGAGAAGGCATTCTGGCGCGGCGCGCAGCGCTGGAAGCGCTCGGCTTGCGGCTTGGCAGCGCCTGGGCGCGCCGGCGAGATGGCTTCGGCGCCTCCCCTGGGCTGGCACGACTTTCGCCCGCCCCTGTGCTGGCCATGCTGCGCCAACGACAGGCAGTGTTGGAGGGGTTTTCCGCGCGGTTGGAAAGTGCTTCCTATACCTCGGTTCTCGCGCGCGGCTTTGCGTTGGTGCGCGATGCCAAGGGTGCGCCGGTGGTGGCAGCGGGCGCTGTCTCGGCTGGACAAGGCTTGCGCCTGACCTTTGCCGATGGCGAAGTGGGGGTGAATGTTGATGGTTCGCGCCAAGGACGCCTTTTGTGATGCCAGCCCTGCCCCGCCGCCTGCTATTCGCCGCGCCCGCCTTGCTGCTGGCCGCACCAGTGCGGGCGGTGACCCTTAATGAAGCGGCCCTGACCCAGGGCGGGTTTGTGTTGGGCCGGGCCGCGCCGGGAACTCGGCTGGCGCTGGATGGCCGCGCGGTCAGGGTCTCGCCAGCCGGGCAGTTTGCCTTTGGTTTTGGGCGCGACCATGCAGCCCAGGCGCGGCTGGTCATCACGCCACCCTCAGGTGCAGCAGAAACCCGCGTTTTGAACATCGCCAAGCGCCAATGGCCGACGGAGAGCATTTCCGGCCTGCCGCCCGCGCAGGTGACGCCGGATGCCGAAACCCTGACCCGCATTGCCCGCGAAAGGGAGAAACTGGCGGCGGTGCGGGCGATTGAAACCAACCTGACCGGCTTTGCCGAGGGTTTTATCCGCCCCGCCCCTGGCCGGATTTCGGGTGTTTTCGGCAGCCAAAGGATCCTTAATGGGCAGCCGCGCCAGCCCCATTACGGGCTGGATTTCGCCGCCCCCACCGGCACGCCGGTGCTGGCTTGCGCTGGCGGCCGGGTGACTTTGGCGGATGAATTCCATTTCTTTGGCAAATTGATCGTGCTGGATCACGGCCACGGGGTGAATTCGCTTTACGCCCACTTGTCCGAGATATCGGTGCGGGAGGGTGAGAGCATCGCCAAGGCCCAAAGGATCGGCGCCATCGGCATGACGGGCCGCGTGACCGGGCCACATTTACATTTCAGCCTGTCCTGGTTCCTGCAATGGCTGGACCCTCAGCCGGTCGTGCTGCCAGCCTGACCGCCCTGCAAAAGCGAGGCTTTGGTTGCGCCGGGCGGGGCTGAACGGCATATTAGGAAGTATCTCCCTTTTTGTCTCAAGGTTTTGAAGAATGCAGGGCCTGCCGCAAATCATCAGCCTCGTGCCGCAGACTGGACTGCAATTCATTGACATTCGGTTCAACCTGGACCGTCTGCCGCGCGCGCCGCGTTCCTTCTGGGAACAGCCGCTGCCGCCAGGTGCTGACCCGGCAAGTGCTGGCCTGGTCAATCTGCGCCGCCTGACGGACAGCGGCGAAGGTGCGCTTCTGGACCCAATCAGTGGCCGCAGCCCACCCGATGAGGAAATCTATCAGGTAGGGCGCGGGCAGGCTTTGGAATTCATCCTGGGACGCTGGATACCGCTACCCTTTTTCCGCGTGGCCGCTGTGGGGGCCTCTGGCCAGGAAGTCTATGACAAGGGGCCGACCAATTGGGCGCGGCTGCGCATTTCCGCACTCTCGGCACCCGATGAAGAAGGTAATACGCATCACGCTGTGCTTGGCTTTGATACGGCGCTGCGTGCGCGTGAAGAAGGCCGCCCCTACACCGCGATTTCACCGACGGACAGCGAACGCGCCGGCGAATTCACCTTTGTGTCTGACCGGGAACAGACAAGCTGGTTCATGAATGAACCCTGGCTGATCCAATGGCTTGAGGAAATCTTGCAGGACATGCGCGCTGCAAGTGGCCGGCGGCCTCGTCCTGAAGATGAACAACGCGCCTGCGAACATTGGGCGCGCTACATCACGCTTTTGGAATTGCTGACCGAAGCGCGCATCCTGCCGCGGGTGAAGCTGGTGGATGTGGTTTCCAACAGCAAATCCTATGAACCGATCAATGTTGATCTAGTGCTGGATATCGGCAATGCGCGCACCTGCGGCATTCTGGTGGAAGATGAACGCGACAGCCGGCTTAATCTGAACAACAGCTACCCCTTGAAGCTACGTGATTTGAGCGCGCCGGAAAAGGGCTACGCCTTCCCCTTCGAAAGCCGTGTGGAATTCGCGCGCGCAAGCTTCGGCAAGGATGCACTCAGCCGCCGTTCCGGGCGCGGCAATGCCTTTCAATGGCTGAGCCCTGTGCGCATCGGCCCAGAAGCCGTGCGGCTTTCTGCCGCGGCGCGCGGCAATGATGGTGCCACCGGCTTGTCTTCACCCAAGCGCTATCTTTGGGATGAAAGACCGACAACGCAGGTCTGGCGGTTCAATGGCATGGCCGCTGATGGTGTGACCACGGAACCACCTGTGAGTGGCAGCTTCATGGCCTGGGTCACGGAAGAAGGCGAAGTGCTGCGCGCCAAGCCGCGTGGTCGTGGCGGCGCACCGCGCCAACCCGCCGTGCGTGCGCGCTTCAGCCGTTCATCGCTGATGAGCTTTCTGCTCGCGGAAATCCTGCTGCAGGCACTGTCGCAAATCAATTCAGTCGAAACCCGCTATGCGCGGAGCTTCCCCGATGTGCCGCGCCGGCTGCGCCGCATTTTGCTGACCATGCCGCCGGCGATGGCTCTCGCGGAACAGCGGATTTTCCGCCATCGCGCTGAAGCCGCAGTGCGTCTTGCTTGGGATATGATGGGCTGGGGCAATCCAACGCCTGGCGCCGCCGCACCGCCGCCCGAACCGCGCGTCATTGCCAATCTGGATGAGGCAACGGCGACGCAATTGGTGTTCCTGTATACTGAAGCAAGCCAACGCTTGCGCGGCGATCCGGCAAGCTTTTTTGCGCTGACCGGGCGCGTGCGGGAAGGCTATGGCAAGGCGCCTTCGCTCCGCGTGGCCAGCATTGATATTGGCGGCGGCACGACGGATTTGATGATCTGTACCTATTCCGCCGAAACCGGGCAGGAAATTGAACCGCATCAGAATTTCCGCGAAGGCTTCCGCATTGCGGGCGATGAGGTGTTGCAGGAGGTGATCCAAAGCATCGTCCTGCCGCAGCTTGAAGAAAGCCTGCGCCAGGCTGGTGCGCGCGACCCCAAGGCGATGCTCCGCGAAGTGCTGGGCGGGGATCGCGGGGCGCAAAGCGAATTGGAACGCCATTTGCGCCGGCAATTCGTGACGCAAGTGCTGGAACCAACTGGGCTTGCAATCCTGCATGGCTACGAAAAGATAGATGAACGCGCGTCCGGTGAATTCCTGCGCGAAAAACTCAGCACCATTCTGCATGGGCGCGATGTTGCTGCGCCCTTGCGTTATTTTGAACAACAGGCGGCGCGCGCCGGTGCTGCCGGGTATCATTTGCTGGAAGCGGAAATGGCGGCTTCGGCGGGCAGTGTGGATGCCATTGTGCAGGCTGCACTTGGCCAGGTGATCGCTGATCTTTGCGAAGTGGTCTATGCTTTTGATTGCGATTGGCTGCTGCTATCCGGCAGGCCATCTCGGCTGCGGGCGATTTCCGATATGGTGCTGGCCAAAATGCCAGTCCCACCGCATCGCATTGTGGGCATGCATCGTTACCGCGCCGGAAGCTGGTATCCCTTCCGCGATTCTGCCGGGCGCGTGGATGACCCAAAAACCACGGCGGCGGTGGGTGCCATGCTTTGCGCCGTGGCCGAGGGGCGTTTGGAAAACTTCCTGATGCGCACCAGCCGGCTTGCCATGCGCTCTACCGCCAAATACCTCGGGCGCATGGAAATTTCGGGGCAAATTCTTCGGCAGAATGTGCTGCTACGGGACCCGGATGCGGCGCTGTCAAAAGCGCCAGGTGCGTCGCAGGATGTGAAATTTTCCATGGAATTCCGCGCCCCGGTCTTTCTTGGCTTTCGTCAATTGGATTTGGAACGCTGGACCGCAAGCCGCCTTTATATTCTGGAATATGCCAATCCCGATAATGTGCCGCGGCTGAAACTGCCGCTGAAGCTTTCCATCCAGCGCGCAGAAATAGACCCTGAAAGCGCGGATGCAGAGGAATTGCGGGAGGATTTCACGATAGACGAAATCCTGGATGCCGAGGGCGATCCGCAGCATCGCGGCATTGTGCGCCTGCGCCTACAAACCGAACGCAGCGAAGCGGGTTACTGGCGCGATACCGGCGCGCTTTCGGTGCCGTAAGGATCAGATAATGACAACACCGAATGCCGAAAACGAAGCCCTGGCGCAGCGCTGCGATGCGGTTGCCGATACAGCGCAGGGCGCCATTGAATGGCTTTCTCAGGCGAATGATCTGGTGCGCGAAGAAGGCCCGGCGCTTGCGCGGGATTTCCGGCGCGACGGGCTACGCGCGCGCAAGCTTGCCAATGCGGCGCGCCGGCCGATGTGCGTTTCCGTCTTTGGCCCGAGCCAACAGGGGAAAAGCTATCTGATTGCATCCCTGGCGCGGAAGGAAGGCAAGCCCACTACCATCCGCTTTGGAGAGGATCTGCGCGGTTTCAATCGCGACATCAATCCCGATGGCGGCAAGGAATCCACCGGTCTTGTCACGCGCTTCACCACGCGCCCGGTAACTGGTCTGCCCGGCATGCCCGTGGTCTGCCGCATGCTGTCCGAAACAGACATCGTGAAGATAATGGCTAATGCCTTCATGGAGGATTTCGACCGTGACACGGTCGTGCCGCTTGAAGGCGCTGTGGTCGAAGCCAGTATCGCAAAGCTGCGCGCCAAGGCCGCGCCGACGGCGGTGGGGCGGCTGAATGAAGATGATATCTATGATCTGTTCGAGTATTTTGAACGCTACTTCCTGAATCACCCGACGCATCTGGCGCTGAAGCCCGGCGCCTGGCGCGAAATTGAAAGCCTGGCCCCGCGCCTTGCCATTGCTGATCGGGTGGAGCTTTACGGGCTGCTTTGGAACAATACGCCGACCATGACGGCAACGGCGCTGAAGCTGATTCAGGCATTGGCCCAGCTCGATTTTCCGGAAGAAGCCTGCTGCCCCATACTGGCGGTGGAACCCAAGGCGCAGAGCATCATTGATGTCGAGACCATGTCGCATCTGGGCAGGGGCGATGGTGACCCCGTGCCGGTTGCAACGCGTGCTGGGCGCCGCACAGAATTGCCGCGCGCGGTGCTGACGGCGGTAGTCGCCGAATTGCAGTTGCAATTGGAAGACAAGCCCTTCGACTTCTTCGACTACACTGATCTGCTGGATTTCCCTGGCGCGCGCGGGCGTGAGAAATACAATGCCGCCAAGGCCGAGGAAGTGGCGCAGAGTGATCTTTTCATGCTGCTCCGGCGCGGCAAGGTTGCCTATTTGTATCAGCGCTATCTGGCGGAACAGGAACTGACTTCCATGTTGCTCTGCCTGAAGCACAGCAACCAGGAAGTGCGCACGGTGCCCGCCATGGTGCGCAACTGGATTGATAGTACGCATGGCGCCACACCAGAGGCGCGAAAGGGCCAGGATGTCGCCTTGTTCCTGGTACTGACTATGTTCGACATGGAGTTTGAAATCAAAGGCGGCGCCGAAGACAATGTGGAACGCTGGTCCACTCGGCTGAAGACGACGATTTTCGAATTCCTGGGCCTTGGCCATGATTGGCCATCGGAATGGGTGCCGGGGCAGCCCTTCAACAATACCTTCTGGCTGCGTAACCCCGAAGTGATGAATAAGGGGCTTTTGGATTATGACGATAAGGGCCGCGAGGTCGGCTTTCGCGATATGGAACGCGTGGGTCGGTTGAAGGCGAATTTCCTCGCCAATTCCGATGTACAAAAGCACTTCGCCAATCCGGAACGCGCCTGGGAAGCGGGCATGGCGCTGAATGATGGCGGCATTGGCTATCTTTCCGAAAAGCTCCGCCCGGTTTGCAACCCCGCGCTGAAGCGACACCAGGTGCAGGGCCAGCTTGGCGATCTGGCCAAGCGCATGGTGGGCCGGATTGAAGGCTACCATGTCTCCGGCGATCTGGACGCGGAACTGCTAAAGCGGCGGGCAGAGGCGCGGCTGGTCGGGCGGCAATTGCTTGCCTGCGCCGAAGCCCAGGCCTTTGGGTTATTGCTGCGCGAATTGCAGGTACAGGGCGAAACCCTGGCGGAAATTTTCCGCCGCCAGCAATTGGCCGCTGCTGAGACACCTTCGGCAGTGACCGCGCCGGTTGGCCGCAAGACCACAGCGCGCGAATTGCGGAGCGAATTCGAGGCATTGTTTGAAGATGACCCTGCCCCGGCAGCGCCCGTTGAGGAAGCGGAAGAAGGCCCGCGCGACCAGGCGGATCTTTTCGCCGAAGCGGCAGTGGCTGAATGGTTACAGAATATGCACCGCTTCGCCGCACGCACCGATAACCCTGAATTATTCCGCATGGACCGCGAGGCGATCGCGACACTGGTTGCTCAGCTTGCCGCCGGCGCGCGGCGCCTGAAGCTTCGTGAAAATATTGCCTCACGCATGCGGACGGAAGCGGCTTATAATGAATCCATGGCAAATAGGCTGTTGAAGCCGGTGATGATCGCCGAACGCGCGATCAATGATTTCGTCACCTGGATGGGCTTTGATAAACTGCCGATTGAAGCGCGCCCCAAGGCCAGGCGCGATGGGCGTAGCATTTTCATCCGCCCCGCCGCACCATTGGATGACATGCCGAAGCTTTCCGAAACGCCGATGGCCTATGATGCTGCCTTTTACGTGGATTGGGCAGTCGCCTTTGTGCGCCTTGTCGAAGACAATGTACGCGGCGCGGGCGGCGCGATGGTTGATGAAAAATCCAATGCCCGGCTTGGCAGCCTGTTGAGCGGTCTCCGCAAAGCCACTGGTTGAGACATGAACCGCAAAGGCCGCACCCCATGATGCTGCGTGTTGAAAATGAACGGCGCTTTTCGCTTGGCCATGCGCGCATCACCCTTGCAGGCGTGCAGGCACCAAGCGATGGCGGATTTCGTATTGTTCGGGAAGGCTATGCTGCGGCCAATCTCGGCCGTCGTGGCTGGCAAGTACAGGAAGAAAAGCTGAGCCCGGTTGAAATCCGCCAGGAAGGGGCTGACACCGTTCTGGTGATTGGGCCGAGGCTGACGCGGCATCTGGAACCCGGCCCGCTGGTTTTCCTGCTGCCGGCCACGGGTTTGGAAGCAAGCCTGTTTTGGCCCGACGATATTGATGTGTTCGATGGCGATCTGCCGCCTGAGACGGTAATGCCGCGAGAGCCTGAAACGGCGCCGAAGCCTCCGCCAGTTGCCGCTGCACCGCCCGCGCCAGCGCCTTCACCCGCGCCGCCGCCGCGCGAAGATATTGGTGTGCCAGCAAGGCAAGAAGGTACCTCACGCATGCCATTGTTTGCGGGCATCGGGTTGTTATTGCTGGTTGCAATCGGTGGCGCTACCTGGTGGTTCACCGCCTCACCGCCTGCGCCATTACCTGTACCAGCGCCAGTCGTGACGCCAACGCCCACACCAACGCTACCCGCTCCAATCGCTGCAGAACGCCCCTGGCTTGAACGCAGCGATGGCATGAACCTGCGTGATCTGGTGCAATCTGCATCCGATGCTGCCGCCATTCACACCGCGGCGCTCAGGCGCCAGGCGGCGGGGCGACATGATGATGCGCTTGTCTTGTTCGAAGAAGCCGGCGAACGCGGCCATGCACCGGCGCTGACCGCCGTGGCGCGGCTTTATGACCCGATCGGTTTTGTCGCGGGCCGCCCCTTCCGCGCGCCAGACCCGCGCGCTGCAGCGCGTTATTACCGCGACGCCGTGCAAAAAGGTGATGCCGCCGCGCAAGCGCCTCGCGCAGCACTGAAGACATGGCTTGAGGAACAGGCGCGGGCCGGCAATGGCACGGCGGAAACGGCGCTGAAGGAATTCTGGCAATGATACTCCGCCGCGCACTCTGGTTTCTTGCGCTTGCCATGTTGTGTGCCTTGCCAGCAGGACAAGGCATCGCGCAACAAGCCGTGCGGCAACCGTTGCTGATGGAAGGGCGCGCCACGCTATTTCAACGCGTGATCCTGCGCACCGGTGCGCGCTTAGCGGAACGCCCGGCTGCGAATGCGCCTTCCCAGCCAACGCCGGGCTTTGGCGTTTTCTATGTCTATGCGCGCCAGGGCAGCGGCGCCGATGGCTGGCTTGAAATTGGCGCGGCACAGGATGGCCGTACGCAAGGCTGGGTGCGCGCCGAACGCACCATGGATTGGAAGCAGACCATGGTGCTGGCCTTCAACAATCCTGCTGGCCGTGAACGCGCAATGTTCTTCCGGGACCCCGAAACACCGCGTGCCCTTTGGCTGAATACACGCGGCGGCGCGGCAGAGGCTACGCGGTTGCGCGAAGCCGCACGCGCCAATACCGAAGGGCCCGTGATTGCGCTGGAACCCGAGAACTTCATTGACATCACGCGGCAATTCTATCTGCTGCCCATTCTATCTGCGCAGCGCGTGGAAAATGAAAGCGCGCATGAAGCACGTTTGCTGGAAGTGGTTTCCGCCCCCGCGCAGCAAGCGCCCCCGCCACCCGCTGATCCGGATGCGCTGCGCAATTATCGGGGTGCGGTGGTTTTCGTGGTGGATACCACCATCAGCATGGGTCCCTATATTGACCGCACGCGTGAAGCGCTGAAGCGCGTGGTGGATCGCATTCGCGATACCGCAGTGCGTGACAATTTCCGCTTCGGCATGGTGGCCTTCCGCGACCATTTGGGCGGCAATCCCAGGCTTGAGTATGTCACGCGCATGGTGTCCTTGCCCGACCTGGCTGAGGCTTCGGATGCAATCTTGCCGCGGCTTTCGCAACTCGCCGAAGCGCGCGAAAGCAATGAAGGCTTTGATGAGGATTCACTCGCTGGGATCAAACTGGCTTTGGATGAAGTGCCTTGGCAGCAATACGGCGGGCGTTTTGTTATTCTGATCACTGATGCTGGTGCGCGTGATGCGAAGGACCCGCGCGGACAAACGCAGATGGGCCCGGAAGAAATGCGCCAATTGGCGCAATCGGAGGCGAAGCAGGTCGCGATCTACGCCATTCATCTGAAAACGCCAGAAGGGCGCAACAACCACGCGCGGGCTGAACGGCAATACCGCGAACTCACGCGCTTTGGCGCGGCGGGCGAACTTTATTACCCGATCAATGAGGGCAATCTGGGCCAATTCGGCCAGACCGTGGATGCGCTGACGGATGCGCTGCTGGCACAAGTCGCCGCGGCAGTCGGGCGGCCTATCGCTGGCATCAGGGCGCCACAAGGTGCTGCTGAACGACGCATCGCCGAACAGGCCGAGATTGTCGGCACCGCCATGCGGCTTTCCTATCTGGGGCGCGCAACGCAGCAGACGGCGCCTGACGTGGTACGAAGCTTCGTGCTGGACCAGGAACTCAACCCGGCTGAGCCCAGGCCGGAAAGGCGGCCTTTGGATGTGCGTGTATTGCTGACGCGCAATCAGCTTTCCGATCTGGCGACGACGCTGCGCAGCATCATCCAGGCTCAGGCAGCGGCACGGCTTTCGCCGGAGACGTTCTTTGAACGTGTGCGCGGTGCGGCGGCAGCAGCGGCGCGTGATCCTCGGCGCATGGCGGAATTCCAACGCCTGGGCGGGGCCTTTGGTGAATTCCTCCAGGACCTGCCCTATCAAAGCCAGATCATGGAATTCACGCAGGACGAATGGAACAGCATGGGGGCTGGGCGGCGCAGCGAAATCGTCAATGCGCTGGAAGCAAAGCTGCGCCTTTATGAGGAATTCAATCGTCAGCCATCGCTCTGGGTCAGTTTCGATGGCGGGCGCAATCCTGGTGAGGCGATGTATCCCGTACCCATTGATGCGCTGCCCTGAGGGCGCGCATGAGCCAATCCACGCCGACCCTGCTGCTGCAAGACGTCATTATCCGCCATCAGGCGCCAGGCGGCGCGCCTGGGTTTGAGCTTGTCATTGAGGAATTCAGCATCACGCGCGGTGAGGCCTTGGCCCTGGTCGGGCCTTCTGGCTCCGGCAAATCAACGCTGCTTGATCTGCTGGCCTTGGCGCGCCGGCCATCAAGCACAAGCAGGTTTTTGCTGACACCACGCACAGGCAAGGCGATAGACCTTGGCGCTGTTTGGCGCGCGGGAGATGACAATAGCCTAACAGCCATTCGCGCCGCGCATTTCGGCTATATTCTGCAAACGGGTGGGCTGCTGCCGTTCCTGTCTGTCCGGCGCAATATTGCGCTTAGCCAGGCGGTGCTTGGCCGGCCTGATCCCGCGCATATCGAAGCCTTGGCGACGCGGCTTGAGATCGCGCCTTTGCTAGAGAGAATGCCGGCAACCCTATCCGTTGGGCAAAGACAACGAGTGGCGATTGCCCGCGCCTTGGCGCATTGCCCAGAAATCCTGCTGGCGGATGAACCGACCGCCAGCGTTCACCCAGCCTTGGCTGACACAATATTGGCACTGCTGATCGAACAGGCGCGCGAACAGGATACGGCGCTGATCCTGGCAACGCATGACCCGGACCGCGCCGCGCGCCATGGCTTCGCTATTTTGCCGATCCGCACGGAAGCAGGGAATGCGGGCGCTGGGCGTTCCTGGCTAAATAGGGCGCGGGCGCCGGCATGAGTGAGAAAACCTCTCATGGCGGATTGCTTGCCGGGCTTTCGCTGCGTGATCTTTTGCATGAACGCACGCTCGCACTTTGTTCGCTGATTGGTCTGGCGGCGGTGCTGGCGCCGCTGATTGTGCTGTTTGGTCTAAAGCAGGGTGTGATTGATGGGCTGCGTGCGGATCTGATTGATAATCCGCGCAGCCGCATGGTGGTGAATGCCGCCAACCGCAATTTCGATACGGCGTTTCTAACGCGCCTGGCCGCGCGACCCGATATCGCCTTTGTCATTCCGCGCACGCGCAGCCTGAATACCGAAGCGCGCTTCGAAAATCCGGCGCGCCCCGGCACCGTGCTGCGCGCGGAATTGCTGGCCACTGCCGCGGGTGATCCCCTGTTGCATGGCCTGCCCAGCATTGCGCCGAACCAAATCATCCCAAGCGCCTCCTTCGCCGCGCGCTTGGATTTGCAGCCAGGCATGAATGTGACGCTGCGCGCCCTTCGCGGTGATGCCGGCGCACGAGAGGTACTGAATTTTCCCGTCACCATCGCTGCCATCGCGCCGCCGAGCGCTTTTGGCCGCGACGGCGTTTTTGTGGACCTCAAGACTCTGCTGCTGGTGGATGGCTTCACTGATGGCGCGCTGCCTGCCACCGCCACGCCAGCCGATATCGCGGATGATGCCACACGCATCTTTGCCGGTTTTCGCGCTCATGCGCGGCGCTTGGAAGATGTAACGCGCATTGACCATGATCTGCGGCGCGATGGGGTGGAGGTGGAAACGCTTGCGGAACAGGTGGAAGGCTTGCTCAGCCTTGATCGTAGCCTGACGCTGCTTTTTGCCTTGCTCGCGGGGCTGGGCGGGATTGGGTATCTCGTCTCGCTAGGGGTTGGGCTCTATGCCAATGTGGAACGCAAGCAGCGTGATCTGTCGTTGTTGCGCCTGATCGGGCTATCGCGGCGCGATCTGGTGGTGTTTCCGCTGATCCAGGCGCTGATCATCGCAGGCGCGGGGGCGGCGCTCGCAAGCTTGCTAGCCTTGGCGGTAGCGGGTTTGGTCAATCGCCTGCCACTTGCGGGTGCCAATGCCGCTGGCGCACGGACCATTTGTGTCATTGAAGCACAGCATCTTTTGCTCGCATTTTTGGTGAGCCTTTTGGGCGCGGCAATATCCGCGGCTTTTGCCGGGTATCGCGCCGCCCGGATTGAACCTGCGGAGGGGCTTCGCGATGCGTAAGCTGTTGCTTGCTACCATGATCCTGTTCGCGCCAGCGGTAAACGCGCAAGAAAGATGGTCAGCGGAATTCTGGAATCCGAAACCGCTTGCCGATGATCTGATCCTGCCCATGCCTTGCGGTGGCGCCATGGTGTTTCGCCCAGTGCCAACACCTTTGGGTCAAGGGCTGTTGGCGGATCGGCCCACCATGCTCGGCCAGGCGGATGCGGAAACCAATTACAGCGAATTTCTCCGCCAAAGCTTCATCGCCGGGCCATTTCGCGGGGCCGATGCCGCTGCGCCGCCGCGCTACTATATCGGCAAATATGAAGTGACACGCGATCAATACGCGGCGGCAACCGCCGAAGCCTGCCCAACACCAGCCGCCGCCGGGCGCCTGCCCCAGGCCGATGTCGCCTGGCATGAGGCAATTGCCTTCACCATGCGCTACTCCGCCTGGCTCGCGCGTAATGCGCGTGACGCCTTGCCCATGCGTGATGATGCGCGCGCCTTTGTGCGCCTGCCAACTGAGGAGGAATGGGAATTCGCTGCGCGCGGCGGTGCTGCAATCGCGGAAGTGGATTTCGGCGCGCGTGTTTTTCCAATGCCCGAGGGCATGCAGCGTTATGTCTGGTTTCAGGGCACGCGATCCTCAGGCGGGCGGGTACGCCCTATCGGCATGCTGGAACCCAATCCGCTTGGGCTTTTCGATATTCTCGGCAATGTTGCAGAATGGGTTCTGGAGCCCTATCGGCTCAATCGCGTTGGTCGGCCACATGGTCAGGCCGGCGGCATGGTCGCGCGCGGCGGCGATTTCCTGACGCCCGAAGATCAGATCAGATCAAGCCTGCGGGTTGAATTGCCGCCGCTTGATCGTAATGGTGAAGCGCTTCGGCTACGCAGCCTTGGCTTTCGCCCCGTGCTTGCTTTGGTTGCCACCAGTAGCGACCAGCGCCCAGCTCAATTACGCGCAGCGTTTGAGGCTGAGGCGCAGTCCCGCAGCAGCGCCAGCGAAGACCCCGCGCGGCTTCTGGAAGTGCTGAAGAATGACACGCCAGACCCGGCGCTACGCCAGGGGATTGATCGCGTGGGCGCGGCGCTGCGCACTGCCCAGCGAGAGCGCAATGATCAGGAAATGCAGGCGATCCAAAGCCAAATCGCCGCCGCCGCGCAAATTGGTCGGCAAATCCTGTTGGCGGAGGGTTTTGGCGAATTGCTTGGCGCCTTTGCGCGCGTGCAGGCGGAAACCGTGCAAGCGCAACGCACCTTGGCGGAAGATCAAGGCCGCATCGCTGCCGCGACACAGGCCGAAGTGCAAGCAGCGCTTCGCCGGCAACAGGAAAGAACGCAGCAAATCACCACCACCATGGCGCGCATCGAAGCCGCGCTGCGCAGCCAGGCAGAAGGCCAACCCGCCCGCGCCCAGGAATTGGCCGCGAGCTATCTGCGCACCGTGCTTTCTGTCGGCCGCGGCGCGGACAGGTTGCGCATAGCTGATGCCGCCAATGTGGTGCAGCAGGAATTGCAGGCGCAGAATGTGCAGTATTTGCCTGAACTCGCACGCGTCGCGGCGCGGCATATGGTGGCGGTGAGCAATGGCAATCCGCCAAGCCGGGAACAGGCTATGGCTGATCTAACGGCGGTGTTGCGGCCTGCGGCGCCTGCCCAGCCATCGCGGCGTTAATTTTTTGGTATCGATCAGCTTAGAGCGCGATGACGCTTGTCTGAATCGTTTTTTGGATTCCCTTTTGGTGTGTTTTCTGATTCAAGCTGTTGGCTGGGTTTTGGAGGCCGGTAGCGATGACCAGACCCTATTCTATGGATTTGCGTGACAGGGCGATTGC
>CAIYMY010000136.1 GCA_903927465.1 uncultured Rhodospirillales bacterium | reverse complement strand
GACCAACCCAGTTTTCTCGCCCCTTTGCAGCGCGGCAGACGCCTCAATGAAAAGGATCTGCCGACCGTTTTGCTTGCTGATGTTATCGAGGCGAATCATGAAGGCTCTGCGTTTCTGAAAGGGGCAGGCGCCTTATAGGGGGATTTCGCCCGAGGGCCAGACTGTCTCGCCCCCGGCAAAGCCTCAGCTTGGTTCAATCCCAGCGCCACGGATCAGCGGCTGCCACTTCGCGGCATCCGCGGCCAGTTGCGCGGCGAAGGCGGCTTCCGTGCTCGGCCAGGCTTCCAGGCCACGGCGCTGGAAATCCGCAATCACGGCAGGATCAGTTAGAGCAGCGCGAATTACCTCACCCAGCCGCGCGCGAATGGGGGCGGGCGTACCAGCGGGCACAACAAAGCCATCCCAATTCAGCACCTCAAATTCAGGCAGCCCGGCTTCGATCATGCTCGGCACATCAGGCAATTCGCGTGCGCGGGTTTTGGTGGCCACGCCCAGGGCGCGGATGGTGCCGGCCTGCACATGGGTCAGCACCGTGCCCATGGGGGAAAAACCAAAATCATGCTCGCCCGCCACCAGTGCCAGCATCTGCGGCCCGCCACCACGATAGGGCACCGGTACGGTGCGCGTGCCCGCGATATGGTCAAACAAAATACCGCAAAGATGCCCGGGCGAACCCACGCCGCCCGTGCCGTAACTGATCGTCTCGGGCCGCGCCTTGGCGGCGGCGATGATATCGGCCACCGACCTGAAGGGCCGATTGGCAGGGCAGACCAGCACATTCACGGCGTTGAAGATGGTCGAAATCGGCATCAGATCCGTCATGGGATCAAAGCCCATATTGCGGACCAACGCGGGATTGACCGCGAGCGTGCCGATATTGGCCGAACCGATGGTATGCCCATCAGCTGCGGCGCGGGCCACGGCTTGCGCCCCGATATTCCCGCCCGCGCCGGCGCGGTTATCAATCACTACCGGCTGACCCAAAGCTGCCTGCAAAATAGGCTGCATGATGCGCATTGCGGCATCAGATGCCCCACCTGGCGGAAAGCCCAGGATGATCGTCACGGGCCGGCTGGGCGCCCAGGCCTGGGCCGAAGCGGCGCCAGGCTGGGCGAGAAGGCCGGCACCAAGGCCAGCGAGGAGGCTGCGTCTGTTCATGGGAGAATGGTGCAGCAATTCCCGCGCCAGTCCACCAAGAAAACGAATCGCTGCAGGAAAAGCCTATCGCCGCCCCGCCGCCGCCATGATTTCCGAACGGCGCTGAATGGCCCAGCCATAATTATCGGGCCACATCTTATTGCCCGGATCGCAGCCGAGGCTCTCGGCGGCCTTCAAGGTCCAGTAAGGATCATACATCAATTCGCGACCAACCGCGATCAGATCGGCGCGACCTTCCTGCAAAATCGCCTCCGCCTGGTCGCCAGCGATGATCACGCCAACCGCCATGGTCGCCACGCCCGCATCACGGCGTACGCGTTCCGCATAGGGCACCTGGAAGCCGGGCGGACGCTCGGCACGGGTGCGGAGCGGCTGGCCTGAATCATTGGCGCGGAAGGCTGGCGCGCCCGAAACACCACCCGCCGAGCAATCCACCACATCCACCCCGCGCGCCTTAAGCTCCTTCGCAAGCACCACGGAATCATCCAGGCTCCAGCCTTCAGCGGTGCCATCCACGGCGGAGATTCGGAAGAATAGCGGCAAATCAGCCGGCCAGGCGGCGCGCACCGCTTCGGTCACTTCCAAGGCAAAGCGCATGCGCCCGGCAAGGTCCCCGCCGTAGCGGTCATTGCGCTTATTCGCGATGGGCGAAAGGAAAGCTTGGATCAAATACCCATGCGCGCCATGAATTTCGAGCACGCGAAACCCTGCCTTGGCAGCGCGCACGGCAGCGGCAGCGAAGGCCTGCACGGTTTCCTGGATTTTCGCTTCCGTCATGGCGGTGGGCGCGTGCCAGCTTGGCCCCACCGGTTCCGATGTTGGCCCAAAGCACTCCCAAGGGGGCGAACCCGTCGCGGCATCTTCGGCGCGGAGCGGCGTGCTGCCCTTCCAGGGCGGCTGCACGGAAGCCTTGCGCCCGGCATGGGCGATTTGAATGGCGGGGACGGAACCAAAGCCGATGATGGCATCCACAATGGGGCGATAGGCTTCTACCTGCGCGTCATTCCAAAGCCCGCAGCAGCCATGGGTGATGCGCCCTTCCGGCACTACCGCAGTGGCTTCAGTGAAGACCAAGCCCGCGCGCCCGCGCGCAACCGCGGTCAGGTGCGAAAAATGAAAGCCATTCGCCAGACCATCCTTGGCCGAATACATGCAAAGCGGCGAAAGCGCCACGCGATTGGGCAGCGTGACGGACCGCAGCGTGATGGGCGTGAAAAGCAGGGGCATGGACATGCGTGACTTCCTTGAAGGGGGCTTTGCCGCTAGTCTGGTTGTATGACGAGGGCCGTCAAGCCTTGGTGCTTCGTTAAGCGCCGCGCCCCCCCCAAGAAGGATTGTGCCATGACCACAAGACGCGCTGCCCTTGCCGGGTTTCTAGCCTTTCCAGCGCTCGCTTCCGCGCAGGAAGCCTGGCCCGCGCGAAGCCTGCGGCTGATTTCGCCCTTTCCCCCTGGTGGCGCGGCCGACGTATTGGCACGCAATATCGCCGAGGAATTGACCCCCGCGCTCCGTCAATCAGTGGTGGTGGAAAACCGCACCGGCGCGGGTGGTTCCGTTGGTACGGAAGCGGTGGTGCGCAGTGCGCCCGATGGCTATACGCTGCTGATGGGCTCAACCGGCCCGCTTGCGATCAACCCGGCGTTACTGCGCCTGGCTTATGATCCCGCGCGGGATCTGGTGCCGATTGGGATGGTCTCCACCGTCGCTTCCGTTCTTGTGGTGCATCCATCCGTACCCGCACGAAATTTGACTGAATTGCTGGCCATGGCACGCGCCAAGCCAGGCGAAATGAATTACGGATCAAGCGGCACGGGCAGCGCGCAGCATTTGTTCATGGAATTGCTGAAGCAAATGACTGGGGTGGACATCACCCATATCCCCTATCGCGGAACGGGTCCGGCCGTGGTGGATACAATCGGCGGCCGGCTTTCCATGATGTTCGACACCACGCCTACCGCGCTGCCGCATATCCAGGGCGGGCGCGTACGCGCTATCGCCGTGACCACCGCGCGGCGCGATCCTGCCTTGCCCGATGTACCCACAATCGCTGAATCTGGTGTGGTGGGTTACGAAGGTGTTGGCTTTTACGGGCTCATGGCACCTGCCGCCACGCCATCCGCAATTGTGGATCGGTTGCATCGAGAAGTGAATGCGGCGCTGGCGCGTGAAGCCTTCCGCGCGCGTTTGGTGGCGCAGGGCACGGAACCCGCCCCCATGACTCAGGAAGCCTTTCGGGATTTCATCGCAACCGATCGCGAAAGATGGGCGCGCGTGATCCGCGATGGCAATATCAAGGTTGATTGAGCCTATCGGGGATTTTTCGATGCGGCGTAAAATGATCTGAGGCAACCAAAGAAGCGCCTGCCAAGTAACTTATGCCATGGGCAAGGCGCTTCGCCTCAATCATGCCGCTTCAGTGCAAAATCATAGACAAGCTTGCGCCAAGTGGAATTCATGACCTTGCCATCGGGACCCGTTCCGGGGGGATGTTGCGTGAATTCGGCAATCAATTCCTGCTTCACGCCAAAGACCGCATCACTATCCAAATAAGGATCGCCAGCGACAAAGACATGCGTCACCAGGGTTTCATGCCCAGGTGCCGCAATCATGAAATGCACATGCGCCGGGCGCATAGGGTGCCGGCCGGTGGCGCGCAGCAATTCCCCGACGGGGCCGTCATCCGGTACAGGGTAGGAAGTGGGAGTCAGAGTCCAGAAATGAAAACGCCCTTCGCTATCGGTGCGAAAGCGCGCGCGCAAATTGGCATCTGGCTGATCAGGCCGCTGCACATCGTAATAGCCATCCTCATCCGAATGCCAGATATCCACGATGGCACCCGCAATGGGGCTGCCGCCTGCGGTTGAAACGCGGCCGGACACATGCAGCGGTTCGCCCTTCATGGCGCGCGCAACCTCTGCCCCCAGGGGCAATTCCGGCGCGCCTTCAACATAAAACGGGCCGAGTACCGTGGTGGGGGTGGCGCCTGCCGGCAGCCGGTGATTTATCGCATCCACCAGCATGGAAACGCCAAGCGTATCAGACAGCAGGATGAATTCCTGGCGCTTGCCATCGCACATATGACCGATGCGGGTCAGGAAGCTGATCGCGGTCTGCCATTCCTCGAAGCTGGGCTCAACATCGCGCACAAAAGCATGCAGATGCTTCACCAGGCTTTGCGCGACATGGCGCAGGCGGGGATCCTCTGCGCCGGCCAACCGTTGCAGCACGGCATCGGTGATGGAGTTTTCATCAAAGTCGCGCATCGGTGGTTTCCCTTATCATTCGCTGTTCGATCAGGCGGGCCGCAAAAAATCGACTAATCCAGCCCCATCAACCCGCGCGCATAATCCCGCGCCGCGAAGGGGCGCAAATCCTCGGCCTTTTCGCCAACGCCCACCACATGCACGGGCAGGCCGAATTCCTGCGCCAAGGCCACCACCACGCCGCCCTTGGCCGAGCCATCCAGCTTGGTCACAGCAAGGCCGGTGACATCCACCATTTCCTTGAAAACCTTCACCTGCTGCACGGCGTTTTGCCCCGTGGTCGCATCCAACACCAGCAGCACAGAATGCGGCGCGGTTTCATCCACCCGCTTGATCACGCGGATGATTTTGCGGAGTTCTTCCATCAGCGCAGTTTTATTGTGCAACCGCCCAGCCGTATCCACCAGCAGCAAATCCAGCCCATCGGCGCGTGCCGCGGTCAGCGCATCAAAAGCCAGCCCCGCCGCATCGGCACCAGGCTTGGCGGGCGCGAAGAAGCGCGCAGATGTCCGCCCAGCCCAGACTTGCAATTGCTCCACCGCCGCGGCGCGGAAGGTGTCGCCCGCGACAAAGCCGATTTTCAGCCCCTGTTCCGCGTAATGCCGGCCAAGCTTGGCGATGGTCGTGGTCTTGCCCGTGCCATTCACACCCACCACCAGCACCACATGCGGCGCGCGGGCGGGGATGATTTCCATGGGCTGCGCTACAGGGTCCAGAATGGCGGCGATTTCATCCGCCAGTGCGGTCTTCACTTCCTCATCGGTCACTTCCTTGCCGAAGCGCGTGCGGCGGAAGCCCTCCACGATGCGTTGCGAAGCCGCGACACCCAGATCAGCGGTGATCAGGGTTTCTTCCAACTCCTCCAAAGCCTCATCATCCAGCCGCCTTTTGTGCAGCAGGGAGACGACACTTTCCGTGAGCTTGGCGGTGGAGCGCGAAAGCCCCGCCTTCAGCCGCGCGAACCAGCCGGTTTTGGCGGGCGCTTCTGCCTCAGGCGCCGGGATTTCAGCAGGCGGCGCTTCCAGGATGGGTTCCGGGAGTGGGGGAGGGGTTTCCGGAATCGGAGCAGACAACGCCTCAGGCGGGTCGGGAATCGGGATTTCGGGCTGGGCCGCGCTACCGCCGCGCAAACGGCCAAAGAAATCGCGCAACGCCATCAGGCGGCCTCCGCCAAAAGCCCATCCGCATCGGCGCCGGTCACGCGCAAGCGGCGGATTTCACCCGGCTGCCCCGCACTGCCCAGCAAGCGCAGCGGCGCAAAATATTCCGTATGGCCGCGATCGGGATGTTCCAACAAAACCTGTTCCTCTTGCCCCAGTCTTGCGGCGAAATAGCGCGCCGCCGCCGCCGCCCCGGCTTCGCGCAGCCGCGCCGCCCGCGCGCGACGTTCCGGCACCGGAATTTGTGGCATGCGCGCCGCTGGCGTGCCCGGGCGTTCCGAATAGGGGAAGACATGCAGGAAAGAGAGATTGCAATCCCTTACAAGATCAAGGCTGTCCTGGAATTGCGCTTCGGTTTCAGTCGGGAAACCTGCAATCAGATCAGCACCAAAGACGATATCGGGGCGCAGCCGCCGCGCCTTTTCGGCAAGCGCAATCGCATCCGCGCGCAAATGCCGCCGCTTCATGCGCTTCAGAATCAAATCCGAACCGTGCTGCAAGGAAAGATGCAAATGCGGCATCAGGCGGGGTTCTTCCGCAATCAGCCGCCACAGGTCTTCATCCACTTCCACGGGATCAAGCGATGACAAGCGCAGCCGCGGCAATTCCGGCACCAGCGCCAGCACGCGGCGGATCATTTGCCCAAGTGTCGGGCTGCCCGGCAGATCAGGGCCGTAGGAGGTGACATCCACCCCTGTCAGCACCGCTTCCCGATACCCCGCCGCCACCAAGGCCCGAAGCTGTTCAACAATGGCGCCCATCGGGACAGACCGAGATGGCCCGCGCCCGAAGGGAATGACGCAAAAGGTGCAGCGATGATCGCAGCCTTGCTGAACCTGCACGAAAGCGCGCGCACGCCCGGCGAATTCCGTCACCAAATGGGCCGAGGTTTCCCGCGCGGCCATAATATCACTGACCGGCGCGGGCGGCGCATCCAAAGCGGCCCAGGTTTCGGGCTTCAGCTTCTCGGCATTGCCGATCACACGCTCCACCCCCGGCAGGCCAGCCCATTTATCGGGCGCGATTTGCGCCGCGCAGCCGGTCACGATGATGCGCGTACCGGGATTGTCGCGATGTGCCTTGCGGATCGCCTGCCGCGCCTGGCGTTCAGCTTCCGCCGTGACCGCGCAGGTATTGACGATGATGGCATTGCCCTGGCCGGCCTTGCTGGCCAGGTCGCGCATTGCCTCACTCTCATAGGTATTGAGCCGGCAGCCGAAACTCAGCAGGCGAGGGGCTTCCGTGGTGCTCATGAAAGTAATGCCTTGGGATCAACCTGCCCGATAAAGGCAGTGGCGACGGGGCCGGTCATCAGCACATGCCCATCCTGGCGCCATTCCATAAAAAGATCGCCGCCCGGCATCGAAATGCGCGCCGCGCGCCCGGTCAGCCCACGCCGATGGGCATTCACAATGGCGGCACAAGCGCCTGATCCACAGGCAAGCGTCAGCCCCGCGCCGCGTTCCCAGACCACCAGACGCAGATGATCAGGTGACATCACCTGCACAAAGCCGATATTGGCGCGGTCTGGGAAAATCGGGTCGTGTTCCAAGCGCGGTCCTATTTCGCTGATGGCCAGCGCATCAAGATCGGGCACGAAAAAATTCGCATGGGGATTGCCCATGGAACAGGCGGCTGGGTCCGCTACGGGTCCGCAAGCCAGCGGTACATGCAGCGTATCGGCTTCCCGCGCGAGCGGCACATCCCGCCATCCGAGTCGCGCTGGCCCCATATCCACGCGCCACAGCCCATCCGGGGCCTTTTCACTCGGCAAATCGCCGGCAATGGTGCGCACCACCACCTGCGCCTTACCTGTTTCCGCCGAGATCAGGGAAGCAACGCAGCGCGTGGCATTGCCGCAAGCGCCGGCTTCTGACCCATCCGGGTTGTGGATGCGCATGAATACATCGGCGCCGGGCGGCGAGGGCTCCATGATGATCAATTGGTCGCAGCCAATGCCGCGCCGGCGATCCGCTAGCGCCACCATCTCAGCGCGCGTGAGGCCAAGCGGTGCGGCGCGGCCATCCAGCACCACGAAATCATTGCCGAGCCCATGCATCTTGCGGAAGGAAAGCATGGGCGGGGATATAGGCTGCCTGTGCGCGAACCGGAACCCGCTTCCGGCCCGCCACCCATTATTTACCCGTTCAGCAGCCGGTCAATCTCATCCTGCTCCAGATCGGGACCGGCCTTCTTCGGGTCTGCCACGGTTTGCACCACCCCCTTCAGCTCCACCTTGGGGCGGGACGCGTTGGGGCCAGGCTGGGCGTTTTCGGGCAGAATATCCTCCAGGATCGATTCCACCTGCTGCAAGTCCCGAATGGCGCGGCGGATGCGCTGGCCGGTCAAATCCTGGAAGGAGCATGCCTCAAAAATGGCATTCACCCTTTCGGTGATGGCCGGCAGGGCATCCGGGCTGCCCGAACCCTTCTCAAGCCATTCCTGAATGGCCTCGGCAGCTTCCAGAATAGTATTGGCGGCCGCTTCCGTCGCCTGGACCACTGCCTCAAGCTCCTGGCCGGAGGTGCGGTTGCCCGGCTGAGGCGCGGAAATCATGCCGGCGATTCTTTCATGAACGGAAGATATCTGGCTGGCCAGGTTCTCCTCGCTCATGCCCAGAAGCTGCACGCTGGCGGATACCTCGGCGCTGACTTCTGAGATGCGGCGGTCCATAAAGGCGCGCAAATCGCCGAAAAGAGGCTCCATAGCGGCCCTGAGCACTTCCGGGTCCGGCACTGTATCCGCTTGCGAATGCGACATGAGACTTCGTCCTGAATCCAAGGGGCGGCCAAACCGCCGGGTGATCACGTGGGCATTAAACACCCATAAAGGTGAAATCTCCGTTTCTCTGGGGCGGGTCTTGTGTGGAAAACTTTGCGGCGCTATAGCCCCGCTTCCCGCGCCGTGGCCCCATGGACATGCCCGGCCGGAACCCCCTTCCCACCGCATGGTGCGGCCCCGGCAACGGGAGCAAGGCGGAAGGGATGACCCCACAGGAGGGCCAAATGTCCAAGATGAAGACGAAATCAAGCGTGAAAAAGCGCTTCCGTCTGACCGCGACCGGCAAGGTCAAGGCAGGCGGTGGCTTCAAGCGCCACATGCTGTCCGCCAAG
>CAIYMY010000135.1 GCA_903927465.1 uncultured Rhodospirillales bacterium | reverse complement strand
GGCCCTTCCAGCCCATGATCCCCGCTATTGCGCACCATATGCGTGAGCGGATCCTTGATCAGTTCCAGCACCTGGCGGTCCAATTCGGTATCGGCGCCGCGCATCTCAAGATCAATTTTCTTGCCCAATTCATTGGCCAAATCGCGCACCAGCCGCGGCAGCTTGGCCCAGGCATTGCCAATCGGCTGCATGCGCGTCTTCATCACGCCTTCCTGCAATTCGGAAGTGATGTGCGACAGCCGCTGCAAGGGCACCGAAATCTGGCTATCGGATGAAACGCGCGCCAATTGCATGAGCTGATTGCGCGTCAGCACCAATTCGCTGACCAGCGTCATTAAATCTTCCAGCACTTCGACAGAAACGCGAATCGTCTGCTGCGCGGTTGCGGATTCGGTCTGCACCGCCTCAGTCACCGCTTCGAGGGCGCGGGGCGCGGGCGCTGCGGCCGGCGCGGCTTCAACCTGGGCTTCCGCCTTGGCCTGCGGCGCAGATGGCAGCGCAACCGATTCGCCGCGCGCCGCCGCATCAAGCGCCGCGATCACCGCCGCATCATCGCCATCCGGTTCCTGACCATGCTGCTCAAGCCCCACAACGATCTTGCGAATGGCATCTACCGCCGCAAAAATCAGCGTAATGCCTTCAGGGGTGACTTTCAGGCTGCCGTCACGATAGAGGCCCAGGATGGTTTCAGCGGCGTGCGCCACTTTTTCCAATCGCGACAGGCCAAGGAAACCGCAAGTTCCCTTGATGGTATGCACCTGCCGGAAAACCTCGGCGAGCGTCGGGGCATCATCTGGCGCGCGTTCAAGGCGCAGCAGCGCCTCATCCACGGCGCTCAGGCCTTCATGGGTTTCAGTGAGAAAATCAGAGAGCAAATCGTCCATAACCATCCCCAGGGAATGTCGTATGGAGCGAGTATGGGCCAACGCTTGCGAATAAAGCGTAAAGCCCGCGCAGATTCAGTTGGGCAAAGTCATCATCAATGCGGCGGCAGCCTCATTAGGCGGCAAAGCAAGGCTGAGTGACACCCCTGCAGCGCCGGCGCTGATGCAAAGCCACAGCGCCAAGGCATCGCGGCTGGAAATATCACTGGGTAGCGCCGCACCCGCCGCATAGCGCAGCAGCACGGGGCTCCAATTTGCTGCAGTACCAATGGGCAGAATCGTGATTGCGCGTTGCAGGTCACCGGCCAGGCGCACCACACCACCGCGCGGCAAGGCCTCACCGGCCACCAAAAGGCCACTCAGCAGCAAAGGCACCATGGTTTCGGAAAGCGGAGTCGCTTCCGGCAAATCGCCAAGTTCAAGATGCGCCCGGCCTGCCGCAATCTGGCCCTTCAGCAAGCCAAGCACCGCGCCCAAGGTGCGCGCTTCCCCACTGCCCAGCACTGACCGCCACAGCAACAGGCGCCGGCGCAGCATATCCGCAGCTTCGCCAGCCAGATCCGCCGCTTCAGCGCCGGCATCATTCAGCATTTCCAGCGCATTGCCGATGGTGCCTGCCAAGCCCCCCAAATCATGGCAAAGCCTGAGCCCGATCAATCGGGTCAGGCGCAAATGAAGATCAGCGCCTTCGGCGCTATCAGGCTCAGGGGTTACTTGTGTCATGGGGTGGGACAGTATCCTCTTAACCCTAGCGAGTTATTAAGAACGAAAGCGGATGGTGATGGCATTGATAGAACCTGGCATGCGTGTGCGCCACCCAACGGAAGCGGATTGGGGCCTGGGCCAGGTCCAATCCGTGGTGGGGGAACGCGTCACGGTCAATTTCGAGCATGCCGGCAAGGTATTGATCAATGCCCGCCTGATTGACCTGATTATCGAGGCTCCACCCGCAAGATGACCGATGTATTCAACGCTGCCCTGCCGGTGCTGACCGATTGGCGGCTGCTGGGCGCTGCCCTTGCCACCGCCATTGCCGGCCTGATGCGCGGCTATGCCGGTTTTGGCACCGCGGTGATCCTGGCGCCGATCTATTCCGTGCTTTGGGGGCCCAAGGCCGGGGTGCCGGTGATGCTGCTGATGGAACTTATCGTTTCCATCCAGCTGCTCCCCAGCGCGCTTAAGGATGCGGATCGGCGCGTGATCCTGCCCATTGGCGGCACAGCTGCGCTGATGACGCCGCTTGGCGCCTATGTCCTGATCACCGCGGATGGAGAGGTGCTGCGCCGCGCCATTGGCGCCTTTGTGCTGATCTTTGGCGGGCTGCTGCTGTCGGGCTGGCGCTACAACGGGTCCCGCCCATTGCCGCTGAATATGGCCGTGGGGGCAGTCTCGGGCCTGCTTAAGGGCTCCACGGGCATGTCCGGGCCGCCGGTCATCCTTTACCTGCTGGCGGGGCCGGAAGCCGCCAAGACGCATCGGGCCAATCTGATCCTGTTCTTTTCGGTGATTTCGGTGATTTCCGTCTTCCCGCCCCTTTTTCTGGGGCTGATTGACCTATCCGTACTGGTCCGCACTGCCGTGCTGCTGCCCATTATGGTGATTTGCGTGCCCATTGGGGCGCGGCTTTTCCATGTGGTGCCGCAAAGCTGGTATCGGCCCTTTGCCCTGATTGTGCTGATTGGTGCCGGTTCCATCGCGCTACTTGTATGAATAAAGGGTCTTGCACCGGACCCCGCTTCGCCCCCAAATCCCGCCTATGAATTCTGTCGCTCCACAATCCGCGCCTCTCATGGACCCTTTTGGGCGCCACGTGTCCTATTTGCGTGTCTCGGTGACGGATCGCTGCGATCTGCGCTGCGTCTATTGCATGGCGGAAGACATGACCTTCCTGCCCAAGGCGGAAATCCTGACGCTTGAGGAATTGGAACGCCTCTCCGCCGCCTTCATCGCGACCGGTGTGGACAAGATCAGGCTGACGGGTGGCGAGCCCTTGGTGCGCAAGAATGTGATGTCGCTGATCCGGGGCTTAGGCCAACGCATCGGGCCCGGTGGCTTGCGCGAACTGACCCTCACCACCAATGGCACGCAGCTTGTCCGTTATGCGG
This sequence comes from uncultured Rhodospirillales bacterium, assembly GCA_903927465.1. GTDB lineage: Bacteria > Pseudomonadota > Alphaproteobacteria > Acetobacterales > Acetobacteraceae > Neoroseomonas. The sequence continues at coordinate 17,070 of CAIYMY010000135.1, read as the reverse complement.
ATGAGCTTTTCTCGGCCGGTGTCCGGCGCATCAATGTCTCGCTTGATACGCTGGATGCGGATGCCTTCGCGGCGGTCACGCGCTGGGGCAAGATTGAACAAACCTTGGATGGCATTTTCGCCGCCAAGGCCGCGGGCCTTGCCATCAAGATCAATGCTGTCGCGCTGAAAGGCGTGAATGAGCATCAATATGACCGCATGATCGCCTGGTGCGGTGAACATGGCTTTGATCTCTGTTTGATTGAGACCATGCCAATGGGCGATATCACCGGCGATCGCACGGATCAGTATTTGCCCTTGTCGCTGGTGCGGTCTCGGCTCAAGCAAAACTGGACGCTGGAAGATACGGATTACAGCACGGGCGGTCCGGCGCGCTACATGCGCGTGAAGGAAACCGGCCAGCGGATCGGCTTCATCACGCCGATGACGCATAATTTCTGCGAAAGCTGCAATCGCGTGCGGCTGACCTGCACGGGCACGCTGTATATGTGCCTGGGTCAGGATGACGCGGCGGAATTCCGCGCCATGCTGCGCGACCCTGGCGTGGATGACGCGGCGCTTTTGCAAGCGATCCATGATGCCATTGCGCGCAAGCCCAAGGGCCATGATTTCGTGATTGACCGCAGGCATAACCGCCCCGCCGTCGCCCGGCACATGAGTGTGACCGGTGGCTGAGGCGCTGCAAGCCATCATTGCCGCCCTGACGTTGCCGGGGCTGCCTGGCTGGACCGGCCTGATCCTGGCGCTGCTTTTGGGCCTTCTGGTGCTGGCCTTCCTCGGCATGCCCTTCGCCGTTTATGGCGTAAAATCGCGGCTGGAAGCACTGGAACTGCAATTGGCGGAACTCCGCGTCGAATTACGCCGCACTGGACCCAGTGTCGCACCGCGCGCCCAGGTGGAGCAGGATTGGGAAGAACCTGCGGGCTTTTCCAGACGCGAAGCGGAAATTGGCCCGCGGCTGAACCCACCCGTACCCCCGCCCGCTGCCTATAGCCCGCCCCCTTTGCGCGAACGCCGCGCCGAACCCAAGCTTGATTGGCGCCCACCCCGCGCCTGAACACGCGCCCCCTTGCGGGCAAGCCCCCGCCCCGGCTTGATGGGGTTGTCACATGGTCAGGAGTAAGCGGATGCGCGTCAGCGTGATCCAGATGAACCAGGGCAGCGACAAGGCCGCCAATCTGGCGCAGGCCGAGGCGCTGATCGAAGCGGCAATTGCCGTGGATCGGCCCGGGTTGGTCAGCCTGCCGGAAACCTGGACCAATCTGGGCGGTGGGCGAGATGCCCGAATGGCAGCCGCCGAAGTGCTGCCCGTACCAGGGGGCGAAGGCGGCCCGGCTTACGAGTTGCTGCGCGGCCTGGCGCGCCGACATGGCATTACTGTGCATGGCGGTTCGATCATCGAAAATGGCGGCGAGAAGCTGTTCAACACCACGTTGGTTTTCGGCCCGGATGGGGCAGAGATTGCGCGCTACCGGAAGATCCATCTATTCGACATCACCGCCCCCGATGGCACAGGGTATCGTGAGAGCGCGCTTTATGGCGGCGGGCGCGATCTGGCGCTGTTTGATGCGGGCGGCATCCGCTTTGCCTGCACCATCTGCTACGATGTCCGCTTTCCGGAATTGTATTTAGCGCTGCGCGCCATGGGGGCAGAAGCGATTCTGGTGCCATCCAATTTCACGCTGCAAACCGGCAAGGATCATTGGGAAGCGCTGCTGCGTGCGCGGGCGATTGATACGCAATGCTGGATCATAGCCGCCGCTTCCTTCGGCCAATATGAAGAACGTGGCGCGCAACGCAGTGTCTATGGCCATTCACTGATTGCCGACCCCTGGGGCCATGTGGTCGCGAAAGCAAGTGATGGCAAAGGCCACGCCACCGCACGGATTGACCAGGCGCTGACCGCGCGTGTGCGCCGCGACATGCCTTTGCTGGAACACCGTGCCGCTGCTGCGGGTTGGCCACGCGCATGAACGCCTTCGCGCCCCGCCATGTTACCATCCTGGCTGGGCAAAGCCCTGAGGCGCAAAAGGCCCGCGCCGCGCTGGTGGCGCGTTATGGCAGCGCAGAAGAAGAAGATGCGGAAGTGGTCGTCGCCCTTGGTGGCGATGGCTTCATGCTGGAAACCCTGCATCGCTTCCTGCGCCGCGGCCTGCCGGTTTATGGCATGAACAGGGGTAGCGTCGGCTTTCTGATGAATGATTATCGGGAAGATGATCTGCCCGCGCGTCTGGCCGCCGCACAAACCGCAACCGTGCATCCGCTGCGTATGCTGGCAAGCCATAAGCACGGCGCGCCGGTGGAAGCGCTTGCGATCAATGAGGTTTCCCTGCTGCGTGAAAGCCGCCAGGCCGCCAAGATACGCATCTTGGTGGATGGCAAGGCGCGGCTGCCGGAATTGATTTGCGATGGCATTCTGGTGAGTACGCCCGCCGGCAGCACAGCCTATAATCTTTCCGCCCATGGGCCGATTGTGCCGCTGAGTGCGAATTTGCTGCCGCTGACACCAATTTCTGCCTTTCGCCCGCGGCGCTGGCGCGGCGCGTTGCTGCCTTCTGATGCGACGGTCGTGTTCGATATTCTGGAACCGGATAAGCGCCCTGTTGCGGCGGTCGCGGATTACACCGAAGTGCGCGATGTGACGCGGGTTGAAGTGAGCGAAGCGCGCGATGTATCGCTGACCCTGATGTTCGACCCCGATCGCGGGCTTTCCGAGCGCATCATCGCCGAACAATTCACCGTGTGAGCGAAGCGCCGCGCATTGCGCCCCGGTTATTGTTCTGGGGCACCGCGATTACGCAGCTTGTCGGCTGGGGCTGCCTTTTCACCCCCTTCCAATTGATGGTCGCGCCGATGGAAGCCGAACTTGGCTGGTCGCGCGTGTTGATCTCGGGCGCCTTTACCTGCGGCTTGCTGGTCTCGGGCCTGATCGCGGTGCCGGCGGGGCGCTGGCAGGATCGCCACGGTCCGCGCGCCATGATGACGGGCGGCGCGCTGCTGGGCGCGCTATTGCTGGTAGCGTGGAGTTTTGTGTCGCACCCCATCGCCTTTGTCGTGATTTGGGTTCTGCTGGGTGCGGCGCATGCCACCTGCCTTTGGGGGCCAGCCATGGCGGTGGTGGTGGCACAAGCGCGTGATGTGACGCGCAGCATCACGGCGATTACGCTGATCACGGGCTTCACCGGCACTATTTTCATTCCCTTGGTCGAAGCACTGATCGGGCTGTTCGGTTGGCGCGATGCGTTGTTGGTGCTGGCGGTGATCCAAACGGGTTCGGCAGCGATCACGGGCTACATGCTGCGCCATGCCGGGCCGCCGAAACGCATGACGGAAAGCGCTGCGCCAGTATCTTTGCTGCGCCGCTTGCGGGACCCGGTGTTTCTGGGCCTCGCCTTTTGCTTCGCAGCGCATGCCTTCATCGGCACGGGGCTCGGCGCACATTTGGTCTTGCTGCTGCGCGAACGCGGCTGGCCGGAAGCAACCGTCCTGCTGCTGGCCGCTGCGCATGGCCCGGGCCAAGTGGCGGCGCGGCTGGTGCTGTTCACGCTTGGCCGAGGTGTTGCCATGCGGCATGTCGGGCGCTTTGCCGTGCTGCTGCTGCCGATTGGCATGGCGCTATTCGCGCTCGCGCCAAATAGCCTGGCGCTGACCATTGCCTTTATCATCGCCTGGGCGGTGGCGGATGGCTTGTTGACCATTCTGCGCGCGGCAGGCGTGGCGGAGATCATGGGGCGCGATGGTTTTGGCGCGACATCCGGCGCGCTTTCCGCCTTTGCGGTTCTGCCCCGGACGGCCGCGCCCTTGGCGCTGGCGTTGGTTTGGGATGCGGCGGGCGGCTATGGCCCCGTGCCCTGGCTGCTGCTGGTCATTGCGCTTTTCGCGATGGCGAGTTTCTACGCGGCATCGCGCACGCGAAAACCCGACGCTTCAGTTTGACGTGCGATTGCCGCCCGCGCCGCCACCAACATAACCACCGCGCTTACCGCTGCCTTCACAAGCAGCCAACCCAATCAGCAGCAGCGCGGCGATCAAGAAGCGCATCATCATTGATCATTCAAATGGCAGGCGCTGCGCTGGCCTGGCGCGATTTCCCGCAGCTTCGGCACCTCCACCCGGCAGCGTTCCATCGCAAGCGGACAACGCGGATGGAAGTGGCAGCCCGCAGGCGGATTAAGCGGTGACGGGATTTCCCCCTTCACGACCGAGAATGCCCGCTTGCGGTTTTCAATCCGCGGCACGGAATCCAGCAAGGACCGCGTATAGGGGTGATTGGGCCGGCGGAAGACGGTTTCCGTATCCGCTTCCTCCACCACACGCCCCAGATACATGATCACCACCCGATCCGAGAGATGCTCCACCACGCCAAGATCATGGCTGATGAAAAGATAGGTCAGATCCAGTTCTTTCCTGAGCCGCATGAACAGGTTCAGGATTTGCGCCTGGATCGAAACATCCAGCGCCGCCACAGCCTCATCGCACACAATGAAGTCCGGCCTCACCGCGAGTGCGCGCGCAATACCAATGCGCTGGCGCTGCCCGCCCGAGAATTGATGTGGATAGCGCCGCTTGAAGCCCGGGTCCAAGCCCGCGCGGCGCATCTGTTCATCCACATAATCATCAAAGGCCGCACCTTCCAAAAGCCCATGCACGCGCGGCGCCTCACCCACAATATCCTGCACACGCATGCGCGGATTGAGCGAGGCATAGGGGTCCTGGAAAATCATCTGGGTGCGGAGCTTCATCTGCCGCGCCTCGGCCCCTGTCAGCGCCTTGATGTCGGTCCCATCGCGCAGAATGGTGCCTTCGGTTGGCGGCAATATGCCGGCCACCATGCGCCCAAGCGTGGATTTGCCGCAGCCGGATTCACCGACCAGCCCCACAACCTCACCCTTGCGGACGGTCAGGTTCACGCGGTCCACCGCATGCACGATTTCTTCGCGCACCGGCGCGCCCAGGCGCTGCGCGATGCGGCCCGCGAAATCGAGCTTCTTTTCAAAACGGCGCGTAATGTCGCGCAGTTCAAGCATCGGCGCGGCGTTCATGCGGCCTCCGAAGCGTCAAGATGGGGGTGGATGCAGCGCGCTTCTCGTCCGGGCAGAATCTCCGCCATGATGGGCTCCGCAATGCAAGCTTCCGAAGCGCGCGGACAACGCGCGCGAAAGGCGCAGCCAAGCGGCAGGTTGAGCAATGAAGGCGTCATACCTGGAATTTGGCGTAGCGCCTCACCCCGCTTGTTACGGCTGGGGACGGAGCCGATCAGCCCATGGGTATAGGGATGCAAAGGCTTATCCAGCACTTCGCTGACCGCACCCTTTTCCACGATGCGCCCGGCATACATCACCGCAATATCATCCGCGAGGCCGGCAACCACCGAGAGATCATGCGTGATCCAGATCATGGAAGTGCCCGTGGTGGCGCAAAGCTTCTGCACCTCGGCCAAAATTTGCCCCTGAATGGTCACATCCAAGGCCGTGGTCGGTTCATCGGCAACAATCAATTGCGGTTCATGCAATAGCGCGATTGCAATGGCTACGCGCTGACGCATGCCGCCCGAAAACTGGTGCGGATAGGCTTTCAGGCGTTCATCCGGAGACGGGATCCCCACCATGCCAAGCGTATCGCGCGCACGCTGGCGCGCTTCCTCGGTCGAGACCTTCTTATGTGCTTTAACCGTTTCGATCATCTGCGTATCAATGCGCAGCACCGGGTTCAGCGTCATCATCGGGTCCTGGAAGATCATGGCAATGCGGTTGCCCCGCAAATCGCGCATTTCTTCTTCGGAAAGCTTCGCCAGATCGCGCCCCTGAAACAGGATGGACCCGCCCGCGATGCGCCCGGGTGGGTCAACCAGGCCAATGATGGAAAACCCCGTGACGGTTTTGCCGGAACCGGATTCGCCAACAAGCCCCATCACCTTGCCGCGGCCGACGGAAAAGGAAACGCCATCCACCGCCTTCACCACGCCAGCGCGCGTGAAAAAGTATGTCTGTAGATTGCGAACTTCGAGAGTTGGTGCCGTCATGTGCCTATTTCTTCAGCCGCGGGTTCAGCACATCACGCAATTGATCGCCAACCAGATTGATGGAGACAATCGTGATCAGCAGCGCAATGCCGGGATAGAAGGAAATCCAGTATTTGCCGGAAAGCATGTATTCATACCCATTGGCGATCAGCAGCCCAAGCGATGGTTCCGTGATCGGCACACCAAGACCAAGGAAGGAAAGGGTCGCTTCCAGCGCAATGGCGCGCGCCACCTGCATGGTGCCCACTACGATCAAGGGCGGCAGGCAATTGGGCAGCAAATGGCGGAATAATATCCGATGCGTGGGCAAGGCCAGGCATTGCGCCGCTTCAATATACTCACGCCTTCTTTCGACCAGCGCCGTACCGCGCACCGTGCGCGCGTAATAGGCCCATTCCACCAGCACCAGCGCGATCACCACATTCATGATGCCCTTGCCCAGAAAGGCGAGGATCATGAGTGCGGCCAGAATGGTCGGGAAGGAAAGCTGCAAATCCACAAGCCGCATGATCACGCTATCGGTCCGCCCACCGGCATAGGCAGCCAGCAGCCCAAGCGAAGCGCCAATCAGGCAGGCAATCAGCGCGGAACCCGCGCCGACGATGAGTGAAATCCGCAAGCCATAGATGATCCCAGAAAGCATATCGCGCCCCTGATCATCCGTGCCCAACAGAAAGGTGAACCCCGCACCTCCCACGGTACCGGGTTCCATCCGGCCATCCATGATGTCAAGTTCAGCGAGATCATAGGGGTTCTGCGGCGTGATCCAAGGCGCGAAGATGGCGAGCAAGGCAATGATGATGAACACCACCAACCCACCCAGCGCCACCTTGCTTTCCGCGAATTCGGATACGAAGCGCCGAAAAGGCGTTTCCACCTTATCGGCGATTTTGGCGGGGATGACAGCGTCGCTCATGTGCCTTTGCTCTCCAGCCGGACGCGCGGGTCAAGCATTGAATAGGTGAGATCAACAATCAGGTTGATCGCGATGAACATCAGCACGATCATCATGAGGTAAGCCACGATCACAGGCCGATCCAGCACATTGATCGAATCAATAATCAGCTTGCCCATGCCAGGCCAGGCGAAGACGCTTTCTGTCACCACCGAAAAGGCGATGGTGCTGCCAAGTTCCAGCCCAACCACGGTCACGACGGGGATCAGGATATTCTTGAACACATGCACGAAGGTCACGCGCGCCGGCGAAAGCCCCTTGGCGCGGGCGAATTTCACGTAATCCATCAGCATGGTTTCGCGCACACCGGCGCGCGTCAGGCGAATGACCAGGCTGATCTTAAACAGCGCAAGATTGATCGCGGGCATGGTCATATGGCGAATGCCATCCCAGGTCAGGAAGGACCATTGCAGGCCAAGCAGTGTCCCCGTATCGCCCCGCCCGGTGGATGGCAGCCAGCCAAGATAAACCGCGAACACCATAATCAGCATCAGCCCAACCCAGAAGGTGGGCAGGGAAAAGCCCAAAATGGACCCCGCCATAATGACGCGGCTGAAGCGGCCTTCGGGCCTAAGCCCAGCATAAAGCCCAAGCGGCAGGCCAATGATCAGCGCGATGATCGTCGCGCCGAAAGCAAGTTCCAGCGTTGCCGGCATGCGCTGCAAAATCAACTTCAGCGCCGGTTCATTATAGACAAACGACCGCCCCAAATCGCCCTGCAAGGCCTTGGTCAGGAACACCGCATATTGCTGCCAAAGCGGCAGATCGAGCCCAAGCGCCTGAACAGCGCGTTCACGTTCAATCTGGTCCGCATCCGGGCTGATCAGGATTTCAACCGGATCGCCTATGGCATAGACGCCGATAAAGACAATCAGCGACATCGCCAGCACAACAAGCAGTGCCTGCAAGATACGCCGAACAAGGTAGACGGTCATTTGGTCTTATCCGGTTCAGCGCGCTGCCGGGCGCACATCCTGCGCGCGCGTCAGCTCATCATTACGGGCATCATGCGCCAAGTGGCGGCGCATACCCCAGATATTGGTTTGGATATGCAGCGGGATCACGCCCACATCCTCGGCCGCGATGCGCTGCGCTTCAATCACCATTTGCACGCGCTTGGCTTCATCCAATTCGACCAAGGATTGATCAAGCAGCCCATCCACCCGCGGGTTGGAATAGCGCCCACGATTGGAAGACCCCCAGCCCTTCTCACGCGTCACCGTCGCCAGGATATTGCGCAGCGGATGTGAACCATCCGGATTGGACCCCCAACCAATAAGGTGAGAGGAAAAATCCGCACGGCCCGCGCGGCCAATGAAGGTGGTCCAGGGCTGCGCTTCAACCGTGGTACGCACGCCTATGCGCGTCCACATCTGGCCGATTGCCTGAATGATGCGCGCATCATTCACATAGCGGTCATTCGGGCCATTCAACTGAATGCGGAAACCCTGCGGATAGCCCGCTTCGGCCAGCAAGCGGCGCGCGCCATCGGGATCGAAGGGCGGCGGCGTCACACCGGGCACATGGGTATAGACACCTTCGGGCAGGAATTGCCCCGCCGGCACGGCAGCACCTTCCATCACGCGGTCCACAATGGCCTTGCGGTCAATGGCGATCGAAAGCGCACGTCGCACGCGCACATCCTGCAGCGGGTTGCGGCCCAGCGGCTTGCCATCATTATCCGTGATGAAGGGCGAATTCTCATTGGCCGGGCGCAGGTGATCAAGGCCAAGGAAGATCAAGCGCAGGCCAACCGTCTCAGAAAGCGCAATCCGGTTATCCTGCCGGAGCTTCGCCAGATCCGATGTCGGCACCTGGTCAATGAATTCCACATCGCCGGCCAGCAGTGCAGCAGTGCGCGCCGCATCATTGGTGATCATGCGATAGATCACGCGTTGGAAGGCCGCGCGATCACCCCAGTAATTATCGTTCCGTTCGAATTCAATGCGGTCACCGCTGCGATGCGACACTACGCGGTAAGGGCCAGTGCCAATCGCCGCACGGCCCGCGTTGAATTCCTCGGTCGTCGCGTTCTGATGCGTCTCCCGGTCCAGGATGCGGACATTGGTCATATCTAAGGGCATCAACGGATGCGGCGCCGCGGTCCGGAAGCGGATGGTCAGCGGGTCAACAATTTCTATCGCCTGAATAGGCCGCGAATAAGCCGCGAAGGATGAAGGGCTATTGGGCACATTGGGCAGGCGCTGCAGCGTGAAGGCCACATCCTCGGCGGTGAATTCATTGCCATTATGGAAGCGCACATTGGGCCGCAGCTTGAATTCCCAGACATTGGGCTCAACCGCGCGCCAGCTCAGCGCCAGGCCGGGCAGGTTGTTCGATTTGGCGTCCGTATTCACCAGCTTGTCGAAGATGGTATCCGCGACCGCGTTATTGGGCGAAAGCTGATGGTAATGCGGATCAAGCGAAGTCACGGGTGCGGCCACCGCCATGGTGACGCTTTGGGCCAGCGCGCCTTGCGCCGAAAGACCAATAAACGCTGTGCTGGCAACCAGCGCCAGCTTGCGAAGTTTTCCCGTCATCCCAGACCCCCTGTTGTTTTTGAGCCTAACCTCACTTCCTTCTAGCAGCCGGCGCGCGGCACCGCTAGCATCGCCCCGATCCGCAGCAGGAGAATGCCGCCATGCTTCCCTTATCATCCCGCCCCCCTCGTTTTGCCTTGGCCGCCTTGCTGCTGGCCGGCATGGGCGCTTCGGGCGCATTTGCGCAAAATCTGACCATCGGCATTGGCGGGTCGCCCACCGCGCTTGACCCACATTTCTACAATGCCTCCCCCAATATCAGCCTGACGCAGCATATGTTCGACCGGCTGGTGGAACAGGATGCAGAGGCGCGGCTGCAACCCATGCTGGCAGAAAGCTGGCGACCGCTTTCCGAAACCGTTTGGGAATTCAAGCTCCGCCCCGGCGTGAAATGGCATGATGGGCGGGATTTCACCGCCGATGATGTGGCCTTCACCATCGAACGCGTGCCCAATGTGCGCAATAGCCCAGGCACCTTCGCCGGCATGATCCGCGCCATCACGCGCGCTGAAATCATGGACCCGCTCACCATCCGCTTCCATACCGCCGCCCCGCACCCTCTGCTGCCCACCGAATTGGCATCCGTGCAGATCATCTCCCGCCACGCTGGCGCCGGGGCGGAGACGGAAGATTACAATGCCGGCCGCGCCGCGATTGGCACCGGCCCCTATCGGCTGGCGAATTACCGCCAAGGTGACCGCACCGAATTCACGCGGAATGAGAATTACTGGGCCGGGCCGCAACCCTGGGCGCGCGTTTCCTACCGCTTCATCGCCAATGATGCGTCCCGCACCGCAGCCCTGCTGGCCGGCGATGTTGATGTGATTGACCAGGTGCCGTCATCCGACCTGGAACGCCTGCGGCGCGATCAACGGATTTCGCTTTACGAAATCCAGGGACTACGCCTGATCTACCTTTTGTTTGACTATTCCCGCGCGGAAAACCCAATCATGGTCAGCGACAATGAAGGCAAACCCTTCGCGCGAAACCCCTTCCATGATGTGCGCGTCCGCCGCGCGCTTTCCATGGCGATAGACCGCAACGCGCTCGCCGATCGAGTCATGGAAGGCACCGCCAAGCCCACCGGCCAATGGCTGCCGCCAGGTGCCTATTCCTATAACCCCGATGTGCCCGTGCCGCGTTTTGACACTGACGGCGCACGCCGCCTGCTCGCCGAAGCAGGCTTCCCGCAAGGCTTCCGCCTGACCCTACTGGCGCCCAATGATCGCTACCCGAATGATGCACGCACCGCGCAAGCGGTCGCACAAATGTGGACACGCGTTGGGCTACGCACCGAAGTGCAGACCCTGCCCTGGACCACCTATGCCGCACGCAATGCGCGGCAAGAATTCAACGCCCGCATGGGCGGCTGGGGCAGCGTAACCGGCGAAGCATCCTACATGCTGGTCAATATCTTCGGCACCTTTGATCGTGAAAAGCGCCGCGGTGCCGCCAATTCATCGCGCTACTCCAACCCCGCCCTTGATGCACTGACCGAACGCGCCGCCGCCACACTGGACGACGCGGAACGCGAAAAACTGCTGCGGGAGGCTGTGAAGATGGTCACCACCGATGAACAGGTGATGATCCCATTATTCCAACTTGTGAATGTCTGGGCAGCGCGGCGCGGTTTTGTCTATACGCCGCGAATGGATGAACGGACCACAGCCATGGCGGTGAAACCGGCCAACTAAAAGGTCAGGGAGGGCTTTGCCCTCCCTGAAACCCACCCACCAAAGGCCCGAGGCCTTTGGAAACCGGGATTTGGGGTCTCAGCCCCCTCATGGCTGCTCAAACTCCCGCGCCACGGGAACACGCTTTACCCTTTCGCGCACCGAAATATAGATCGCAAAGGCGAGCGCCATCGGCGGCCGCCGCTTGAAGCCCTGCGATTTAGGCATGATACTCGCCGCAATGGCCCATAAGGCCCAAAACCAAGGAGGTTCCATGCTGCGCCGGATTGCCCTGACCCTTTTCGCCCTTTGCCTGCCCGGGCTTGCGCTTGCGCAGGGCTGGGTCCCTGAACGCCCAGTTCGCATCATCCTGCCCTTCCCACCGGGGGGCTCCACCGACCTTGTCGGGCGCATCCTGGCGGATCGCATCAGCCGCAGCGCGCCGCATCCCTGGGTGATCGAAAACCGCTCTGGCGCCAATGGCAATATCGGCATGGATGCGGCGGCGAAAAGTGCGCCAGATGGTTATACGCTTGGCGCCTGCACTATCGGCAATTGCGCGATCAACCCCGCCATCTATGCCCGCATGCCCTATGATATCGAACGCGATCTGATCCCGGTTTTTTGGTCCGGTAGTGTCATGAATGCGGTGGCGGTGAACAACGCCGTGCCCGCACAAAACCTGCAGGAATTCATCGCCTGGGTGAAGGCCAATCCGGGCCGCGTCAATTACGGCTCCTCCGGCTTTGGGTCTTCCAACCATTTGATCCCGGAATTACTGAATGGCCGGCTTGGCCTGACGCTGGTGCATGTGCCCTTCCGCGGTGGAGCGCCCGCCTTGCAGGCGCTGCTGGCGGGCCAGGTACAGGTGATGATGGAAAACATCCCGACCAAGATCGGTGCCATCCGCGCCGGGCAAATCCGCGCGCTCGCCGTCACAGGCCGCGAACGCGACCCATCCCTGCCGGATGTGCCCACCTTCGCCGAAGCCGGCATCCCGGACATTGTGGTGGAGCCCTGGTTCGGCTTCATGGCGCCGCGCGGCACGCCGGATGCGGTGATTGCGGGGCTTAGCCGCCTGTTGAATGAAGCGATTGCCGATCCCGAAGTGCGCCGCAAATTCGCCGACCTTGGCGTGCGTCCCGAAGGCGGCTCGCCTGAGCGCTTCAGTACCCATGTCCGCAGCGAAATCGCCCGCTGGCGCGAGGTGGTTGAAGTCAACAAGATCGAGAAGCTGAACTGATGCCCTATCGCATTATCCTTGGCCGGCCCCTGCATCCCGCAGGTGCGGCGGTGCTGGCCGCGCGCGCCGATGTCGAAACCATCGAAATGTTCGACCCACCGGCGCCGGCGTTGCATGCCGCGCTTGCCAATGCGGATGGCTTGGTGGCTTGGCTTGAACGCGTGGACAAGGCGGCCCTTGCCGCCGCGCCACGCTTGCGCGCGGTCTCGCGCATAGGCGTTGGCTTTGACACGGTGGATATCCCCGCCTGCACAGAACGCGGCATCGCCGTGATGGTGGTGAATGGTACCAATGATCTTTCGGTCGCCGAACACGCCATGATGCTGATGCTGGGGGTGGCACGGCGCGCGGTGGATTCGGATGCCCATATCAAGCAGGGCGGCTGGTGGCCCAAGGATGGGCCGCGCATGGTGGATCTGGCCGGCAAGACCGCGCTGGTGGTGGGCTACGGGCGGATCGGGTCACGCGTTGCGGCCTATGCGCGCGCCTTTCACATGAAGGTCATGGTGCATGACCCGCTGTACCATCCGGCCCGCATCGCATCCGACGGGCATATCCCGGCGCGGGATTTCAAAAAGGCGCTGGCGGAAGCGGATGTGGTGACGCTGCATTGCCCCCTGACGCCCGAGACGCGGCATTTGATGGATGAAGCGGCCTTTGCGGCGCTGAAGCCAGGCGCCATTCTGGTGAATACAGCACGCGGGCCGATCGTGAAGCAGGAAGCGGTGGTGGCCGCGTTGCAATCGGGCCGGCTGATGGGTTTCGGCACGGACGTGTTGGAAATCGAGCCCGCCACGCCCGGTAATCCGCTGTTCAGCATGCCCAATGTCATCGTCAGCCCGCATTCGGCGGCAAGCACGGAAGAAGGCACGGCCCGCATGGCGGAAGCGGCGGCGCGCAATATCCTGGCCGCTTTGGATGGCGCGCCCGATCCGGCCATGATGGTCAATCCAGAGATTCTGCAAAGGCGCTAAACGATCGCCAGGTTGCGCCCGGCGCTTAGCCGGGCGATAGCGCTGCCCCGATATGACCTTCCACGCCATCCTGATCCATCTGGCTGTCGCCCTTGGCCTGGCGCTGATCTCGGCCGTCGTGGTGCGGCTGATGATCGCCTACCCGATCCTGGATCACCCCAATGCGCGGTCAAGCCATAGCCAGCCAACACCGCGCGGCGGCGGGCTTGGCATTGTGGTGGCTTTCACGCTCGGCATGGGGCTGCTGTATTGGCAGGCAGAATATGCGCGCCTGCCGGGGCCGCAGTTTCTCGGCGTGATTGGTGCGGCGCTCGCCATTGCGGCGGTGTCCTTTTGGGATGATGCGCGTGATTTGCGCTTTGCACTGAAGCTGGCGGCGCAGGCACTGGCCGCTTTGGTCGCGATTGGCAGCGGGCTTGAATTGCAGCGAATCGCGCTGCCGGGGCTTGGCCCGGTGGAACTTGGCGCGCTTGGGCCGTTGCTGACGCTGTTCTGGATTCTGGGCTGCACCAATTCGGTAAATTTCATGGATGGGCTGGATGGGTTGGTGGGGGGCACTGTGTTCCTCGCGCTGCTGATCCTTTGCATCATTGCTGGGCATCATGGCGGCTGGTTTGTTTATCTGGCGTCATTGATGCTGGCCGCTGGCTTGCTTGGCTTTCTGCCGTTCAATTTGCACCCGGCGCGGATTTTCCTGGGCGATGTCGGCAGCCAATTCCTGGGCTTCATGGTGGCGATTCTGGCGGTGGCGGCAGCGCGCTTCGATGCGGCCGAGGTTTCCTTCATGCTGGTGCCGCTGCTGCTATTTGGCTTGTTCTTTGATGCAACCTTTACGCTCGCCCACCGCGCCGCCATGGGGCTGAACATCACCGCCGCGCATCGCACCCATCTATATCAAATGGCGCAGCGCAGCGGGCTTGGGGTGCGGCAAGTGGCGGCGGTGCATTGGGCGTTTGTGCTGGCCAATGGGCTGCTGGCCTGGGCGTTTCTTGGTCTTGATCCGGCACATAAGGCGCTGGTTTTTCTAGCCGCAATCGGCCTGCAAGTGATCTGGCTGGTCTATGTGCGCGCCCGTATGGCGCGCGCTGGGCTTTCCTGGCGAGATTAGAGCGTTCCCCGTTCACGTTCGTTCACGGCACATGCTCTAAACCTTTGTTTGATCGCATTTTCTGAGCCGCCAAGTGATTCCACTTGGCTTGAAAATGCTCTAATCTACCGCTGCGCCGGTCGCGGCGCCGCGCTGGCGGTTTGCTGGCGCTGCGTATTCGGGCGCTGCAGATTGCTCCCGGCGCTGCCCTGTTCCACGCGCTGCATTGGCCGCGCGGCGGGCCGAGGAGGTGTTGGCGTTTGGCGATAGGTAACCGGCGCCACATTTTGGCGGTTGGGCGCAGCCGCGACTTGCTGCGGCGCGCGGCGCTGGGCGGGCGGAGCCGCCTGTGCCAAGCGCATATTGCTTTGCGCCACTGGGCGGGCAGCCGGGGCGCTGCGCGGCGGCACAACAGCCGAGACCATCACCGATGAAGGGGCGCGCGGCGCCACCCCCATGCGCGAAAATCCCTGATCGAGCAGCGCGCCCATATGCCGATCACGTTCCACCCAGGAAGACCCACCGAAGGTGGCGCCCACCAGCCGCACACCATCACGCTGCGCTGAGGTCACGATATTGAAGCCCGAGGCATTGATGAAGCCGGTCTTGATGCCATCCGCACCGTCATAATCGCCGAGCATGCGGTTGTGGTTGCGGATCTGCGCCCGGCCCCAGGCGAAATGCACTGTGCCGAAATAATGATAGCGATTGGGGAAATCGGTGAATAAGCGCCGGCCCAGAGTCGCCATGTCGCGTGCCGTTGTCACTTGATCAAAATCTGGCAGACCCGATGCGTTCCGAAAGCGCGTTTGCGTCATGCCAAGGCTACGCGCGCGCATGGTCATCATTTGCGCGAAGCGTTCCTCGGAACCCGCAACATGCTCGCCCAGTGCGGCTGCGACATCATTGGCGCTTTTTGTGACCAGCGCCAGGATTGCCTGTTCCACCGTCAGACCACCGCCAGGCGGGATGCCAAGCTTGGAAGGCGGCTTCGAAGCGGCTTCCTCACTCATCACCACGCGGCTATTCAGTTGCGTCTTGCCCTCGCGCAGCGCCTCAAACACCATGTAAAGCGTCATCATTTTGGTGAGGGATGCCGGGTAGCGCGGTTCATCCGCGCCGGCGTCAATCAGGACCGCGCCGGTGCGGGCTTCCATGACAATGGCGGAATAGCGCGCACTGCCGATTTGCGCTTCGGCGGCGCGCCAAGGCAGGGCGGCAAGCGCCAACCCCAACATCGCCCCGACGAATCGACCGGCAAGGCCCCCCAGGCCTTGGCGACGAATCCTCATTCGAAAATCCCCCAATGGACCAAAGCTGCGACGCCCGAGCCCTGTGTTCCCCTGCGCTTTTATATCCAGCCAAACCCCACCCGTCCAGCAAAAAAAGACAAATTCTCATTCACCTCAGAGGGTTAAGAAATGAGCTTGAGGTACAATCCGAAAGCCCTGGCCAGAATGCCCGACCGGGGGCGCTAAAAATTTTTGTGCAGTGCAAAAAAATCCTTGCAATCGCCCGGGCAGCAAGCGTAGAAGCTGTTCATGTTGCAGCGCAGCAAATCTTCCCGGCCCTTCCGGCCGGTTCGCAAAGCCCGGGTCGCTGCACCCCGGTCAGGCAATGAAAGGGTTGAGATCATGGCGCAAAGCAAAAGCCAGGTTGTGAGCAAGGTTGCGGCGGAAGCTGCGGAACAGGCTCAAAAAGTGATGAATGACGGTGCGGCGCAGGCCCGCGTAGCAATGGAGAATAACGTGGAACAGATGACCCAGGGTGCTGAGAGCATCTTCAAGGCGGCGGAAGAAGCCGCTGAATTCGGCCGTGGCAATGTGGAGGCCTTCACCAAGGCCGCCCAGACCTGGGCCTCGGGCTCTCAGGACCTCGCCCGCCAGTACATGGCGCTGGCACAGGGCCTGACCGACCACGCCATGGAAGGCGCCAAGGCGCTTTCCGGCGTGAAAAGCGTGAATGAAGCCGCTGAGCTGCAGGCGAAGTTCGCCAAGGCCGCGCTGGAAAAGATGGTTGCCGAAGGCACCAAGCTTCAGGAAGCTTCCGTGAAGCTCGCCGAAAGCGCCTTCGCGCCCATGAATGCGCGCATGACGGTGGCGATGGAAAAGATCGCGAAGCCGCTCGCGGCCTAATCTTGGGGCGGGGTTTCCCCGCTCTTGGCTGAGTTACCCTCCTCCCCCCTCCTCCCAACCGGGGGGTAGCCAGCACGTAGCGTGATCCATACCCTTGGATCACGCTATTTTTTTGCCTGGCACCTGAGCTAACCCGTCTGGCGTTTGCGCTGCCTTAAACTGGGGCTTGTACAAAAGATTATGCACTTAAGTGTATCTGGGGCTTCACCTTCGGCCATTCGCTCCATATTCTATAGCCAGCGCGGCGTGATAGCCTGCGTTCTGAAAGACCGAACCGAGAGCATGAGCGATCAGGATAAGCGCCCGGATGACGGGCAAGGTGGTGGTGAAGGGCCGCAGACGGGCATCGTCGTCAAGACGCGCCCGCGCACCAAGAAGCCAGCCATGTACAAGGTATTGATGCTGAACGACGATTACACGCCGATGGAATTCGTCGTTCACG
>CAIYMY010000134.1 GCA_903927465.1 uncultured Rhodospirillales bacterium | reverse complement strand
GCAAGCGCCAGGCTATGCGGCCCGCCGGAAACCGCCACGGCAAGCCGAGGCACCGCGCCAAATGGCCCAAGCGGCGCCATGGCGGCGGCGAATTCGGCGCGACTGACCGGCGGGGTCAGCGCAGGAGACGGGCTATCCCCATGTGGGGCTTACCGGCATTGCGCGCGGCGGCGGCTGTCAGCCGCACGATCCGCCTGCGGCCCGGCCAGATTGGGGAAATTGGAGCGCAGATTATCCAAGGTCTCACAAGCCTCGCGCCGGGCACCAAAGCCCTGGAAGGCATTGGCGAGCCCGATCATTGCCTCTGGCGCGCGGGCGCCCTGGCGGTTGCGGCTAAAGGCTTCGTCATAGGCAAGCGCGGCATTCTGGAAATCCCGCTTTCCCATCAGCGCATCACCCAACAGCAATGACGCATCCTGGGCGCGCGCACCGGGGCGGGCGCGGATTGCCTCCCGCGCGGCGGCCTCGGCGGTTGGGAAGTCGCGCTGCGCTAGGGCTGTGCGGCCATCCGCAATGGCCTTGTCAACGGTTCGGGGGGCGCTGGAGGCTGCCGGGTTGGCCGGGGCTGGCTGAGCTTGCGCCGCCGGCCCCGGCTGAGGAGGGCGCGTGGCGGCCGGTCGGCCAGCCCCCTTTTCGAGAGCTTGCAGGCGGAAATCCAGATCACCGCGCAGCTTTTCCATCTCGGCGCGCATTTGCCGGTCATTATTGTCGGCTACATCAAGGCGCCCGCGCAGGCGGCGGTTTTCTTCTTCAAGTTCCTGCACGCGACCCAGCAATTGCTGCACCAAATCGCCCGAAGCCGCAGGTCCGCGCGAAGGCGCGCTTGGCGCGGCCCCGGCGCCGCCTCGGCGGAGGGCATCAAGCTCGCGCCGCAAATCCAGCATTTGGTTTTGCAGGGCTATGCCCTCTCGGCTTTCCACCTGGGCATGCGCAGGGGCGGCAAGCGCCAGCCCAAGACCCAAAACGGCCAAGCGGAAAACAGAGGATGCGTTTGACATGCTGATCAAGCGGCGCCGCCGGGGCAGCGCCCCTTTCCCTTACCGCACCACCGTGACGGCGCGGCGGTTCTGCGCCCAGGCGCTTTCATCCGAACCCAGCGCCGACGGCTGATCCTTGCCATAGGAGATGGTGGAAATCCGCGAAGGATTCACGCCACCCGCCGCCAGCACATCCCGGGTTGCATTGGCGCGGCGCTGACCAAGGGCCAAATTGTATTCGCGCGTGCCGCGTTCATCCGCATGGCCTTCGACCTGCACCCGCACTTCCGGGTAGCGGCCCATCCATTCCGCCTGGCGCTGCAACACCGGGCGCTGATCGGCGCGGACATTGCTGCGATCATAATCGAAGAAGACGCGATCGCCCACATTGGCGACCAGATCTTCCTGGCTGCCGGGGCGGATATTGCCGGCGCCGGCACCGGAGCCCGTGCTGCTGCTGGAATCCGTGTTGGAGCAGGCGGCGAGCAGCGCGATGCTGGCAATTCCTAGGAATTTCAAGATCATGACTGGTTTCCTTTCAGGAAAAACATAACTTTGTGCGGTGCGGTAAAGGCTCGATCCGCTGCGGTCAAGCCAAAACCTAATAAAAGCCTTATGAGAGCAAGGGCGACCATGTCGGGTCCGTCGCGTCCGTTGGCGTCGGCAGTGGCCGTTCATTGAAGCCCGCAATGTCTATGGTGTGGATGCGCGCCGAAAAGCCGCCACCGCGCGAATCTGTGGCGCGGGTTTCCCGGCCAAAGACCAGCATGCGGCCATTGGGCGCGAAGCTCGGCGCTTCCATCTTCCAACCCTCGGACAAAATACGCTCGCCCGAGCCATCGGGGCGCATCACGCCAATCGCAAAGCTACCACCGCCAAAGCGTGTGAAGGCAATCAAATCGCCGCGCGGTGACCAGACCGGCGTCGCGTAGCGCCCGCGGCCGAAGGAAATGCGCCGGATGCCGCCGCCATTCGCATCCATCACATAAAGTTGCTGATCGCCGCCACGATCGGAATTGAACACAATCTGCGTGCCATCAGGCGAATAGCAGGGGCTGACATCCAGTGAACTACCACTGGTAAGCTGCCTTTCGCGCCTGCTTGCCAAATCTACCGCGAAGATATTGGCGTCCGCCCCGCGCATGGCGGAAAGCACAACGGAACGCCCATCGGGTGCGAAGCGTGGTGACAGCGTCATGCCTTGGAAATTGCCGAGCACCTGCTGGCCGCGCGTGTTCAAATCAAACAAGACAACGCGCGGCTGTTCGCGGCTTTGATAGGACATGAAGGCCACGCGATCCGCCGCCGGGTGGAAG
>CAIYMY010000133.1 GCA_903927465.1 uncultured Rhodospirillales bacterium | reverse complement strand
TTCCTCGGCGCGGAAGCGGGCGATATCGGCGCGCAGTTCCGCCTCATCATCGCCAAGCGTGTCTTCCTGGGCGCGGTAATGCTCATCAATCGCTTCTTCCACGGCAACCGTGCAGGCCATGGCGCCACGATGGCCAAGCAGTGCGCTCGCCGCACCCAGCGCGAAGCCTGCGACATGCCAGAAGGGTAGAAGCGCCGTGGGGCGCACGCGGCGTTCCCCAATCAGCCGAGAGAATGTGTCCAAATGGACCTGTTCCTGCGCCTTCATATGTTCGATCAGCGGGCCGTATTTGGTGCGGCCCAGCACGGCTAGCTGGCCCTCATAAATGCGCTTGGCGCCATATTCGCCGGCATGGTCCACGCGGATGGTGCGTTCCACCACATCACGCGCCGTGGGGTCGCCGGGCAGGCGGTATTCGGCGGTTTTCTGCGTCATGCTCTGGCTCCTTGCCGGGCGAGGCCGAGGGAAAGCGCCCCAAGGCCAAGACCATACAGCATATTCATGGCCGCCATTGAAATGGGAAGGCCGGAAATAAGAAAGGCGGGGGCGTCGCAGGGCTTATTTGGGATGGGGGCCAGGCTTTTCAGCATATCCTCGATGCTCATGGCCCCGCCGGCAGTGGCGGCCTTGCAGCCGGCCAAGGGAGATGGCCAGAAGCCTTGCTCCACCCCCAGATGAAACCCGCCCAAAACCCCGGAAGTGAGCGCGGCCAAGCCCGCCAGGCTCAGCAGCACCCCAGCGAGACGCGGCAGCGCCAGCGCCAGCGCCGCGAAGCCCGCCGCCACCCAATAGGGCCAGCGCTGCCAGAGACAAAGCTCGCACGGCGCCAGCCCCAGCCAGGTTTCGCTGGCTTGGGCCAAAAGCGGGGCTGCGGCGGCCAGGGCCAGAATGATCAAAGCGCGCTTCATGGGAAACAGATTGCGCGCCACGGCGCCGCTTGCAACTGGACCCATCACGCGGGGGGCTTTAGGGTCAGTCCATCTGATGGAGATGAGCGATGCGCAAGCTTTGGGGCCGGACCAGTTCCAGCAATGTCATGAAAGTGCTGTGGCTGATGGAAGAGCTCGGCCTTTCCTATGAACGGATAGATGCCGGCGGCGCCTTTGGCCGCACCAAGGAACCCGAATACCGCGCCATGAACCCCATGGGCCTGGTGCCGACCTTGCAGGAAGAAGATGGCTGGGCGCTGTGGGAGAGCAATACGATCTGCCGCTTTTTGTGCAATACCGAAGCGCCGGATAGCCCGATCTACCCGCGCGATGCGCGCCAAAGGGCCGCCGTGGAAACCTGGATGGATTGGACCCTTGGCCATTTGACCGCGCCAATGGTGACGATCTTCTTCACCCATGTGCGCCTGCCGGAACCGGAACGCGATTGGAAGGCGGAAGCCAAGGCGCGCGATGAAGCGGGCAGGCTTTGGGGCATGATCGAAAAAAAGCTTGAAGGTCAGCGCTTTCTCTGTGGTGATGATCTCACCTTGGCTGACATCACGCTTGGCTGCTGGGTGCATCGCTGGCATGTGATGCCGATTGAACGCCCAAGCCTGCCCAATCTGCGCCGCTATTATGATACGCTGCTGACGCGCCCGGGCTTCACCCGCCATGTTGCTCTTCCCCTAGCTTGAAGGAAAAACGCCATGACCACCACCACGACCAGCCATGCTGAAACGTCTGAATTCATCCGCGGGCTGCGCCCGTTTTTCGAATATCGCGATCTCGGCATCAATGGCGCCACTGGCGGCGCCTTTGGCGCGCATGTCATCCGCGCCATTCCGGGCGCCCATGCCACTGGCCAATGGCACACCCATAATCTGAAATTCCAGATGTTCTTCGTATTGAAGGGCTGGGTGCGCTTCGAGTATGAGGATATCGGCGTGAAGGAATTCCGCGCCGGTGATAGCTGCTACCAGCCGCCCTTGGTGAAGCATCGTGAAGTCGCCCATTCGGAAGATTTGGAATTGATCGAAATCACGGGTCCGGCGGAATTCGAAACCAAGGATGTGTGAACCACGCCTATAAGGGCGGGTGAGACAGGAAGAAGTATAATGTCGCGATCTGTGATCGTGCTCGGCGCCGGCATGGTCGGCGTTTCCATCGCGCTGCATCTGCAACGCCGCGGCGCGCAAGTGGTGCTGTTGGATCGCGCGCCGCCGGGGGAAGGTGCTTCCTTCGGCAATGCGGGTTTGATCCAGCGGGAAGCGGTGCATCCGCATCCGTTCCCGCGCGATATCGCAACGCTGTGGCGCATGGCGCAGAACAGATCGGTGGATGCTTCCTATCATCCCTCTGCCTTGCTCAGCCTGGCGGGGCCCTTGTTCAAATATTGGTGGCATTCGGCGCCTTCACGCTACCGGCCCATTGCGGAAGCCTATGCGCGGCTGATCGTGACCTGCATTGATGAACATGTGGCACTCACGCGCGGCACGGAGGCTGAAGCATTGCTTCGCCCCATTGGCTGGATGCGGCTTTACAATAAACAGCCAGAATTGAACGCCGCCATTGCCGAAGCCGAAATGCTGAAGCGCGAGCAAGGGGTGAATTACGCGCTGCTGGATGAAGCTGGCCTTGCGGCAGCCGAGCCTCATTTGTTGGTCAAACGCCTTGGCGCCATTCATTGGACCGATCCGCTTTCCGTAAGCGATCCGCAGGCGTTGACGCTGTTTTATGCGCGGCGTTTCACCGAAGCCGGCGGCCAAATCCTGCGCGGCGATGCACTCAGCCTTGAACGCCACGGCGCTGGCTGGCGCGTGCAAGCCAGTGATGGCCCGCGCGAAGCGGAACAGGTTGTGATTGCACTTGGCTCAGCCTCCGCGAAGCTGACCCGCCGCTTTGGCTATGCGCCGCCGCTTTTTGGCAAGCGTGGCTATCACCGCCATTACCGCATGCAGGGTAATGCGGTGCTCAATCATGGTTTTATGGATGCCGATAGCGGCTTTGTGCTGGTGCCGATGCGCGCTGGTGTCAGGCTCACCACCGGGGCTGAATTCGCGCCCGATGATGCGCCGAAAACCCCGGTGCAATTGGCGCGCGCTGAGCCCTTTGCGCGTAAGCTTCTGCCCCTGGCGGAAGCCGTGGAAGACGATCCCTGGCTTGGGGTCCGCCCCTGCACGCCGGATATGCTGCCGATCATCGGCCCCCTGCCCGACCAGGCCGGCGCCTGGTGCGCGTTCGGCCATGCGCATCAGGGTTTTACGCTTGGCCCCACCACTGGGCGGCTGGTGGCCGAGATGATGATGGGCGAAGCGCCCTTCATTGACCCTGCCCCGTACCGCCCTGCTCGTTATTGACGGAAATCGCTTTCACCAAGGGCTGCGAATCAGTTATTAGGCTGAAGTTTCCCCCATTTTATAATCGGAAAACTCGATGATCGCGCTGCCCACGCCTCAGCAGCTTCGCTACCTGGTGGCCTTGGCCGAGTATGAGCATTTCGGCCGCGCTGCATCGGCCTGTGGTGTGACGCAATCCACCCTATCCGCCGGCATGATCGCGCTTGAACGCCAATTGGATGCCGCGATCCTGGAACGGAGCGGCGCGAAAAAACCGGTCTTCACGCCACTTGGGGCGGAGCTCATCCAACGCGCGCGTGTTGCCCTCGCCGCGCTCAATAGCTGCGTGGAAACCGCCACCGCCGCGCGGGAACCACTCTCCGGCCCGATCCGCCTAGGCGTGATCCCGACCATCAGCCCCTTTCTGCTGCCCCGCCTGATGCCAAGGCTGCGCGCCGATTTCCCGCGGCTTCGCCCATGGCTGCGTGAGGATTTGACCGAAAGGCTGGTGGAAGGCCTTGAAGCCGGGCGGCTTGACTTGCTGCTGCTGGCGCTGCCCTGTGATTGCGGCGGGGCGGAGACGCTGAGCATCGCGGAAGACCCGTTTCTGCTCGCCTGTCCTGCGGATCACGCCTTGGCCGAACGCACCAGCATTCCGCCCCGGGCGCTGATGGATGAAAAACTATTGCTGCTGCAGGACGGCCATTGCCTGCGCGATCACGCGTTGGCCGCTTGCGGGCTATCGGGGGCGCTGACCGCCGAGGAATTCTCGGCCACCTCGCTTCA
This sequence comes from uncultured Rhodospirillales bacterium, assembly GCA_903927465.1. Taxonomy (GTDB): domain Bacteria; phylum Pseudomonadota; class Alphaproteobacteria; order Acetobacterales; family Acetobacteraceae; genus Neoroseomonas. The sequence continues at coordinate 2,092 of CAIYMY010000133.1, read as the reverse complement.
TACGCTTGTGCAAATGGCCGCCAGCGGGCTTGGCGTGACGCTGCTGCCGCGCCTGGCCGTTGCGGGCGGCGTCTTGGCCGGAACTGGAATGGTCACCAAACCTTTGGAAGGCGGCATGAGCCGGCGCATCGGCCTGGCTTGGCGCGCGCGGAGCCCAAGGGCCGAGGAATTTCGCGCCCTGGCCCCGGCCATTGCCGCGGTGATGCAGGAACTATAACGCTAACCTTGAAGGAGAAGCGCCAATGGCAGGTTTCGATCTGGGCAGCGTAATCGGTGCGGTTTTGTCAGGGGGCGCAGCACCAAGGCGCCGCGGCCCAAGTCTTTCGCGCTCGCGCATGCCAGCAGGCAATGCGCAGCTTGGTCGTGCGCTGGCGGGGCTTGCGGGCATCGCGATTGAAGCGCTGCGGCGTAGCCAAGCCCCCGCACCGGCGCCGCAACCAAGGCCCACACCGCAGGCCAAAGGCGGGAGTGGTTTCGATTGGGCCGGGCCAGCAAAGGCCGGTGGCAGCGCTACTCCGGTGAAAAAAACCCCAGGCCAAGGCGGGCTGAAGGATGCACCGGCCAGCCCAAGCCCTTGGGGCAATGCGCCAGGCGCCAGCAAGCCTGCCACCGATCCTTGGGCGCCCGTTGCCGCTGAAGCGGATGAGGAACCCAGCGCCGAGACCGACGAAGCGCTGTTAATGCTGCGCGCCATGATTGCCGCCGCCAAGGCCGATGGCGCGATAGATGCCGAAGAACGCGGGCGCATCGCCGCCCAATTGGATGGCGCAGGCCTGAGTGCCAAGGCGCGCGACGCGGTGCTGGCTGATTTCGACAAGCCGCTATCCCCCGCGGCGTTGGCGAAACTGGCAAGCGACCCGATGCTGGCCGCGCAGCTTTATGCCGCCGCCGTGGTCGGCGCGGGTGAGATCGCCGCAGCCGAACGTGCCTGGCTTGATGAATTCGCCAAGGCACTGAAACTGGACCGTGCCGCCGCCGCGGCAATCGAAACGCGTTTAATATAAGGCCGAAATCATGGATGGCTTGACCCCAGAACAGGCAAGGCTGCGCGACCGGGCGCGCGAATTGGCGCGCGAAGCGGCAGCCCAAGCTGCCGAGACGGATCGGTCCGGCGCCTATCCTTGGCCAATGGTGCAGCGCATGGCGGAAGCGGGCTTCACCGGGCTCACCGTGCCGCGCGCCTGGGGCGGGCCGGGCGGGGATTACTTCGACGCGGCCCTGGTGATTGAGGAGTTTTCCAAAGCCTGCGCGGTATGCGGCCGCATCTCCGTTGAAGCCAATATGGGCGCGATTGGCGCCATCATGGCCTATGGGACGGATGCCCAAAAGCGCATCGCCGCTGATCTGGTGCTGGCCGGCGATAAGCCCGCGATTCTGATCACGGAACCCGAAGCCGGTTCGGCCGCGACGGAGATGACCACGCGCGCCGTGCGCCATGGCGATAGATGGGTGATCAATGGCCGCAAGACCTGGATCACGGGCGGCGGCGTTTCCCGGCTGCATCTAATCTTCGCCCGGGTGATTGAGGATGGGTGCGATCAGGGCATTGGTGGCTTTCTGGTGGTCCGCGACGGCGATGGCCCGCCGCCTGGCGTTACCTTCAAGCGCATCCCCTCCCTCGGGCTATGCGGCATGCCGGAAGCCGAGACAGAGATCGCCGGGCTGGAAGTGCCCGATAGCATGGTGCTGCGCCCGCCCGGCGGCTGGGCGCGCGGCTTTGGCCGGCTGATTGATGCCTATAATGGCCAGCGCGTGGGGGCGGCGACCGTTGCCTTGGGGCTGGCCGCGGGCGCCTATGAACATGCGCTGGACCGCGCGCAGACGCGTCGCCAATTCGGCCGGCCCATTGGCGAATTCCAGGGACTTGCCTGGATGCTGGCGGATATGTCCATTGAAGTGGAATCGGCCCGTGCGCTGGTCTGGCGCGCGGCGAAAAGCGCGGGCCCCAATGGCTTTCCGGATCGGCTTGCCTCCGCGCAGGCCAAGGTACTGGCGGGCGAGATGGCGATCAGGGTGACGAACCAGGCTTTGCAGGTTTGGGGCGCGGCAGGCTATTCGCGCGACAACCCGATGGAACGCTATTTGCGCGATG
>CAIYMY010000132.1 GCA_903927465.1 uncultured Rhodospirillales bacterium | reverse complement strand
TGCCTGAAATTGAGAAAGGACCCCGTTCATGCTGGATCGCCCGCACCCCACCCCGGCCGCCCCTTCGGCAGACCCCTTCGCGCTCGCCAAGGCGCTGTCGGGCCTGCATTTCATCGGCGGCGCTTATGTGCCGGCGCGCAGCGGCAAAAGCTTCGCCGTGGTGAACCCGGCGACAGGCATTGAAGTGGCCCGTGCGGCGGAAGGCGATGCGGCGGATGTGGATGCGGCGGTCACCAATGCCGCCAAGGCGCAGAAGGAATGGGCCAAGATGCCGGCGCGCAAGCGCGGCGCCTTGGTGCATCAATGCGCCGCGCTGCTGAAGGAACATGTGGATGAATTGGGCCGGCTGATCGCCCTTGAAACCGGCAAGGCGCTTCGCACGGAAAGCCGTGTGGAAGCCAATGTTGTCGCCGATGTGTTCGAATTCTTCGGCGGGCTTGGCGGCGAATTGAAGGGCGAAAGCGTGCCCTTCGCCCCCAACGTACTGTCCGTGACGGTGCGTGAGCCACTCGGCGTGGTGGGTGCTATCATTCCCTGGAATGTGCCGATGCTGCTGATGGCGCTGAAAGTGGCGCCGGCGCTGGTGGCGGGCAATGCCGTTGTGGTGAAAAGCGCGGAAGAAGCGCCACTGGCCGTGCTGCGCATTTGCGAAATCATGAACCGCGTGCTGCCGCCAGGTGTGTTCAATATGGTGAGCGGCTTTGGCCCGGAATGCGGCGCGCCGCTGGTGGCGCATCCGCTGGTGAAGAAGGTGACCTTCACTGGTTCGGTCGAAACCGGCAAGATTGTCTATCGGGCTGCGGCTGAAAAGCTGATCCCTGTTACGCTGGAATTGGGCGGCAAAAGCCCAATGATTGTCTTCGCCGATTGCGATTTCGACAAGACGGTCTCCGGCGCGCTGACCTCCATGCGGTTCACGCGCCAGGGGCAAAGCTGCACCGCGGCATCGCGCATTTATGTGGAACGGCCGATTTTTGACCGCTTCGTCACCGCCATGAAGGATGCGGTGAATGGCATGGTGATGGGCGACCCCTTGGATGAGACGACGGATATCGGCACCATCATCAGCCAGGGCCAATTCGATAAGGTGAAGAGCTTCATTGCCGAAGGCACGGCGACGGCCGGCGCCACCGCGCATGTCTGCAGCCGCATGCCGGAAGACCCCGCGCTGAAGAAGGGCCTGTTCCTGCAGCCGGTGATCTTCACGGGCCTGACGCGCGAAAGCCGCCTGGTCCAGGAAGAAATCTTTGGCCCGGTGACGGTGATTCAGCCCTTTGATGACCCGGAAGCGGTGCTGGCCGAGGCGAATGATTCCATCTACGGCCTGGCCGCCAGCCTTTGGACCAACAACCTGAAGGTCGGGCTTGATCTGGCGCATCGGCTGGAAGCGGGCCTGGTGCAGATCAACCAAAATCTGGTGGTGCAGGCCAATCTTTCCTATGGTGGCGTGAAGCAATCCGGCCTTGGCAAGGAAGCGTCGCTGGAAGCCATGCTGGAACATTTCACGCATAAGAAGACTATCATGGTGAATATGGGCTGAGCATTTTCAAGCCAAGTGGCAACACTTGGCGGCTCGGAAAATGCGATCAAACAAAAGCCAGGAGGAGCAGATCATGGGGCGGCGGTTTGTGGCGGCAGTGCTATTGGCGGGATTGGCAGGCTGCGCGCAGCCGCCGCCAGAACCCCCGCCTATTCCTGAACCGCCCGGCCCGGGGCTGGTTGGCTGGCGTTCCATTGGCTTCAGCAATGAATTGTTCGAAAGCGGCTATGTGCAGGAACGCGAATTGAATATCTCAGGTCCCGTCCGGCGAGCCTGGATTATGCTTAATTTGCGCGAATCAATACCCATCCCGGAAACTGGTGGGCGGGCGCTTTCGGTGCGTTTCATTGGGGAGTATCGTTGTGCGGAAAGGCTCTGGCGCCCGTTGGAAGGTGCCTGGTTCGCGCGGCGGAATGCGCAGCAGCCGGTACATGCCGAACGCCCGCGGCGGAGCGGGTTTCGCAACGCTGCGCCGGGGACGCTGGATGGGGCGTTTTTGGATGCGGCTTGCGGGTTGTGAGGGGGGAATGCTTTCGCGTCATTATAAGGATGATTGAAATCAACATTCAGGGCTGTTTCAAGCCTGATGCGGTACTCAAAGTAGCCGAGGGGCCGGACCGTGTGGGTAGCATCAGTAGTGAGGCGGTCTTGCCGAGGAGAGAAGGAAAGGATGTCTTGGAGGGGGGGGCTATGGAGCTACGTTCTGGACTGTCTTTGAACAGCATCACCATGCTGCAAATTGTTGGTAAAAGGTCGGAAATCTTAAGAGGCTCTCAGTACGCGGAAGTTTCAACCTGATGAGTTCCATATTTTCCAGAATTGGGAACAGACTCAATCGCTTAGCGAGATTTCGCACATTTGGGCAGGACAAGACTGTTCCTGACAACCTCGCGGAGCTGCTCACGTCTATTGACGAGAGACAAGGTCGAATCCCGCTTTCCTGGGTGCGCTCCACGGGTACGGTGCCCTACTCGAATCTGGGTGATCAACTGAGTTCCCTTATCGTTTCCGCGATTACACGGCGTCCAGTGTCACATGTTAACTTCGATTCCTCACGGGCAAGATTGCTCGCCATTGGTACTATTGGGCAACAGCAAAGAGCCGGCACTATCCATATCTGGGGTTCCGGCTTTGAGAGCTTGAGTCGAAAGGTGGTGGGGATCGAGGAGCCCTTCTTGGGCTTTCCCGAGGTGCGGTACAGGGTGCATGCGCTTCGTGGGCCCTTCAGTGCACGGTTGCTAAAAGATATCGGCCTGCCGAGCAGCGAGATTTACGGTGACCCTGCTTGGTTCCTGCCGAAAATTTTTCAGGGCCAACCTGAAAAAAAATATGAATTGGGGGTAATTCCTCATCTAGCAGAGCTTGAGGAGCGTACCCCCGCCCCGATACCCAAAGCCATTCTAAGGCGATACGCAGGGGGTGACACTGACGGTATCAAGCTCATTTCCACCTATCATGAACCGAGCTGGGATGGATTTCGATTAAAGGTCGAGGAGATTCTTTCCTGCAAGCGCATCATATCGCGCAGTCTTCATGGATTAATTATCGCTGAAGCGTTCAGAATACCCTGTCTTTATGTGTCCCCGATCGATGAAGGTCCTCAGCGTCTATCAATTGATACAGACGAGAGAATCCTTGATAGACGATTTGCTGATGCATATGCCGGGTTCGGTTCCACCCGTATCCTAAGTTTCGGGATGCCAATAGAAAGTTCTACAAATTGGACGAGGGTTATTCGCGCCATTGATGATTTTTGGGAACCGACTTTTTTCACCGGTTCCGAATTGTTCGACAGCTTTCCTTTGCCGAAGGCGGTCACATTCGACCAGCAAGACTGGTCATTACCCGAAGCACTTGTTTCTTCCCTTGAATGGTGAGGGCAAGATCAGGGTTTACTCTGCAGTTCCAAACATCCGATAGCGTATCTCCCGCAAAACTGACTGATCCGGGTTTAAATCTTCAATCCGCCGAAAGACCGCCAAGGCCTCCTTGATTTTCTTCTGTTGGCGCAACGCCTCACATAAGGCGTCAAGGCCAGGTATCCAATCAGGTGCTTCCTCCGCAATGCAACGCAATTCAGCCTCAGCCTTATCGGAAGCCATCATTGAAATAAGGGCTTTCGCGAAGCGTAATCTTGTTTCCGGGTTACTCGCTTGCCCATTATCACTTGCACTTGCCAGTACTAGCGCCTCATCGCCTCTCTCGAGCTTAAGCAAAGCATCCATGATCGGATGGCTGACGGCGATGGAGTGTATATCGGCCCCGAGCACTTCGACCATCTTGGTCCTTACGTTTTCGATTGCCTCTCCATTCCTTAGCAATGTCTCTGCCATGAGCACGGCCATACTGTGGTTGGCAGATAGCGCCAGCAAGGCCTTTTTCGCCTGTTCCGCCGCATCACCATAACGCTGTTCTGCAACAAGAGCGTTGACAAACCCCTCCCAGGCGCCAGCCGGTGCTCCAGGAAGCGCGACCGCATTCTCAAAAGCGCTGATGGCAAGGTCCAGGCGGCTCTGTCTCGCGGCCGTTCTAGCCAGCAGAAACCACAGGGAGCCATCACTGGGAAATTGGTCGCAGGCGGCTTGCAGGCCACGGAAGGCTTCTCCGAACTGCTCCTGTGCCACAAGGGCGTTGAAAAGGGCGCCATGCGCCTCCATCATCTGCGGATTGAATTCAAGGGCGCGGCGTGCCGCATTTTCTGCCTGACGGTGCTGCTGTTCATTGGAGAAGTATCTTGCCATCTGGCAATGAAGGGCGGCTGATTCAGGAAAACGATCAAGGGCCTCCACGATCGTTTTGTATGCCTGATCAATTCGGCGTGCCTGCCACAAGGCGCTCAGAAGTTGCAGCCGCCACAATTCCTTTTCAGGCTCAAGCTTAGCGGCGGCAGAGAAGGCACGGATCGCTTGCTGATGCTTACCAATACGCAGCGCCTGACGGCCCAGCCTTCCCCATAGTGCCAGACTTCCGGGCAGGATCCCGCACGCCTCGGTCAAGGCTTCGACAGTTTCCTGCCCGCGCCCTCGTCGACTCAGACTATCGGCAAGGATAGTCCATAGCGCTTCGGCTTCTGGCCTCAGCAGCAAGGCGTCGCGTGCGGCGCTTTCCGCCTCCACTAAAGCCCCGGCAGCGAGCAGGTGTCTCGCGCGCTCTGCACGAAATTCAGCCTCATCAGGCCAAAGCGCCATCGCCTTAGCGGCCAGGGCCGCGGCTTCGTGGAATTGGCGCGCTTGCCAAAGCCCTGTCAGCGCGGCCTTGGCTTGCGCGGGTTCTTCAAGCTCAGGAATTCCAGTTGCCACTATGCGCCTCAAGCTTCGGGGGTAGTCCAAGCCAGATAGATTATGACATGGATTGCTTGCTACAAGCTGAAAGGGGCTACGCCCCGCCTGGCAGCCCCGATTTTAGACGGGTGTTGCAAGTGGCGTCCCCTGGCGAGAGGGGACGACAAACCTGCCCTATAACTCATTGAAAAGACGAAGAAAAAATCCGTCAAAATCAGCAAAAAAAAGCAGTGGGATACATTACGTGACACAGGATTGTGCAGTACGCAAGCGTCATGGTTGTCATCGCCAAGGTGATTGCCGCTCAGGGTTTGGGTTAAAAGTGACGTGCCCCCCTGAATGTATCCACTCAGACGGCGAGTCCTCTGCTTTGATGGCTGATGGTTGAGGTTATGGCAACTGGGATGGGGGCATGCCCCAGGGCAATCGCTTGAGATTGGTCGGGATTCCTGAGTGCGGCGTAATGTGATTCATGGGTTACCTCGATTTGATGAGGTTTCGCCATGTCTTCCGTGTCACTCCTG
>CAIYMY010000131.1 GCA_903927465.1 uncultured Rhodospirillales bacterium | reverse complement strand
CGCAACGCAGACGACAAACACAGCCTCAAAGTCAGAAGAAAAAAAGCCGCTCTGAACACAGATTATCTGGGCTCATTACTGTTCAAACCTCAGCAGTAAGCCTTTCAAGCGATTCCCCTGGGTTGCGTCCGACAGCCGGGCAGGGTGTTCTGCGGGCGGTTCCCAGGGGTGATTCCATGATCTTGATCGGCAAGGGCAGCGTGCAAAGCGGCGAATGCGATGTGATGGGGCATATGAATGTGCGCCATTACCTTGCGCGGGCGGGGGATGGGCTGGCCTGGCTCGCTTTGGCGCTTGGCATCACGCCGGATCGCGGCTTTTTCGCGCCGGTTGATCAGCATATCCGCTTTTTGCGCGAAATGGCGGCGGGCACGGCTTTCACGATTTTCGGCGGCATCGTGGAAAGGCGCGGGGATCGGCTTCGCGTCTATGCCGAAATCCGCAATAGCGGCACCGGGGTAGCGGCGGCGGCGCTGGTTTCGGATATTGAATTGCGGGACCCGCGCTCGGGCGAGGTTCTGCCCTTGCCGGTGGGGCTGGATGAGAAAATCGCGAGCCTGGCGGTGACGCTGCCGGATCATGCCGGGCCGCGTGGCCTGCCCTTTGACCCCATCCGCATGCCGCCTGACCTTGCCGCCACGGCGGCCATGGGTCTGACTGAGGCGCATCTGGGCGCCATCAGGGCCGAGGATTGTGATCGCGCCGGGCTGATGCGCCCGGATGTGGTGATTGCGCGCATCTGGGACGGCGTGCCCAATCTGCGCTTTCGTGGCTCGGAAGAACTCGGCGCGCGGGAAGAAGGCATTGGCAGCGCGGCCTTGGAATATCGCCTGGTCTATCTGAAGCCGATGCGGATAGGCGATTTGCTGATTATCCATAGCGGGCTGCGCGCGCTGGGGGAGAAAACCACCACCTGGACGCATTTGCTGCATGATGGCGTGACTGGTGCTCCGGTAGCCGCGGCGGAAGCGGTGGGCATTGGCTTTGATTTGAAAGCGCGCAAGGCCGTGGTGATTGATGGCAATCGGCGCCGTGTGCTGGAAGCCTTGTTGATCCCTGGGCTTTCGCTGTGAAGCGAGAGATCCGCTTCAATGCCTTTGATATGGCCTGTGTTGGCCATATCCAGCAGGGCATGTGGACGCATCCGCAGGATCGCTCGGCTGACTATCTCTCGCTAGATTACTGGATGGGCCTCGCGCGGTTATTGGAAGAAGGGCTGTTTGATGGGCTTTTCCTGGCGGATGTGCTGGGCATTTATGATGTGCATGGCGGGAATGGCGATGCGGCTATCCGCAACGCCGTGCAGGTGCCGCTGCTGGACCCGATGCTGATTGTGCCCGCCATGGCGGCGGCCACGCGCAACCTTGGTTTTGGCGTGACGTGCAACCTGGCCTGGGAAAGCCCGGCGCTGATGGCGCGGCGTTTTTCCACGCTGGATCACCTCACCAAAGGGCGCATCGGCTGGAATATCGTCACCGGCTATCTGGATAGTGCCGCGCGCGCCATGGGGCTGGATCGGCAAATGGCGCATGATGATCGCTATGATCTGGCCGATGAATACATGGAAATCCTCTATCGGTTGTGGGAGGAATCCTGGGCCGCCGATGCCGTGAGCCGAGACCGTGCCGCGGGCATCTACGCCGATCCCGCGCGCGTAAAACGCATCACGCATCAAGGCCGGCAATACCGTCTGGATGCGCCGCATCTGGTGGAACCATCACCGCAGCGCACGCCGGTTTTGTATCAGGCGGGCGCCTCGGATCGCGGGCGGGGTTTTGCCGCGCAGCACGCGGAATGCGTCTTTCTGAATGGCGGGCCGAAGCCGCATGTCGCGAAGCTTGTCGCTGATTTGCGCGCCCGCGCCGCGCCGCGCCCGATCCGAATCTTTGTCGGCGCCACGCTGATCATTGGCCGCACGCGGGCGGAGGCCGAGGCGAAGCTCGCCGACTATCGCCAGCACGCCAGCATTGAAGGCGCGCTGGTGCATGCCTCCGCCTCACTCGGCATTGATTTGGCGCGTTTCGACATGGATGAGGAATTGCCGGAAGCCGGCCAAAGCCAAGCCATCCGTTCCAATGTGGAAGCGCTAAGGGCCGCGACACCACGCGCCACCAAGCGCGCCTTGATTGACCGCATGGTACTCGGCAGCCGCCAGCCCCCCATCATCGGCAGCGTGGATGAAGTGGCCGAGGAACTCATCGCCTGGATGGATCAGGCAGATGTGGATGGCTTCAACCTGTCGCGCACTGTCACCCCCGAATGCCTTGAAGATGTGGTGCGGCTTTTGGTGCCGGCGCTTCAGGAACGCGGGCGCTATAAGCGGGCTTACACGCCGGGCACCTACCGCGAAAAGCTTTTTGGCGCCGGGCCTTTGCTGGCCGCGCCCCATCCGGCGGCGACGCACCGCCAGCCAGGGTGATTTCCCGCCGCGCCTTTCTGGCCTAACCTTAACCCATCATTGAGAAGGACTACCCAAATGGATGGCATGCAATTGCCGGCCCCGGCCGCCCTGACAGCGCGTTACGGCGCCGGCGCCGAACCCAAGATTGGCCCTTGGAACGACACCATGGCCCTTTTGCTGTCGCACCGTTCGGTGCGCGGCTATCGGCCCGATGCGCTGCCCGCCGGCACACTGGAATCCCTGATCGCGGCGGCGCAATCGGCGGCGACGTCTTCAAATTTGCAGACCTGGTCCGTGGTCGCGGTCAATGACCCCGAAAAGCGCAAGGCGCTCGCGGAAATCGCGGGCGGGCAGCGGCATATCGAACAATGCCCGATCTTTCTGGTCTTCATTGCCGATGTCTCGCGCAATGAACGGCTCGGGCATGAAGAAGGTGTCTCCCTGGCGGGGATGCCCTTCCTGGAAACCTTCCTGGTTGCGGCAATTGATGCGGGCCTTGCCGCGCAGAATGCCGTGGTTGCCGCCGAAAGCATGGGCCTCGCCACCTTGTATATCGGCGCGCTCCGCAATGATGTGCCGCGCGTGGCCGCCATGCTGGGCCTGCCGCCAGGTGCGGCGCCGGTCTTCGGGCTTTGCGTCGGCTACGCCGCGCCGGGCAAGGAAAGCGCGGTGAAGCCGCGTTTGTCTCAGGAAGCGGTCGTGCATCACGAAACCTATTCCACCGCCAAGGAAAAGGCGCTCCGCGCTTCCTATGATGAAAAGCTCTCGGAATATTCCAAGCGCTATGAAATGGCGGCCGACAATTGGTCTCAGCGCGTGATTTCGCGCATCGGTTCGATCAGTGCGCTGCGTGGGCGCGATGGGCTGAAGGCAGCGCTGCGCTCCCTCGGCTTCCCGCTGAAATAAGGAAAACACCGATGCGCCTTGGTCAAGCTAGCCCCGCCCGCGCCACCACCCGCTTGCGCGCTTTGTTGAAGGAACCCGCGCCGCTGATCCTGCCGGGCTGCTTCAACGCCATGTCGGCCCGCATTCTGGAACATGCGGGTTTCCCGGCGCTTTATATGTCGGGCTATGGCACCTCGCTCAATCTGCTCGGCCTGCCGGATGCGGGGCTGATTACGCTGACCGAAATGGCGCTGAATGCGAAGCTGATCGCCTCTGCCGTGCGCGCGCCGCTGATTGCCGATGCCGATACGGGTTTTGGCAATGCCATCAATGTGGTGCGCACGGTGGAAGAATATATCCGCGCCGGTGTGGCGGGGATGCAT
>CAIYMY010000130.1 GCA_903927465.1 uncultured Rhodospirillales bacterium | reverse complement strand
TAGATCAGTTCTTCCCGCCGCTCGACCGCGAATTCCATATTCGGCCCTTCGACAATGGCATCCACCGGGCAGGCTTCTTCGCACAAGCCGCAATAGATGCATTTCGTCATGTCAATGTCGTAGCGCGTGGTGCGGCGGCTGCCATCTTCGCGCGGTTCGGCCTCAATCGTGATGGCCTGGGCGGGGCAAACAGCCTCACACAATTTGCAGGCAATGCAGCGTTCTTCGCCATTCGGGTAGCGACGCAGCGCATGTTCGCCCTTGAAGCGCGGCCCAAGCGGCCCGCGTTCATAGGGGTAGTTCAGCGTCACCTTCTTCTTGAAGAAGTATTTTAGCGTCAGCGCCATGCCGGAGACGATTTCCGTAAGCAGCAGGCTACGTGCGACGCGATCCAAAGAAGCCATGTTCAGCGCCCCATCAAGCCGGCAGCCAGCCGGTAAGTTTCAGAACCGCCGCAGTAATGACCAGCCAGATCAGGCTGAAGGGCAGAAACACCTTCCAGCCGAGCCGCATCAACTGGTCATAGCGGTAGCGCGGGAAGGTCGCGCGGACCCATATAAAGACAAACAGCAGAAAGCAGACTTTCAGCACGAACCAAATGGGGCCAGGGATCCAGGTGAAGGGCTCAATGGCCAGCGGCGGATACCAGCCACCCAGGAACAGGATGGTCGTCAGCGACGCCATCAGGATCATGTTCGCGTATTCGCCCAGGAAGAATAGCGCGAAGGACATGCTGCTATATTCAACAAAGAACCCCGCCACCAATTCGCTTTCGCCTTCCGGCAGATCGAAGGGCGCGCGATTGGTTTCGGCCAGTGTCGAGATAAAGAAGATAACGAACATCGGGAAAAGCGGGATGAAGAACCATAGATTCTCCTGCGCTTTCACAATGTCATTCAGATTAAGCGACCCCACGCAAAGCAGCACGGTCACAATCACAAAGCCCATGCTGACTTCATAGGAAACCATCTGCGCGGCGGAGCGCATTGCGCCCAGGAAGGCGTATTTCGAATTGGAAGCCCAGCCTGCGATGATGATGCCGTAGACGCCAAGCGATGAAATGGCAAAAAGATAAAGAATGCCGACATTGATATCGGCAATCGCCCAGCCATCATTCACTGGGATCACCGCCCAAGCGAGCATGGCAAGCATGAAGGTCAACATCGGCGCGAACAGGAACAGAAGCTTACTCGCCCCTGTTGGCACAATGGTTTCCTTGAGCAGCATCTTCAGCGCATCAGCAAAAGGCTGCAGCAGGCCAAAGGGCCCGACCACATTGGGGCCCCGACGCATTTGCATCGCCGCCAAGACCTTGCGTTCAGCAAGCGTCAGAAAGGCCACCATGACCAACAAAGGCACCAGCAGCGCCAAAGCCTTTGCGACCGTCAACACCAAAATGCCAATGGGGGAGGCAAGGAATTCGCTCATCACCCTACTCCGCCGCCAAAGCCTGTTGCGGCCCGTAAACCGCGGCGCATTCCGCCATCACATCCGATGCGCGGCTGATCACATCGGCGCGGTGATAATCCGTGATCGGCAGACGGAAGGCTGTTGCCTCCATCGCCACCACCGCCTGCGGTCCGGCCAAATCAGCGCAGCCTGAAGCGGCCACTTCGCCAATCCGCGCAAAGACAGGGCTGACACTCGCCAGACGCGCGCGCAGCGCATCCAAATCATTGTAAGGCAGCGTCTTGCCTACACCTTCACTATAGGCGCGAATGATGCGCCAATCCTCTCGCGCTTCGCCTGGTGGGTGAATGGCACGATAGCCACGTTGCGCGCGGCCTTCGGTATTCACCCAGGTCGCGTCCTTTTCCGTATAGGCGGCACCGGGCAGCAGCACATCCGCACGCGCTGCCATGGCATCACCATGATGGCCTTGATAGATCACGAAGGTGTTGGCCGGAATGCGCGCCGGATCAAAGCCATCCGCATTGAGTAACCACAGCGCATCAACGCCACCCGAGAGCATTGCCGAGAGGTCCTTGCCCCCCTGCCCTGGCAGGAAGCCAAGTTCCAAAGCGCCAACCTGACCACCGAATTGATGCAGCAGGTTGAAGCCGTGCCAATCGGGCTTCAGCATGCCGGCCTCCGCCGCCAAGCGCCATGCGGCTGCCAGCACCGCCGCACCATCAGCACGCGCAATGGCACCACGCCCCAGGATCAGCATGGGCTTTTCCGCGGCCTTCAGCGTCGCCGCGAAAGGATGCGAGCCATCCAGCAGAGCCGAAAGCGCCGCCGGCCCCTCGCCCAAATGCTGGGCACTATAGGTCAGATCCAGCCCACCCGGCCCGATAATGCCCACCGGGAAACGCCCCTGCGCCCAGCGCTTGCGAATGCGCGCATTGAGCACCGGCGCTTCCTTGCGCGGGTCAGCGCCAATGATCAGCAGCGCATCGGCTTCTTCAATGCCGGCAATGCCAGTGTTGAAGCGGTAGAAATTCGCCCGGCTGCCATCAATCGCCGCGCCATCTTCGCGGCAATCCAGATTGGTGCTGCCATAAGCCGCCATCAGATCCTTAAGCGCCAGCACGCTTTCCGCATCAGCAAGCGAACCCGCCACGGCGCCAATCCGATCCGACGGCGTTTGCGAAAGCTTCGCCGCAATCGCCGCAAAAGCCTCCGCCCAGCTTGCCGCGACCATGCGGCCATCCTTGCGCACCCATGGCCGATCCAGCCGGCGACGCTTCAGGCCATCGAAGGAAAAGCGGCCGCGATCAGCCATCCATTCCTCATTCACCGCCTCATTGATGCGGGGCAAAATCCGCAGCACTTCGGGTCCACGCGTATCAATGCGGATATTCGCGCCCACGGCATCCAGCACATCAATGCCATCCGTCTTGCGCAATTCCCAAGGGCGCGAGACGAAAGCATAAGGCCGGCTGGTCAGCGCGCCGACCGGGCAGATATCAATCAGATTGCCGGAAAGTTCTGACGTCAGCGCCTTTTCCACATAGGTGCCGATTTCCATATTCTCGCCGCGATTGGTGCCGCCCAATTCCGGCGTACCGGCAACCTCGGCAGCAAAGCGCACACAGCGAGTGCATTGAATGCAGCGCGTCATCACGGTTTTGATGAGCGGGCCGATATTCTTGTCCTTCACCGCCCGCTTTGCTTCACCATAGCGCGACTTGTCATGGCCATAGGCATAGGCCTGGTCCTGCAAATCACACTCACCGCCCTGGTCGCAGATCGGGCAATCCAGCGGATGATTAATCAGCAGAAATTCCATCACGCCACGCCGGGCATTGCGCACCAAGGGTGAGTCCGTGAACACCTTCATCCCGTCCATGACAGGATAGGCGCAGGAAGCCACTGGCTTTGGCGCCTTTTCCACTTCCACCAAACACATGCGGCAATTGCCGGCGACGCTGAGGCGTTCATGATAGCAAAAGCGCGGGATTTCCTTGCCCGCCGCTTCGCAAGCCTGCAACACGGAAGCCCCATTCGGGACTTCCACTTCAATGCCATCAACCGTGACCTTCGCCATGGCGCTTACTCCGCCGCCAGCGGCATGGAGTGCCGCTTTTTATAGTCACGAATGCGTTCTTCCATCAGCGGGCGGAAATGCCGGATCAGCCCCTGCACCGGCCAAACGCCGCCATCGGCCAGCGCGCAAATCGTATGGCCTTCAATGCGGCGCGTGACGTTTTCCAGCACGTCAATTTCCTCAATCTCCGCATTGCCTTCAACCATGCGGTCCATCATGCGCTTCTGCCAGCCCATGCCTTCGCGGCAGGGTGTGCATTGCCCGCAGCTTTCATGCTTGTAGAAGGCAGCCAGCCGCGCAATCGCCTTGATCACATCGGTGGATTTATCCATCACAATCACGCCCGCCGTGCCAAGGCCTGAACGATGTTCACGCAGCGCATCAAAATCCATCAACACGTCATCGCAGATGTGCTTTGGCAGCAGCGGCGTGGAAGAACCGCCTGGAATCACGCAGAGCAGATTATCCCAACCTCCGCGCACACCGCCGGCATAGCGTTCAATGAGCTCCCGCATTGGGATGCTCATTTCCGCTTCCACATTGCAGGGATTGTTCACATGGCCCTGGATGCAGAAAACCTTCGTGCCCGAATTCTTGGGGCGCCCGAAAGATGAAAACCATTCCGGCCCGCGGCGCAGAATTTCCGGCACCACGGCGATGGTCTCAACATTATTCACCGTGGTCGGGCAGCCATAAAGCCCGACCGCCGCCGGGAAGGGCGGCTTCAGCCGCGGCATGCCCTTTTTGCCTTCCAGGCTTTCAATCAGCGCGGTTTCTTCGCCGCAAATATAGGCCCCTGCCCCGCGATGCACGTAAAGATCGAAATCCCAGCCGGAACCCGCCGCATTTCGCCCGAGTAAACCGGCATCATAGGCTTCCTGAATGGCGGCTTCGAGGATAACGCTTTCATTGTAATATTCGCCGCGAATATAGATGTAGCCGGCATGGGCCCCCATCGCGAAG
>CAIYMY010000129.1 GCA_903927465.1 uncultured Rhodospirillales bacterium | reverse complement strand
CCGATGAGGGTTTGGTGATTGCCGAAAAGGGCCTCAGCATCGGCTTTTTCAGCCAGGATGTTGGGGAAATGTCCGGCCGCAGCGCGGTGGCGGAAGTGATGGATGGCGCGGGCGCCATTAGCGAAGTGGCAGCCGAATTAAAGGCGCTGGAAATCGCGCTCGGTGATCCTGACCAGGCTGATCAGATGGATCAACTGATTGAACGCTTCGGAGAGGTTCAGGCCCGCTTTGAGGAATTGGGCGGCTATGCGCTGGAAGGCCGCGCGCGTGAAGTTCTGGCGGGGCTCAGTTTCAGCCAGGACATGATGGAAGGCGATGTTGGTGCCTTGTCTGGCGGTTGGAAGATGCGCGTGGCCTTGGCGCGCATTTTATTGATGGCCCCTGATGTCATGCTTTTGGACGAACCCAGCAACCACCTTGATCTGGAAAGCCTTATCTGGCTGGAAAATTTCCTACTGGCCTATGACGGCGCCCTGCTGATGACATCCCATGATCGGGAGTTCATGAACCGTATTGTCAATAGAATTATTGAAATTGATGCGGGTTCACTGACGACCTATGCGGGCAATTACGAGTTTTACGAACAGCAACGCGCGCTCAATGAAAAGCAGCAACAGGCGCAATTCGAACGGCAGCAAGCCATGCTGGCCAAGGAAATAAAATTCATTGAACGGTTCAAGGCGCGCGCTTCTCACGCGGCGCAGGTGCAAAGCCGGGTCAAGAAGCTGGAAAAAATTGACCGTGTGGAACCGCCCAAGCGGCGCCAAACCATCCTGTTCGAATTTCCGCCCGCGCCACGTTCTGGTGATGATGTCGTCAATCTGAAAAACATTCACAAGAAATACGGCGATCGCGTGATTTATCGCGGCTTGGATTTCCTGATCCGGCGCAAGGAACGCTGCTGTGTCATGGGCATTAATGGCGCAGGAAAATCAACCTTGCTGAAGCTGGTGACTGGCTTCACGCAACCCGATGATGGCACGGTCTCGGTGGGCGGCAGTGTTAAATTGGGCTATTTCGCGCAGCATGCCATGGAAACATTGGATGCCGAACGCAGCATTTTTGAGACTATGGAAGATGCCTTTCCGCGCGCAGGCCAAGGTTCCTTGCGTGCCTTGGCCGGGTGTTTCGGCTTTTCCGGCGATGAGGTGGAAAAGAAATGCCGCGTGCTATCGGGTGGGGAAAAAGCCAGGCTGGTCATGGCGCTGATGCTGTATGATCCGCCCAATTTTCTTGTGCTTGATGAACCGACCAATCACCTTGATATGGCCACCAAGGAAATGCTGATCAGCGCCTTGGCGGCTTATGAAGGCACCATGCTTTTTGTCTCCCACGACCGGCATTTTCTGGCGGCACTTTCCAATCGCGTCTTGGAATTGACGCCAGAAGGTATTCATGATTTTGCTGGTGGCTACACGGAATATGTCGCGCGCACAGGCCAGGAAGCCCCGGGCCTGCGCAGCTAGAAACAGCTTTGATGCGTGTTACGTGAACAAAGCGCGCCTTATTCCACTTTGATCTTGCCGGCGCGCGCAATCGCGCCGAATTCCTCACGCTCTGCCCTGATGAAAGTCAGCATTTCAGCGGGCGTTGTGAAGCGCGGCGCAGCGCCAAGATCACGGATGCGGGTTGCAATCGCCTCATCACGCAGGGCCTGATTGATTGCCCCATTCAGCTTTTGGATAATGTCATCCGGCGTGCCCTTGGGCGCCATGAAGGCATACCAGGCCACCCATTCGCGCTGATCGAGCCCAAGTTCCATCATGGTTGGCACGCCGGGCAGCCGATCCGATCTTTCGCGGCCCGTCATGGCCAAGGCGCGCAAGCGGCCACCCGCGATATGCCCGGCGCTGGCGCCAAGACTATCTACAGTGATGGGTATTTCGCCTGAAATTACGCCGAGCAGCGATTGCACCGTGCTGCGATAGGGCACGCCAGGCATATCAATCTGGTGGCGCAGCTTGGCTTCTTCCGCGACCAGATGCGGAATGCTCCCCGATGATGGATTGCCGTAGCGCCACTCACCAGGTTCCGCACGCGCGCGCGCGATGAATTCCGGCATGGTACGAAAGGGCTGCTGTGGGTTCAGCAACCACACCAAAGGCGATGTCACGGCCACGGAAATGGAAGCGAATTCCTCCACCGGATCAAAGGGCATATTGGGATAGATGCTGCTGCCGATGGAAATCGCGCCGATATGGGCGAACATGAACGTATTGCCATCGGGCCGGCTGCGCTGGAGTTCCTGCATGCCGATAATGCCATTGGCCCCTGGCTTGTTTTCCACCACCACGGGCTGGCCGAGCAATTCGCCAAGCCGGGGTGCGAGGATGCGCGCATAAACCTCATACCCGCCGGCGGCGCTGGGTACGATCAGGCGAAGCGGACGGTTCGGCCAGTCACGGGTTTGGGCCATAACGGGTGGCGCTGCCAAAAGGCCGAGTGCGGCGCGGCGTGTGATACGCATGTTTGTTTACTCCCTCAAGAAACGACGTCACAGGCCTGCTGCCCATGCGTTTTTATGACCAAGGATATTCACCCTTCGCCGCAGACAGCAAGCGTGGAATGGCCACACTGCTTCATGATGGCGAAAGCCCCGCAAGCCTTACCGCGCGTCGTGCATTGGCCAATTCATTGCTCAAAAACCGCGCAAAGCCATCTGGTGTGCGTTGCTCGGGGCTCGACAAAATGGCACCGACTTCGCTGATGCGTGATTGTGTCGCGGCCTCATCCAGCACCGCCGCCAATGCGGCATGGAGCTTGGCAATAACCTCAGCCGGCGTCGCGGCTGGCGCTAATACACCGCCATAACTGCCGGCAGTGAAATTTGGCAGACCCGCTTCGATGAAGGTCTGCACACCCGGCAGGCGCGGGGATCTTGCCTGTGTTGCGATGGCGACAATGGGTGCCTTGCCATCCTGATGCAGCGGCAGGGCAGAGGGTAATTCCACCATCCCGGCATCAACCGTGCCGCTGATCAAATCCGCAACCATGGCGCTGCCACCGCGATAGGGCACATGGGTCGCACGCACATTGGCGCCTGCCATCAATAATTCCAAGGCAAGATGCGCAGCACTTCCACTGCCAGGTGTTGCAACAGTCAAGGCGCCATCACGCTGGCGCATCAGCGCAATCAATTCCGTCAAGCTGCGCGCAGGCAAACGCGCGGTGACTTGGCAGATCATGGGCAAGATACTCACCAGGCCAATGGCGCGGAAATCACGCTCTACGTCATAGGGAATATTTGCTTGCAGCACAGGATTGGCTGTGAGCGGCCCGCCCGCGCCGAACAGCAGCGTATATCCATCGGCTGGCGCACGCGCGACCAATTCCGCCCCAAGGCTTCCGCCAGCGCCGGCGCGGTTTTCAATGACGATCGGCCTGCCCAAGCGTTCCGCCATGGGGCCTGCAACCAGACGCGCCAGGATATCCGTATTTCCGCCAGCGGCGAAGGGCACGATCATGCGGATGGGTCGGTCTGGAAAGGCCATGGCGCTGCGGATGATGGAAGCCGCAGCCAGCGGCGCCGCCGCGCCCATTAGCAGGCGACGTGAAATCATGTGCGTATCCTCCAATACCGCGTCTATGCGCGCTGGATGGCAGGCTCGCATTGTCGCGCAGGAAGGGCAAGCATGGCTTGCGGTCGTGGCATCTCTGCCGCAGCATCGGCGCTTGAGCGATAGGAGAATTACCGATGGAACAGCGCCCCCTTGGCAAGACCGGCCTCAGTGTTTCCGTTTTGGGTTATGGTTGCGGCGCCATCGGCGGCTTGATGGTGAAAGGCAGCGCAGCCGAACAGGACCGCGCAATTGGCCGCGCAATTGACCAAGGCATCACGTATTTCGATACGGCATCCGCTTACGGCGATGGCGTATCCGAAAGCAATCTGGGCCGCGCGCTAAAAGCACTTGGCGCGGAGGTGATTGTAGGCACCAAGGTGCGCATCCGTGGGCCGCAGCGCATGGATATTGCGGGCACCATCGCGCAATCCATTGATGCCAGCCTGGCCCGGCTTGGCCGCGATAGCGTGGATGTCTTTCACCTTCATGAACCCATCACCCAATCGGGCGAGGCGCCAAGCTTTACCGCTGAGCAGATTTTGCAGGAGGCCGTGCCGGCACTCCGCAAACTGCGCGACCAGGGCAAGATTCGTTTCTATGGCATTACAGGGCTTGGCGATGCGCCCATGCTGCGCCGTGTTTTGGATGAAGGCGGCTTCGCCACGGCGCAAATGCCCTACAACATCCTGAACCCGAGCGGTGTGACACCCTTGCCCACAGGATCACCGATGCCGGATCTCGGTGGCGTCATCCATCACGCCGGCATGGCTGGTGTTGGCGTGATGGCCATCCGCATCCTCGCCGGTGGCGCGCTGAGTGGTTCGGAAGATCGCAGCCCGCTTGGCGTGCCGAAAGTGGAACCCATTGCCTCTGGCGCCAGTTATGCGGCGGATGTGCAAGCGGCGCGGCGCCTAATGCCGCTGATCCAGGCCGGTTATGCGAAGGATTTGGTTGGATTGGCGCTGCGCTTTTCCGCAATGCCGCGCGAGATCAGCACGGTATTGGTGGGCACGGCCAGTATCGCCGAACTGGACCATGCTGTGGCAGCAATCAATCAAGGGCCGCTCCCGGCTGAGGCAATTGCCATGATCAACCAGCTACAGCATGGCTGAGACGCGAGCGGGGCTTATGTCCCTTTTGATTTTCCCGCAGCGCGACATTCAGCGGCGCTCGGGCGCTTCAGGCCCATGATGTCGCGCAACGTGCTGCCGGAATATTCCTTCTGGAACACGCCTCGGCGCTGCAATTCCGGCACAACAAGACGCACGAAATCCTCATAAGCGCCGGGGATATGTGTGGCGGCCATGACAAAGCCATCGCAGGCGCCGCCATGGAACCATTCTTCCATCTGATCCGCGACCTGCTTCGGCGTGCCGACAAAGGCGTGATGTTCATGCACGGTGCCGCGACCGGAGACTTCCACAAAGTCGCGCACACTTGGGTTCTTCTTGCCAGAGAGCATGATCACGCGGTCACGAAAACCATGCCAGGAAAGCCCCGCCAATTCGTCATCCGTCAACGGTTCATCATAGGGCTTGCTGCCCAAATCCCAATTCAGCACTTCTGACAGCAGCGTCAGCCCATCAATGGACCTAGCGGTCGCTTCAATCACTGCCTTTTTTTCGGCAGCCATATCGGCGCTTTCGGCAGGAATGGCGTAGCAGGCGGGCAGGATTTTCACGCTGTCCGGATCGCGCCCTTCAGCGGCAACGGCGGCACGAAATTCGCGATATTGCTTCTTGCCATTTTCCAGATTGGGATAGATCACGAAAACAGCCTCACCCCAACGCGCGGCAAAGCTGCGGCCTCGGCCGCTTTGCCCGGCCTGCAACAAAACAGGGTGCCCCTGCGGTGATCGCGGCACTGTGAACGGTCCGCGCGATTTGAAATACTTCCCCTGATGATCAAGCCGCCGCACGCCATCGGGCTTGGCGAAGGCGCCAGATTCCTTATCCACAATCAGCGCATCGTCTTCCCAGGCGCCCCAATGGCCCATGACGACTTCCATGAATTCATCCGCGCGATCGTAACGCAGATCATGTTCCAGATGTTCGCTATGACCGAAATTCAGCGCTTCGCTATTGTTGAGTGACGTCACGATATTCCACGCCACCCGCCCATGCGTCATCAAATCCGCGGTCGCGAAAAGGCGCGCGACGTGATACGGCTCATAATAGGTAGTGGAATAAGTAGCCCCAAGGCCAATGCGCTTGGTGGCAGCGGCCATCATCATCACAATGGTCAGCGGATCAAGCTTCACCGCGCGCACGCCATGCGCCACCGTATTGCGGAAATCATTGGCATAGATGTCAGGCATCGCCAGGCGATCATCAAAGAAAGCCATGTGGAATTTGCCATCTTCCAGAATGCGCGCGATGCGCTGGTAGTAATCGGGCGTCAGAAAATCACTCATGGAGGCAGGATGCCGCCAGGAACCGGGCAGGTTTGAACAATTCTGTGCCTGCAGGAAGGCGACCATGGTCATTTGGCGATTGGCGTTCGGCATCAGAAAGGCCCCTTCAGATCAGACAGGAATTTCAACATCGAGCAAAGGCGCATGCTGCTGGCACCCATAAACATCCGTATCGCCAATGCCGCCCGCCGGCACCAGGCGCGGGAATGTCGCCTTGATCGCCATGGCGGCATCATAGGGTGTGAGCAGCACATCTTCCGCCGCCACACCATAAAGCCGCGCAAACAAGGCTTCGGTGATCACGCCGGAAGCGCGCACCTTCCGATAGAGCGCCGTATCGTCGAACACGATATCAATCGTCAGATCAAACGGCCCGGCATTCTTGCTTTTGCAGACACGCGCCAATTCACGGATGCTTGGCATGGTTGCCCTCAGATTTCTTCATAGGTGATCGGGAAAATTTCGCACGGATCATCCAGTTCCAGCACGTGATGGATGCTGAAGTGATAGACGGGCCCGACTGAAATATCGGAAGGCGAGAAGGGAAAGGCCATATTGCCTTCGCGGCAGAGCCGGCCCGGGAAATCCGTATGCAGCATATTGGTGCGCGCAATCCCCAAAACGGCCGCAGCGATTTCCGGTGTTTCGGCGATGACTTCAATCACGAAGCCAACCTCATGGCCTGCCACCTGCTGCACGGGTTCGCGTGCGCCCATCACGCCATCCAGACCATAGGTGCGAATGATCAGGGCGTAGCTTTCAGGCGCGACACCAAAAGCGGCCGCCTTTTCGCGCACAATGCCGCGCACTTCTTCCAGGAATAAAGGCAAGCGCGCAATCAGCAGCGGGTCGCGCGTGCCGCAGATGGAAATGCAGCGGTGGCCTGTAAATTCCACACCTTCCAGCTTGACTGTGTACTGTGAAGCCGGCGTCCAGCGCATGCCGCTGATGCGCACCGCGCGATCACTCAAAGCATCAAAGCGGCAATCCGATGTATCCAGCATGCCGCCTGGTTCAATGTGATGAATGGGGCTGCTGTTTTCATGTAGGGAATGATTGGCAATCGAAAGCGGTGTGCAGCGCCGGATGGGGTTTATCGGTTCGCATTCCACCCCATCCTCGCGCACGGTCACCAGCAGGCAATCATGGCCCTTCGGGATGGAAGGGGTGGCGCCGCATTCCAGCATTTTGCCGGCATACCAGGCGGGGGCGGGCGGCAATTGCGCGCGAATGGCCGCGGCGGCCCAAGGCGCTGGATCACTCGCGCGGCCCGCCAGGATCACCTGCGCGCCATTATCCAGCGCCTCCATGAAGGGCTCAGGCCCCATCATGCCCACCACGCGGCTGGCACGATCCAAAGCCTCAGCCGTCAAAGGGGGCAGCTTGCCAAGCGGGCGGATTCTCCCTGCCGCCAAGCGGCGCTGCAACTCGGCCCTCGGCGGTTCGGCTTCAATCAGCGCCAGGCGGAAATGCAAACCTTCTTCGGCAGCAATTTCGCGTACCAGCCGCGCAGTGAGTTCCAAATGCGGCGCGCCACCTGCACCGCCCGAGGTGCCAATCATCAGCGGAATGCGCGCTGCAGTCGCCGCGCGCAGCATCAGGCGCAAATCACGCCGGATCGCCATGACAGAACAAAATGGCACGCCGGCGCCAAGGTAATAGGGGCCAGGGTCAACACTGCCGCCATCCACGCCAATCACATGCGGCGCGCGCGCCATGCCGGCCTGAAGGCTCGCTTCCGGGAAGCCGTAACCCAGAATCGCACTGGTTGAGAGAAGGCGTATTTCCTTCATGCCGTTTCCTGCCCTTTATCAGCGCGGCTTTCGCTGCGCTCAGGCCCAAGGCTGCCATGAAGCCTGCGGCGCGTATAGCGCCCAAGGCGCCTGTTACAGCAGCACCATATCATCGCGGTGAATGATTTCATCCCGCCCGCGCCAGCCGAGGATTTCTTCTAAAGCTTCGCTACGATGCCCGGCAATCAGCCGGGCTGCTTCGGCATCATAGGCGGAAAGCCCGCGCGCGACTTCAACGCCTTCGGTATCGCGCACACTCACGGGATCACCACGCGAAAACTCGCCTTCCACGGCGCGCACACCCGCGGGCAGCAGCGAGGAACCGCGCTTCAACGCACGCGCCGCACCCGCATCCACCACCAGCACGCCAAGCGGCGCAAGGCTGCCCGCGATCCAGCGCTTACGCGCGCTGCGGCCTTCCGGCAGCGGCAGAAACCAGGTGCACCGCGCCCCTTCTTGCAGTGCACGCAAGGGATGATCAGGTTGGCCGAGCGCAATGGCCATGGCCGTGCCGGCGCCGGTTGCGATCCGCGCCGCGATCAGTTTTGTCCGCATACCGCCCGAGGAATAGCCAGGCGGCGGTTCGCCACCCATCGCCATGATCTCCTCCGTCAAGCGTTCCACCACGGGCAAATGCTTCGCGTTCGGGTCCTTGCGCGGATCAGCCGTGTAAAGACCATCAATGTCGGACAGCAGCAGCAGCGCATCGGCCTGGATCATCTCGGCCACACGCGCTGCCAGCCGATCATTATCGCCGAAACGAATTTCAGCCGTTGCCACCGTGTCATTTTCATTGATTACCGGCACGCAGCCAAGGCTCAGCAGCGTGGCGAGTGTCGCGCGCGCATTCAGATAGCGTCGGCGATCTTCCGAATCTTCCAGCGTCAGCAGCAATTGCGCCGCGTTCAACCCATGCGCCGCAAGCGCTTCCTGCCAGGCGCCAGCGAGCCGAATCTGCCCCACAGCCGCCGCCGCCTGTTTTTCTTCCAGCCGAAGCCGCCGCCGTGTCAGGCCAAGCGCCTTCCGCGCCAGTGCAATAGCGCCGGAAGACACCACCACCACTTCCGCCCCGCGCGCCCGCAACGCCGCGATATCCGCAGCGACCGAGGCAAGCCACGCAGCACGCGGCGCGGCGGTGGCATTATCCACCACCAGCGCGGAGCCGATCTTCACCACGATGCGCTTGGCATCCTTGAAGTGGGGCTGGGCCGGATTGATCATGGAATGGCGCTTACCACGCGAAAGCCCAGCCTGTCAGCGCGCCGCCGCAATCATGTCAGCAAGCGCACGGAGCAATTCAGGCACACCCTCACCACTCGCGCCGCTGATCAGCATGACAGGCTTGCCCGCCGCGCGGGACAGCGCCTTGACGCGTGCCGTGCGGGCTTGTGGCGTCATGGCATCAGCCTTGTTGAGTGCCACCAATTCCGGGCGATCTTCCAGCCCATGGCCATATTCGGCCAATTCGCGGCGAATGGTGCGATAGGCCCGCGCAGGATCAGCCGCCGAGCCATCCACCAAGTGCAGCAGCGCCTTGCAGCGTTCCACATGGCCGAGGAAGCGCGTGCCAAGCCCTGCCCCTTCCGCCGCCCCTTCAATAAGGCCGGGCAGATCGGCCAGCACAAATTCCTCGGTCGCGTTCAGGCGCACCACGCCAAGCTGCGGATGCAGCGTGGTGAAGGGATAATCCGCAATCTTGGGGCGGGCCGCAGAAACCGCGGCCAGGAAGGTGGATTTGCCGGCGTTGGGCAGGCCAACCAGCCCGGCATCAGCAATCAGTTTCAGGCGCAGCCAAAGCCAGCGTTCTTCCCCCGGCCAGCCCTTATCGGCACGGCGCGGCGCGCGATTGGTCGAGGTTTTGTAATTCGCATTGCCAAAGCCGCCATCGCCGCCGAGGGCCAGCACCACGCGTTTGCCGAGCTTATCCAGGTCCGCGATCATGGTTTCGCGGTCTTCAGCGAAAATCTGCGTGCCCACGGGCAATTTCAGCACCACTTCGTCGCTGGCCGCGCCTGTACGATCAGACCCGGAACCATTGCCGCCCTTGCGCGCTTTGAAGTGCTGCGCGTAGCGGAAATCAATCAGCGTATTCAGGCCAGCGACCGCTTCGGCGATCACATTGCCGCCCTTGCCGCCATTGCCGCCATCCGGGCCGCCGAATTCGATGAATTTCTCGCGCCGAAAGGCAATGATGCCATCGCCGCCATCGCCGGCCTTCACCCAGATTTTCGCTTCATCAAGGAACTTCATGGGTCAATCCGTGGGGCATCACAGCCCCAAAAACAAAACGAGGGCCCCAAGGGACCCTCGCTTTCAGGGATAGGTTGAAAGTTTGGGTTATTCCGCCGCCAGCGGCAGCGGTTGCACGTTAACATGCACGCGGTCTTCACCCTTGCGTTCAAACACCACGCGACCATCAACGGCGGCATGCAGGCTGTGCTGACGGCCGGCATAGACATTGGTGCCCGGGATCATCTTCGTGCCGCGCTGGGTCACGATGATGGAGCCCGCATTCACGGTCTGCCCACCGAACAGCTTCACACCGAGTCGCTTACCCGCGGAATCACGACCATTGCGCGATGAACCGCCTGCTTTCTTATGTGCCATGGCTTGGTTCCTTTCCGATCAGGCTACGTTGATGGAGGCGATACGCAGCACGGTCTGGTGCTGGCGATGGCCATTCTTGCGGCGGCTATTCTGGCGGCGCCGCTTCTTGAAGATCAGAATGCGGTCGCCGCGATTCTGTTCCACCACGGTCGCCGTTACGCTGGCGCCAGGCACGGTCGGCGCGCCAATGGAAAGCCCCGCTTCGGTCGCGATGGCGAGCACATCATGCAGCGTCACCGTGGCCCCCGGTTCGGCTTCAAGCCGTTCGACGGTAAGCACGGCGTCTGGCGTGACGCGATATTGTTTCCCGCCGGTGCGGATTACTGCATAGGTCATGGGGATGCCCCGAAACTCTTTCAAAAGCGTGACTGTCCGGCCTTCGCCAATGGCAAAAACCGCCCGCCCCGGGCGCGGAGCGCCGGGCCGGAAGAGGCGGGCATATAGACGGGCGGGCCGCCGACGTCAACGCCAGCGATTGCGTCCGGGAGCGGAGGCAATTATAGGGGCAAGATCGTTCGAGGGGAGGTCCGCTTCCCCAACACGCTGGAGAGGTGCCGGAGCGGTCGAACGGGTCGGTCTCGAAAACCGAAGTACGGGCAACTGTACCGTGGGTTCGAATCCCACCCTCTCCGATTCTTAAGGGCCGGATCATGTGGCGAAGGTGATATCCGGCAGCCGCGTCCCCCACGAGAGCAACGCTAAACAAGGCCCCCCATTGCTGCAATGGGGCGGAGGGTGCCGGCCAGGGGAATCGCTTGAAAGGCTTACTGCTGAGGTTTGAACAGTAATGAGCCCAGATAATCTATGTTCAGAGCGGCTTTTTTTCTTCTGACTTTGAGGCTGTGTTTGTCGTCTGCGTTGCGGATCATGTTCATAGCCATGTG
>CAIYMY010000128.1 GCA_903927465.1 uncultured Rhodospirillales bacterium | reverse complement strand
GGGCCAGCCTTTCGCGGTGATGAATAGCCTTCGGCAATTCTTCACTTTGCGCGATGTGGCCCTGGATGCGCAGGTGATTGAAAACGATATCCAGGTGATGATTCTGGCGCATCCGCAAGGGCTCTCCGATGCGGCGCAATATGCCGTGGATCAATTCGTGCTGCGCGGCGGCAAGCTGATCCTGCTGATTGACCCGCATTCCGAAGGTCAGGCATCACGCCCCGGCCCGGGAGGTCGCCCGCCGGCCAATACGGCATCAAGCCTGGAACGCCTGACCAATGCCTGGGGCATTGAAGCGCCGTCGGACAAGGTAGTGCTTGATCTGCGCGGCGCCTGGCGTGTGCGCGCCAATCCGCAGGACCGGGTGCAGGCGGTGGATTACGTCGCCTGGTTCAATGCGCAGGGTGATTCCATCGCGCAGGGAGAAGTGGCGACCGCGCAGCTTAACCAGGTGACTTTTGCCTCGGCTGGTTTCTTGCGGCGGAAGGATGGTGCGCGGGTGGAATTCACGCCACTCATCACCTCAAGCCCGCGCAGCATGGAAGCGGATGCAGCGAAGGTCCGCGACAACCCAAACCCGACACAATTGCTGGCGGATTTCCGGCCCGATGGGCAGACACGCGTTCTGGCGGCGCGACTGCGCGGCGAAGTCAGCACGGCCTTCCCGGATGGCGCGCCACCGCCACCGCAAGGCGCAGAACGCCCCGCCGATTTCCCGGCGCATCGCGCGCGGAGTGAAGGTGCGGCTAATATCATCGTGATCCATGATGCGGATGTGCTGGAAGATCGCTTCTGGGTGCGCGTGCAGGATTTCTTTGGCCAGCAAGTGGCGACACCCTTCAGCGATAATGGCGCGCTGATCGCGAATTTGGTGGATACCATGGCGGGCGGTGATGCGCTGATCTCGCTCCGTTCGCGCGGTGAATCGCTCCGCCCGTTTGAGGTGGTGGATGATATCCGCCGCGATGCAGAAGCGCGTTTTCGTCAGACAGAACGTGAACTGACTCAGCGCCTGGAAGCGACTGAAAAACGCCTGCGCGAATTGCGCCAAGGCCCGCAGGGCGGGGCTGAGCGCGGCCAGACCAATGCCGTGATCAGCGCCGAACAGCGCGCGGAAATTGATAGCGCGCGGGAGGAGATTCTCCGCACCCGTCAGCAATTGCGCGCGGTGCAGCTTGATTTGCGCCGCGATATTGAAGGCTTGGAAACGCGGCTCCGCATCCTCAACATCGCCGCCGTGCCGGTGCTGCTGACGATCCTGGCGCTGGTGATGGGTGTTCTGCGTGCGCGCCGCCGCGCGGCAGCACGGCACTGAAAAAGGAACGCCAGACATGCAAAGACGTTCCCTGATTGTGCTGGGCAGCGCCGCCGTTATCGCCATGGCCGGCGCGCTTTTGATCAAGCCTCCGCAGCCACCAACCCCACCAGTGGGCACGGGTGCGCTTGCCTTTCCGGGCCTCGCGCAGCGCCTGCCCAATGCCGCGCGGATTGAGGTGCGCCGGCATGATGGCGCGCTTGAAATCATCCGT
The DNA here is from genome assembly GCA_903927465.1 of uncultured Rhodospirillales bacterium. Taxonomy (GTDB): domain Bacteria; phylum Pseudomonadota; class Alphaproteobacteria; order Acetobacterales; family Acetobacteraceae; genus Neoroseomonas. The sequence goes on along the minus strand of CAIYMY010000128.1, from coordinate 1,378 downwards.
CGCGGTGATGTCTGGGTGCTGCCGACCAAGGGTGATTATCCGATCCGGCAGGAGAAGCTTCGCGAATTGCTGACGGGGCTCACGGAATTGCGGCTGATGGAACCGCGCACCGGCAATCCTGAGATGTTTGATCGGCTCGGCCTGGAAGACCCGATGCGCGCGGGAGCGACCTCCACGCTGCTGCGCGTTCTGGATGCGCAAGGCGCGGCGCTGGTGGAATTGGTGATTGGCCGGCGGCGCGTGCGCACCCAGGGCAATGTGCCGGAAAGTGCTTATGTGCGGCGACCAAATGAAAACCAGGCATGGCTGGCCGAAGGGCGCATTCCGGTGGATGCCGACCCGCAGCTTTGGCTTGACCGAGACATCGCGAACCTGCCGCGCGAACGCGTGCAGCGCGTGGTGATTGCGCGCACGGGCGAGGAAGCGCTGGTGCTGACCCATAGCGGCCAGCCGGACGGCAAGCTTGCCATCACCACACCCACCGATGCGCCGCCCGCTGATGACATCAGCTTGGATGAGGTGGCGCGCAGCTTCGAATTCCTGACCTTCCTGGATGTACGGCGCGCAGCCGATGCACCGGGCGAAGCGTTGGGTGAGACACGCTTTGAATTGACCGATCGGCTGGCGGTCATCGCCCACCCGCGCAAGCAAGGCGAGGAAATCTGGGTAACACTGGCTGCTGAAGGCGACGATGAAGCGGCGCGCTTGAATGCGCGCTGGCGCGGCTGGGTCTATCAAATCGGGCAATGGAAAGAAAAAGCCATGATCCCGCGACTTGAGGATTTGCGCCGCCAGGAAGAAGCCCCGGCGCCCCCGACTGAACCGCCGATTGCACCACGGTGAGCACGGCACCGCGCGAATATCCTGACCGCCCCTGGGTCGGCATTGGCTGCATCGTCTTTCGCGAAGAAGCGGTGTTGCTTGTGCGTCGCGGTAAGCCACCCCGCATCGGCCAATGGTCCCTGCCCGGTGGCGCGCAGCATGTGGGGGAAAAGGCCGAGGAAGCCGCGCGGCGCGAATTGCGCGAAGAAACCAGCATTGAAGTTGGCCGGATGACGCTGGCCTATGTGTTTGATGCCATCAACCAGGATGAAGATGGCCGCGCGCGCTATCACTACACCATCATTGATTTCGCAGCACTTTGGCTGGAAGGCGACGCCTGCGCCGGCGATGATGTAAGCGAGGTCGCCTGGGCGCTGCCGCATGAACTTGTGGCTTATGATCTGACCGAAGCGGCGCATGAGGCGATCGCCGCGGCGCGGATTGCGCTGGGCTTAGGCTAAACTTCTTGCCCTGCCGCTGCATGCGCGTGCAGGATGGCGCTTCAACGCCCGACAGGAACAATGCCATGTTGACGCGCCGCCTGGCCCTTGCCGCC
>CAIYMY010000127.1 GCA_903927465.1 uncultured Rhodospirillales bacterium | reverse complement strand
CGTATCCGCAATGAAATGGTGCCCGGTGTGGAAGGTGGCATTTCCAAGCATTACCCTTCGGGTGATGTGGCGCCGATCTACACCACGGCGATGCGCTACAAGCATGAAGGCGTGCCGCTGGTGGTGATTGGCGGCAAGGAATATGGCACCGGGTCTTCGCGCGACTGGGCAGCGAAGGGTACTTACCTGCTTGGCATCAAGGCCGTGATTGCTGAAAGCTTTGAGCGTATCCATCGTTCAAACTTGGTCGGCATGGGCGTGCTGCCGCTGGTCTTCAAGGAAGGCGAAAGCCGCCAGAGCCTTGGCCTCACGGGCGATGAGATGATCGACATTCTGGGCGTGGAAAAGCTTTCGCCACGCATGATGATGGATGTTGTCATCACCCGCGCCGATGGGTCACAGGTAAAAACCCAGGTGCTGTGCCGCGTGGATACCGCCGATGAGGTGGAATACTACAAGAATGGCGGCATCCTGCATTACGTGCTGCGCGGGATGGCGAAGGCGGCCTGATTTCGGGCTGTAATCTAAAGAAGCGCGGTGCCGAAAGGGCCGCGCTTTTTTTGTATTCAGTCGGCCAACCATTCGGCCATCGCGGCGTTCACCGCCTCTGGCACTTCCATGCTCGGCAAATGGCCTGAACCGGCGAAGCGCACTAAGCGTGCGCCGGGAATGGCGTTGGCTATTTCCTCAGCGAGGTAAGGCTGCGTCATAACATCATCCTCCCCCACCGCGACCAGCGTCTTGGCGCGGATCGCAGGCAGATGGGGTCTGGAATCAATGCGCCCGGTAAGCGCGGTTTGCTGGCGGAGGAAAGCGTTGCGCCCGACGCGTTCCGCCATGGCCATCACTGCGGCGGCCAAGGGCCCATCCAGGCGGGAGGGATGCACCAACATCGGCAGCAGGCGCGGGGTCACGCCGCGAAAACGCCCGGTCTGGGCAAGGGTGAGAAGTCCGCGCCGGCGTTCGGTCTGTTCCGGTGTATCCGCGCGGGCCGAATTGTCGAATAGCGCGAGGCGCTTGACCTGGCCCGGCGCGCGGCGCGCGACCTCCAGCGCCACATGACCCCCCATGGAAAGCCCCGCGACGGCCAATGGTCCATCCAGCCCAGTCAGCGCCGCTTCCGCCATGGCGGCGATGCTGTCATGCCCTGTCAGGCAGGCCACCACCACGCGGTGGGAGGCGCCAAAAGCCTCGATCTGGTCACGCCAAAGCCGGGCGTCGCAGAGCATGCCGGGCAGCAGCAATAGGGTTTCGTTCTGAGCCATGGACCGAAGCTTATCCTCGCAGCGGAGCGACCGTCCAGGCCAGCCCCGCGCAAGGCGACGGAAATCCTTGATTCCCGCGCGGTATGGGCGCATAGGGGGCTCGCTCGCGGTAAGGCGGGCCGGATCCGCCGGCCCCGGCATGCGCGCCCCGCTGGGGCTCGGCCTTTCCCGCACCCACCGCCAAGCGCTCACAGCGCGGGCCTAGAAAGCGATTGAAGTTGAACGAAAATACTGAAGTGACCGGCGCCGAGGCTGTCCAAGCCGACCCTCAAACCTTGCCCGTGCCGCCCGAAATACCGGAAACTGCGGCGGCTGAGCCCGCCCCCGTGGTGGAAGAAACAGCGCCGGCTGAGCTCGCCCCCGTGGCAGAAGAAACCGCGCCCGAAGCCGCACCGGCCTTCGAGGAAGACCGCACCACTTTCGATTCTATCGGCCTTTCGGAAGAAATCGTGAAGGCGGTAACGGAATCAGGCTATCTCCACCCCACCCCCATTCAGGAACAAGCGATCCCGCAGGTGCTGATGGGGCGCGATGTGCTGGGCTGCGCGCAAACCGGCACGGGCAAGACCGCATCCTTCGTGCTACCCATGCTGGATATCCTGACTGGGTCGCGGGCCAAGGCGCGTATGCCGCGCAGCCTGATCCTGGAACCAACCCGCGAATTGGCGTTGCAGGTCGCAGAAAACTTCGAAAAATACGGCAAATACCTCAAGCTTAACCACGCGCTGCTGATTGGCGGCGAAAGCATGAATGACCAGCGCGATGTGCTTGAAAAAGGCGTGGATGTGCTGATCGCGACCCCCGGTCGCCTGCTTGATTTGTTTGATCGTGGCCGTGTGCTGCTGGCCGATTGCAAGGTGCTGGTGATTGATGAAGCGGACCGGATGCTCGATATGGGCTTCATTCCGGATGTGGAGCGTATTGTCTCCATGCTGCCGCCGATCCGCCAGACGCTGTTCTTCAGCGCCACCATGGCGCCAGAAATCCGCCGCCTGGCCGATGCTTTCCTGTCCAATCCAAAGGAAATCACTGTGTCCCGGCCGGCTTCGGTCGCTACCACCATCACGACAGGCCTTGCTTACGTGCAGCCTTTTGACAAGCGTGAGGCGTTGCGCCGGTTGATCCGGCGCGAACAGGTCAGCAATGCGCTGATCTTCTGCAATCGCAAGATTGAAGTGGATATCCTGTATAAATCGCTCAAGAAGCACGGCTTCAGCGTGGGCGCGCTGCATGGCGATATGGATCAATCTCAGCGCTTCGCGACACTCAATGCCTTCAAGGCGGATGAATTGCAGCTTTTGGTCTGTTCCGATGTCGCCGCGCGTGGGCTTGATATCGGGGGCTTGTCCCATGTGTTCAATTTCGATGTGCCCTTCCATTCGGAAGATTACGTGCATCGCATTGGCCGCACCGGCCGTGCGGGACGTGAGGGGCGTGCCTACATGATTGCAACGGCAGATGACGCGAAAAGTGTCACCGCCATCGAAAAACTGACCGGCAAAGCCATCCCGCTTGTGGATATCGAGGGGCTTGAGCCGGTGACGGAAGCCGAAATTCAGGAAGCGCTGACCTCCACCAAGCGTGGCCGCGGCCGTGGCGGCCCGGCGCGTCGGCCGGATCGTCGTGATGCCGGGCGTGGCCGGCCTGAACGCCCCCGCCGCGATGCGTCAGACGGCGCTCCGCCCGCCGAAGCGCCGCAAGAAGTAGCGGCCGAGGCGCCCGCCCGACGTGACCGCCCGGAACGCCGCCCGCGCGCCGAAGCCCCGGAGGGCCGCGAGGCTCCGCGCCGGGATCGTGCCCCGCGCCGGGACCGCGATGCGCAACCGAGCGAAGCTGCGCTGCGCGAAGCCGCGATGCGTGACCTGCCGCCCCGGGATCGCGAAGCGCCGCGTCAGGATCGGGATTATCGCAACCGCGACCGGCGCGATGATCTGGGCCCGCCCGTGCAGGGCTTTGGCGATCAGGTGCCGGCCTTCATGCTGATTCCCATTCCCCGCCCCCGCCGCGCCGCCGCACCGGCCACGGCGGAGGATGCCCCAGAGGTTGACGCCGCCTGATGCACCCGGCTTGCCGGGCGCGTAGGCAAACGCCATTTTGATGCCAAAGACGACGCTTGAGTTGAGGATAGAAGCATGAATGTCGTAAGCCCGCCGAAGAAGACCTCTATTGCGCCCTTCACCTGGGAAGACCCGCTGCTGCTTGAAGAAGTGCTGACGGAAGAAGAGCGCATGATTCGCGACAGTGCCCGGCAATTCTGCCAGGAACGCCTGATGCCGCGCGTCCTGGAAGCCAATCGGCATGAGCGCTTCGACCGCGAAATCATGAATGAATTCGGCGAAATGGGCTTCCTGGGTGCCACGCTCGATGGCTATGGCTGCGCCGGCGTTTCCTATGTTGCCTATGGACTGATGGCGCGTGAAGTTGAACGCGTCGATTCCGGCTATCGCAGTGCGTTCAGCGTGCAATCATCGCTCGTGATGTTCCCGATCCATGCCTATGGGTCCGAAGAACAGAAGCAAAAATATTTGCCGAAGCTCCGTACCGGTGAATGGGTCGGCTGCTTTGGCCTGACCGAGCCCGATGCGGGGTCTGATCCTTCTTCCATGCGCACGCGCGCGACCAAGGTGGATGGCGGCTGGAAGGTTTCGGGTTCGAAAACCTGGATATCCAATTCACCCATCGCTGATGTCTGCCTGGTTTGGGCCAAGGATGATGAAGGCATTCTGCGCGGCTTTTTGCTTGATCGTGGCATGAAGGGCCTGACCACGCCCAAGATCGAAGGCAAGTTCAGCCTGCGCGCTTCCGTCACCGGCATGATCATGATGGATGAGGTTTTCGTGCCCGAAGAAAACCGTCTGCCGGGTGTGCGGTCTCTGGCGGGTCCTTTCTCCTGCCTTAATCGCGCGCGTTATGGCATTGCCTGGGGTGCCATGGGGGCCGCGGAATTCTGCTGGCATGCGGCGCGGGATTACACGCTGAACCGCATCATGTTCGGCAAGCCGCTGGCGGCGACGCAGTTGGTGCAGAAGAAGCTGGCTGACATGCAAACCGAAATCACGCTTGGCCTGCATGCGGTGCTGCGCGTGGGGCGCTTGTTTGATGAACACAAGGCCGTGCCCGAGATGATTAGCCTGGTCAAGCGCAACAACTGCGGCAAGGCTTTGGACATTGCCCGCGTTGCGCGCGACATGCATGGCGGCAATGGCATCGTGGATGAATATCATGTGATCCGTCACGTGATGAACCTTGAGACGGTCAATACCTACGAAGGCACGCATGATGTTCACGCGCTGATCCTGGGCCGGGCGCAGACCGGGTTGAACGCCTTCGGCTGATCAGCCGAAGTTCCGGCCATGGAAGTCCTGATTGAGCGTATGGGCGCGGGTGGTGATGGTATCGCCCCCGGCCCGACTTATGTGCCGCAGGGCTTGCCAGGCGAAAGGCTGCACGTCGAAATCAATGGCAAGCGCGGCGATGGTGCGCTTGCCGCGATCTATGAAATCCTGACTCCAAGTCTTGATCGCATTGCACCGGCTTGCGCGCATTTTCTGGAAGGCTGCGGCGGTTGCGTCCTCCAACATTGGGCGCCCACCCCCCAAGCCGCATGGAAGCGAGAGCGGCTGCGCGTTGCGTTGGCACGCGGCGGTTTTGCCGAGGCCCCGGTTGCTGAGACCATCACCACGCCGCCTGGCGCGCGCCGGCGCGCGGATTTCGCCATTCGGCGCGGAACGGACGGGCTCCGGCTTGGCTTTCACGCAGCTGGCAGTGCGGCCATTCTGGATATCGCCACCTGCCCGGTGCTGCATCCGCGCCTGGTCGCGGTGCTGAAGCCGCTACGCGATCTGCTGCCGCGCATGCCGGCGCTGAAGCGTGATGGCTCGGCGGTGCTTAACCTGCTCGATACCGGGCCTGATCTGCTGCTGCGCACCGATGGCGCGCTGGATGCCGCTGGGCGGGCGCTGCTGGCGGGGTTTGCCGCGGCTCAGGGCCTGCCGCGCATCGCCTGGGCGCGGGGCAATGGCGTGCCGGAAATCGCCGCCCAGCTTGGACCCGTGAGTATCACGCTGAGTGGCGTTGCGGTCACGCCATCCCCCGGCGCCTTCCTGCAAGCGAGTCCGGAGGGCGAGCAGGCCATCATCGCTTCCATGCTGGCGGCGCTGCCCGCCAAGCTTGCCGGGCGTGGGCGCATTGCTGATCTGCATGCGGGCTTTGGCACGCTCAGCCTGGCCTTGGCGCGACGGGGCAGGGTGACTGCCTTCGAATCGGATGGGGCGGCTGTGGCGGCGCTGGCCAATGCTGCCGCCAAGGCAGGGCTGCCTTTGGCCGCGACCCGGCGTGATTTGGTGCGCCAGCCGCTGATGGTCGCGGAATTGGCGCCTTTCGCCGCGGTGGTGCTGGACCCACCCTTTGCCGGGGCCGAGGAACAGGCGGCTTTGCTTGCGCGCTCTGCCGTGCCGGCGGTGATTTATGTGTCCTGCAACCCGCAGGCGCTGTCGCGGGATTTGCACTTCTTTGCCGATCAGGGCTGGCGGGTGGATGCGGCGACGCCGATTGATCAGTTCTTGTGGTCCGGCCAGCTGGAAGCCGTAATAGCGCTCAGCAGGCCGAGTAGGGGCAAGAAATAAAGTCCTTCACTCTGCCTTGATGCCAAGGCTGCGCACTTCGGGTTCCCAAAAGGCGATTTCATCCCGCACATAGGCCGCGAATCGCTCAGGCGTATAGCCGCGCATGGCGGGGGTGCCCATTTCCTCAAAACGCTGATTGATCGTCGAATCGGACAGCGCCTGTTCGGTCGCTGCCGCCATGCGGTTCACAATCGCCGCCGGCGTACCGCGCGGGGCGAAGAAGCCATACCAGGAATGGGATTTATAGCCGGCGATTCCCGCCTCGGCCGCCGTTGGCACATTGGGCAGCAGGGAAGAACGCTGATCGGTCGCGACAAACAGCACCCGCGCCGTGCCGCCATCCTGAAAGCCCTTCAGGATGGAAGGGATATCGGAGCAGAACTGAATTTCGCCCGCGGTCAGCGCAGTAAAAACCTGCCCGCCGCCGCGATAGGGCACATGCACGGCATCCGTCCCCGTGCGCACGCAGAAACTGGCCGAGGCGATATGCCCCGAAGTGCCAATGCCGGAGGAGCCATATTGATAGCGCCCAGGCGCCGCCTTCAGGGCAGCGATGAATTCCGCCGCCGTGGTGGGCGCAAAATTGCGCGTGGTGACGGCAAGCGCGATGGGCACAAAGACGGTCGGCGCCACCGCCACCAGATCGGTCCGCGCATCAAAGGGCACTGGGGCAGGCAGGCCGCGGGCGAGTGCGATGGGCGAAAGCGTGGAAAGCACAAAAACATCGCCATTGGCGGGCTGCTTCGCCACGTAATCCGTGCCGACCACGCCGCCCGCGCCGGGGCGGTTTTCCAGCACCACCGGCTGACCCAGGATTTCTGCCATTTTGGGGGCCAGAAGCCGCGTGGTGATATCCGTCCCGCCCCCGGTGCCGAAGGGGATGATGATGCGGATAGGCCGGCTGGGCCAGGGCGCCTGGGCATAGGCGGGGCAGGCGAGCGGGCTCAGCGCCAGCGGGGCGGCGATCAGGCTACGGCGAGAGATCTTGGCCAAGGCGGTTATCCTTCTTGAGGCTTAGCGATTGAATTTTCTTGTTTAATGCGGGTTCTGACCCGGCGTTCCGCCAATGTTGCGGCAAGCGAGAGGTCTTGCAAAGGGGGGCTTCATCGGGCACGAAACGGGAACAATCGCGCCCTGCCGCAAAGTGATCCTGCTTTGCAAGCCCTGATTCACGCACCGCATCTAGTAGTGCTGCTACTGTGGCAAGACTACATCTTGTAGTCAGACCGTAACTTGGGGCATTATCCGTCCTCGGGGGAAGTTCTTAGGGGGTTATCCGTGTTCGACGCAGTTCAACTTGAAGGCCATGGCCAAGTACGCATTGATCGGTCGCGCGATGCGCTGCTGACCGATTTCGGCAAAGCCACACTAGATGATCGTTATTTGCTGCCGGGCGAATCCTATCAGGATTTGTTCGCACGAGTCGCATCCGCTTATGGCGATGATGCGGCACATGCGCAGCGGATTTATGACTATATCTCGCGGCTTTGGTTCATGCCGGCCACACCGGTGCTGTCCAATGGTGGCACAACGCGTGGCTTGCCGATTTCCTGCTTCCTCAACGAAGCCTCTGACAGCCTTGATGGCATTGTCGGGCTTTGGAATGAGAATGTGTGGCTCGCGGCCAAGGGCGGTGGCATCGGGTCCTATTGGGGGAATCTGCGCGGCATTGGCGAAAAGGTCGGCCGCAACGGCAAGACCTCGGGCGTCATACCCTTCATTCGCGTGATGGATAGCCTGACACTGGCGATTTCCCAGGGCTCGCTTCGCCGCGGGTCGGCAGCCTGCTATTTGCCAGTGAATCACCCGGAAATCGAAGAATTCATGGAAATGCGCCGTCCGACCGGCGGTGATCCGAATCGCAAGGCGCTCAATCTCCATCAAGGCGTGCTGATCCCCGATGCCTTCATGCGCGCTGTGGAAGCGGATGAGGAATGGGCGCTGGTTTCGCCCAAGGATGGCGCGCTGATGAAGAAGGTCTCCGCGCGGAGCCTTTGGATTCGCATCCTGACCGCGCGCATCGAAACTGGTGAGCCCTACATCATCTATTCCGACCACGTGAATAATGCGCGGCCGGAGCATCAGAAGCTGGCAGGGCTTGAGGTGAAGACCTCCAACCTCTGTTCAGAAATCACCCTGCCGACCGGGATTGATCAGCATGGGGAACAACGCACGGCGGTGTGCTGCCTATCCTCGCTCAATCTGGAGACCTGGTTTGAGTGGAAGGATGAGGCGCAATTCATCCCTGATGTGATGCGCTTCCTGGATAATGTGCTGCAATCCTTCATTGATACGGCACCCGATACCATGGCACGCGCGCGCTATAGCGCCATGCGGGAACGCTCGGTCGGGCTTGGGGTGATGGGCTACCATTCCTTTCTGCAGGCGCTGAATGTGCCCTTCGAAAGCGTGGTGGCGAAGGTTTGGAATATGCGGATGTTCAAGCATATCCGCGCCCAGGCTGACACTGCTTCCCGGCTGCTGGCCGAAGAACGCGGCCCCTGCCCGGATGCCGCCGAATACGGCTTCATGGAGCGATTCTCCAACAAGATGGCGATTGCGCCGACCGCTTCCATCAGCATCATTTGCGGTGGTGCGAGCCCGGGGATCGAACCGATCGCGGCCAATGTCTATAATCATAAGACGCTGTCCGGGTCCTTCATTGTGCGCAACCCTTTTCTGAAGAAGCTGTTGGCCAAGCATGGCCGTGATGATGAGGATACCTGGACCACCGTGACGGTGAATAAGGGCAGCGTGCAGCATCTGGATTTCCTGAATGAACAGGAAAAGGCGATCTTCAAGACCGCCTTTGAATTGGATCAGCGCTGGGTGGTGGAACATGCGGCCGACCGCACGCCCTATATCTGCCAGTCGCAATCGGTGAACATCTTCCTGCCCGCCAATGTGCATAAGCGGGATCTGCACCAGATCCACATGACGGCCTGGAAAAAGGGTGTGAAGTCGCTTTATTACTGCCGTAGCCTTTCTATTCAGCGCGCGGATGCGATCAGTGAAAAAGTGGCACCGCAGGCAGCCCTTGGTGTGGCGGCACCCGCCAATGACCAGGCGCAATTGCCTTTGGTCGCGGCGGTGCCGGCTGCCACCAATAATTACGAAGAATGTTTGGCCTGCCAGTAAAGCTGCGTTAGACTTATCCCAACCCGCCCCCGGTTTCGGGGGCGGTAAGCCTGAAAAGGGCAAGGGAGAAAGTCTGGAATGTTCACGCGTCGTAGCCTGCTGGCCACCGGGATGGCCAGCACCATCATCACCAAAGCCAAGGCACAAGCCAGCAATTGGCCGGATCGTCCGATAAGGATGATCATCGGCTACCCCGCCGGTGGGCCCACGGATTTTCCAGGGCGGCTATTGCAGGAACCGCTGCAACGGCTTTGGGGCCAAACCGTCGTGATTGAGAATCGCCCCGGCGCGAGCCAGGTGATTGCCTCTGAAATGGTCGCGCGGTCCGCGCCCGATGGCTATACGATTTTCCTCGCCGCCAGTACTCATGCCAGCAATGCGGCGGTCTATGCGCGCCTTCCCTATGACACGATCAATGACTTTACGCCGATCGTGAACATTTATGCGTCGCCCACAGTGTTGTTCACCGGCGCCGGGCAATCCTTCCGCAGCGCGCAGGATTTGGTGGCGGCCGCGCGGCGTGATCCCGGTATGGCCTTTGCCTCCTCCGGCAATGGGTCTTCAGGACATTTCGCGTTGGAGATGTTCCGCAAGAAAATGAACCTGGATCTGACCCATGTCGCCTATCGCGGCGCGGTGCCCGCGCTTCAGGATGTGATCGGTGGGCGCGTACCCGCGACCTTCAGCACCTTGTCTGGTGCCATTGCTCTAGCGCGTGATGGCAAGCTTCGCCCCCTGGCGATTGGCGGGCCGCAGCGCGTGCCGGTGCTGCCTGATGTGCCAACGCTGGATGAACTCGGCATGGGCATACCCGATACCAGCCCCTGGTATGGCTTCATCGCGCCCCGCGGCATTTCGCGCGAAATCGTGGACCGCATCGCGCGTGATGTGCAGGGCTTGCTGCGCGACGCTACCATCCGCCAGCGACTGCTCGATCAGGGTGGCCTGATCCTGGGTGAGGGGCCTGAGGTTTTCGCAGCGCGCATTGCCCGCGAATTGGCGGAAAACATCGTGATCGCGCGGGAAGCCAATATCCGCGTGGAATAGTCCCGCCACAATATCTTGCGGCTGGCGATTGCCCGACCCACCAATTGTGGTAAAAGTATCGCTCAGCTCAAACAATGGGATTCGAGAAAATGGCCGATGGTATGGTGCAGGATGAATTGCCGGTGAAATTCGATCTTTTGACTTCGAATCCCGTCTACAAACCCTTCCGCTACCCTTGGGCCTATGAAGCCTGGTTGCAGCAACAGCGCATCCATTGGCTGCCGGAAGAAGTGCCGTTGGCCGATGATGTGAAGGATTGGCAAAAGAACCTGACGCCGTCGGAGCGTAATCTGCTGACGCAGATCTTCCGCTTCTTCACGCAGGCGGATGTCGAGGTGAATAATTGCTACATGAAGCATTATTCGCAGGTGTTTAAGCCAACGGAAGTGCTGATGATGATGTCGGCCTTCTCCAACATCGAAACGGTGCATATCGCCGCTTATAGCCACTTGCTCGACACCATCGGCATGCCCGAAATCGAATACACGGCCTTCCTCAAATACAAGGAGATGAAGGACAAGTACGATTATATGCAGAGCTTCAGTGTCGCGAACAAGACTGAAATCGCGAAGACGCTAGCCGCTTTTGGTGCCTTCACGGAAGGGTTGCAGCTTTTTGCTTCCTTCGCGATTCTCATGAATTTCCCGCGCTTCAATAAGATGAAGGGCATGGGCCAGATCGTGAGCTGGTCGGTGCGCGACGAAACGCTGCATTGCCTTTCCCTGATCCGGCTGTTCCGCACCTTTGTGCAGGAAAATCCAGAAATCTGGACCGAGGAATTCCGCCGCGATCTTTACCTGGTTTGCGCCACCATTGTGGATCATGAAGACGCCTTCATTGATCTGGCCTTTGAATTGGGCGGCGTGCAGGGCATGGATGCTTCGCTCACCAAGCAATATATCCGCTTCATCGCGGATCGCCGCTTGCAGCAGCTTGGGCTTGAACCGCTCTATAACATTGAAAAGAATCCGCTGCCCTGGCTCGATGAAATGCTGAACGCCGTGGAACATGCGAATTTCTTTGAAAACCGTTCCACCGAATATTCCAAGGCCAGCACCGCTGGTTCCTGGGAGGAGGCTTTTGCTGATAGCGCCTTTTCTTCCCCGCAACCGGAAGGCGAAATAGACACCGCGCGGCATTGACGCTGCGTGTTCACGCTGGGTGAATTGGAAGAGGCAGCGCGGCTGGTCCACACTGCCTTTCCGCCCACGCCGCAATATGCTTGGCCGCTGCTCGCGCAACGCGCGGGGGCGGAGGTTTGGGTAAAGCATGAAAATCATACGCCGACCGGCGCCTTCAAGGTGCGCGGCGGCGTGGTGTTCATGGAAAGACTGAAGCGCGAAAACCCGCATGTTGCGGGCGTGGTGAGTGCCACACGCGGCAATCATGGTCAGTCGCTCGCTTATGCCGGGGCGCGCTATGGTATTCCCGTCACTATCCTGGTGCCCCGTGGCAATAGCGTTGAAAAGAATAACGCCATGCGCGCGCAGGGTGCGCGGTTGATTGAATATGGCGAGGATTTTGACGAGGCGCGCGAAGAAGCCGCAAGGCTCGCCAAGGCCGAAGGCTTGCTGTTTGCACCATCCTTCGCGCGCGATCTGGTGCTTGGTGTGGCCACCTACGCGCTGGAATTCCTGCGCGCCGCACCGCCTTTGGCTGCGCTTTACGTGCCAATCGGTCTTGGTTCAGGCATTTGCGGCTGTATCCTGGCGCGCGATCTGCTCGGCCTTTCCACCGAAATCATCGGCGTGCAAAGCACCGAAGCGTCGGCCTATGCTCTTTCCTTTGCGGCGGGGCGTGTGGTGACAACACCAACAGCCAATACGCGCGCGGATGGCATGGCAACGCGCCTGCCGGATGCGGGTGCGCTCGAGATCATCCTCAAGGGTGCTGCGCGCATCGTGACCGTGACGGATGACGAAGTGGCCGCCGCCATGCGCGCCTATTGGCAGGATACGCATAATCTGGCGGAAGGGGCGGGTGCCGCGCCACTCGCGGCATTGTTGCAGGAACGCGATAGGATGCGCGGCAAGCGCGCGGGCGTAGTGCTCTGCGGTGGCAATATTGACCTCGCGCTGTTTCGCGATTGGGTGATGGCGAGCGCCTGATCGGGCCATTGCGGCCAGCCCCAAAAAAGACTCCATCTTTTCAGACCGGCGCCTTGGTGCAATGTAGCGCAGCGATACCCGGAGGATGCTGCCATGGCGCGTTTTGACCTAGCCCTGAAGGGCGGAGACTGTGTGATGCCTTGGGGGGTGGTGCGCGCTGATGTCGGCATTCGCGCCGGGCGCATCGCCGCCATTGGTGACCTGACGCAGGCCGAAGCCGCGGAAACCGTGGATTGCAAGGGGCTGCATGTGCTGCCCGGCTTGATTGACCCACATGTGCATTTGCGCGACCCGGGCGACCCCAAGGTGGAAACCATGGAAACCGGCACCCGTGCGGCCGTGCTGGGCGGCCTGGCGGCCGTGTTTGACATGCCCAATACAACGCCTTCCATCACCAATACCGAAAGGCTGGATGCCAAGCGCGAATATCTGGCTGGGCGGGCCTGGTGCGATATCGGGCTTTACGTCGGCGGCACCAAGACGAATATCGAAAGCCTCGCCGCGCTGGAACAGGAACCCAATGTTTGCGCGGTGAAGATTTTTGCGGGCTCCTCCACGGGTGATTTGCTGGTGGAAGATGATGAAAGCCTGGAAGCGGCGATGCGTTCCGGCCGGCGCGCCATTTGCTACCATTCGGAAGATGAATATCGCTTGCAGGCGCGTAAGCCCATGTTCACGCCGGGCATGCCGCATATCAATCACCAAGAATGGCGTGATGTGGAAACCGCGATGCTGGGAACCCGCCGGCTGATGGCGCTGGCGCGCAAAACGGGGCGGCGGGCGCATATCCTGCATGTCTCAACGGCTGAGGAATTGGCGTATCTTGCGGATTACCGAGATGTCGCAAGCTGCGAAGTGCTGCTGAACCATCTGACGCAGACCGATGAAGCCTATGCGCGGCTGGGTGGCTATGCCGTGATGAACCCGCCCATTCGCGGCGCGCGGCATTTGGAAGCGGCCTGGAAGGCTGTGGCCGATGGCACGGTGGATTGCGTCGGGTCCGACCATGCGCCGCATTCGCGCGCGGCGAAGGAACGCCCTTGGCCGGATACAGCCGCTGGCCTCACGGGCATTCAAACGATTGTGCCGCTGATGCTGGATCATGTCAGTGCCGGTCGGCTTTCCCTGCCCAGGCTTGCTGATTTGATGTGCGCGGGCCCGGCGCGGGTTTATGGCGTGCAGACCAAGGGGCGGCTGGCCGTTGGCATGGATGGCGATGTCACTGTCGTGGATATGAAGAAAACCCGCACCATTGAAGATAGCTGGATTGTCTCCCCCTGTGGTTGGACGCCTTTTGCCGGGCATCGCTGCACCGGTTGGCCGGCGATGACGATTGTGCGCGGCCATGTGGTTATGCGCGATGATACGGTGATTGGTGCGCCGCAGGGCAAGCCGGTGGCATTCATCGATACGCGGCAGGTCTGATGGCCAAAGGCGCTGCGCAGGCAGCGGTGGAAGCGGCGATCACGTCTCGCCGTTCCATCCGCGCCTTTTTGCCAAAGCCCGTGCCGCAGGCGCATGTTGAGCATCTGCTGGATGTCGCGGCGCGCGCCCCTTCGGGCAGCAATATCCAGCCCTGGAAGGTGCATGCGCTGACTGGCGCACCGCTCAAGCGGTTATGTGATGCGCTGATGGCGGAACACGAAGCGGGCGTCACGCCAGACTCAGAATATCAATATTATCCGCGCAAATTTTTCGAGCCCTTCCACAGCCGCCGGCGCAAAGTGGGTTGGGACCTTTACGGCCTGCTTGGCATTGGCAAGGGCGAGAATGAACGCATGCGCGCCCAGCATGGCCGCAATCTGATTTTCTTTGACGCGCCCGTCGGGTTGATCTTCACCATCCATCGCGAACTGGAACAGGGTTCTTGGCTGGATTATGGGATGTTTTTACAAAATGTGATGGTGGCAGCGCGCGGCATGGGGCTGGATACCTGCCCGCAAGCGGCCTTCATGCCCTATCACCGCACCATTCAGACGATGCTGGACATTCCGCCTGAGGAAATGCTGGTCTGCGGCATGGCGCTTGGCTATGCGGACCCAGATGCGGTGGAAAATGGTCTGGTGACGGAACGCGCCCCGGCGCGGGAGTTCGCGCGTTTTGCCGGTTGGGGCGAATAGCGGCGCGCGTGATTCTCCGGTAGGGTCCGCTCGGTCCGGAGGAAACATAATGACCGCTAAACTCTTTCCCACGTCTCTTGTCGGTTCCTATCCGCAGCCCGAATGGCTGATTGACCGCGCCAAGCTTGCCGGGCGGTTCCCGCCGCGGGTGCGCGCGAAGGAACTTTGGCGCGTGGCACCGGAATTTCTGGACCAGGCTCAGGATGATGCGACGCTGATCGCGATCCGCGATCAGGAACGCGCGGGGCTTGATATCATCACCGATGGTGAAATGCGCCGCGAAAGCTATTCCAACCGCTTCGCGACCGCCTTGGATGGCGTGGATATGGAAAACCACGGCACGGCGCTGGACCGCAGCGGCCATCCCAACCCAGTGCCGCGCGTGGTGGGGCGCATTCAGCGCCGCCATGCGGTGGAAACCCGCGATGTCGCATTCCTGCGCGCCAATACCGATCGGAAAATCAAGATCACCGTGCCTGGCCCCTTCACCATGGCCCAGCAAGCGCAGAATGACTTCTATAAGGATGAGGCGGAGATGGCGCATGACTATGCCATCGCCGTGAATGCCGAAATCCGTGATCTTTTCGCCGCCGGCGCGGATTATGTGCAAGTGGATGAACCCTATATGCAGGCACGGCCGGACAAGGCGCGTGCCTATGGGCTGGCTGCGCTGGATCGTGCCTTGGAAGGGATTGAGGGCCAGACGGCAGTGCATATCTGCTTTGGCTATGCCGCCATTATTCACGCGCGCCCCACCGGCTATTCCTTCCTGCCGGAACTTTGCAAATGCCGCGTCCGGCAAATTTCGATTGAAACGGCGCAATCCAATCTGGATACCTCGGTGCTCAAGAATTTCTCCGATCAGACCATCATTTTGGGCGTCATTGATCTAGCGAACCATAAGGTGGAAACGCCCGAGATTGTGGCCGGGCGCATTCGCCGTGCGCTGCCGCATATTGATCCCGCGCGCATTATTTTGGCGCCGGATTGCGGCATGAAATACCTGCCGCGCGATGTCGCCTTCGGCAAGATGCGCGCCATGGTGGAAGGGGCCGCGATAGTCCGGCGTGAAGTGACGGGAGAAGCGTGATGAATCCCTGCCTGCCGCCACTGGCCACCACGCCGCGCCCTTCCTGGCGCGCGCCCGCACTTTCCTGTGACTGCCACTTCCATATCTTCGGGCCTTATGATCGTTTCCCGCTGGATACCGGGCGGCATTATGACCCGCAGGAAGCGACCATCGCCGATTACCAGCGCATGGCCGATGCGCTTGGCATTGAGCGCATGGTGATTGTGCAGCCAAGCGTTTACGGGACCCAAAACGAAGTTTCCCTGGACGCAGCCGAGCAATTCGGCCTGGATCGCGCGCGTGTTGTCGTGGTGATTGACGATAGCTTTGATGATGCCGCGCTGAAGCGGCTCCATGCCCGCGGCACGCGCGGCGTGCGTTTCAATGCGGTTAGCGGAAATGGCACGCCGCTTGAGCAGTTGGAAGCGCTGGCGCGGCGCATCGCGCCCCTTGGCTGGCATTTGCAGCTTTACGCGGAAGGCCATCAATTACCGGAATTGGCACCCCGTCTGGCGACACTACCGGTGCCGGTGGTGGTGGATCATATGGGCGGCGTCAAAACCGCCGAAGGGCTGAATGGCGCAGGCTTCAAGGCGCTGCTGAAGATGCTGGAAAGCCCGCAATGCTGGGTGAAGATTTCCGGCTATCGAATCTCAGGCGGACCGCCCTTTGCCGATGTTGCGCCCTTTGCGCGCGCGCTTTTGGATGCCGCGCCGGATCGCGCCGTTTGGGGCACGGATTGGCCGCATCCAAGCCTGCAGCATTGGATGCCGGAAGATGGCCATTTGCTCGATCTGCTCGGCCAATGGGCGCCGAGTGATGCGGAACGCCGCCGCGTGCTGGTGGACAATCCCGCGCGGCTTTATGGGTTTTGAAAAATAAGGGGGCTGCAAAATCCCCCATAACCTTCAACCCTTGCGGGTTGCCTCATACCGCGCCTTGGTCTCCGCATTGGGCGGATAAAGGCCAGGCAGCGCCACGCCTTTGCCCACTTCGTCCATGATCCAGGCTTCCAGCCGTTCCTGTTCCACCGCGGCTTCCACCACGGCATCCAGCAGCGCTTGCGGGATCACCACCGCGCCATCGGCATCTGCCACAATGATATCGCCCGGCACTACTGTCACGCCGCCGCAGCCAATGGTTTCCTGCCAGCCAACGAAATTCAACGCCGCCACGGATGCCGGCGCGACATAGCCCTGGCAGTAAACCGGAAGCCCAGTGCCGATCACGCCCGCGCCGTCGCGCACCACGCCATCTGTCACCAAGCCGGCGACACCCTTCTTCGCCATGCGTGCGCAAAGGATATCGCCGAAAATCCCGGCGGCCTTGCTGCCCATCGCGTCAGCAACAGCCACGCAGCCTTCCGGCATTTCTTCAATCGCCGCACGGGTGGAACGTGGTGAGGACCAGCTATCCACCGTCGCCAAATCTTCCCGCGTTGGCGTGAAGCGCAACGTGAAGGCCGGGCCCACAATCCGGCGGCGATCGCCTTGTACGATCGGGTTCGATCCCGCGATGTAGCAAAACCGCACGCCCTTCTTCAGCAGAACCGTGGTCAGCGTCGCGGTGGTGACCGCTTCAAGCGCGGTCTTCTGGGCGGGGGTCAAGGCCATGGAAACATCCTTTCGAGATACGGCGCCTCAATACAGCGCTTGCGCCATCGGGCAAGATGCCGCACTTCAATTGCGCGACCAGCCGATGCGCCCCATCGCGCCACAAGCCGCACAATCGGGCTTCCAGGCGCTGTGTTCGGCGCCACACGCATCGCAGCGCCAACGCGGCGCACCAGCGGCATTGGCGGCTTCACGGAGCCAAGCGGCCTCTGCCGCGCGGCCTTCGGCGCTATCGCCATGCTCGGCACGTTCCAATTCCGCGAAAAGCATATAGGCGCGCCGATCCGCGGCCCCGCTTGCCAGCAAGCCATCCAATTCGCTGCGCGCGCGGCCCGTCAGCCCCGCCGTCAGCGCCACACGCGCCATCAATAGCCGGGCTTCAGGGTGGCTTGGGTTGCGATGGGTCAGGTCTTCAACTGCCTTGACGCGGGCGAGGGGCGCCGGCACCGCCTCAATCCAGGCGGCGCCCAAATCCGGGTGCGGTGCGGCATTCCAGGTGGCTTCCAGCACATTGCGCGCGCGGCGCTGACTGCCTGCTGCCATCAATCGCGCCGCCTGGGCCACCGCGGCAGGGGCGAATTTCACATCCGCCGTGACGGCCTGTTTTTCGAGCTCCGCCGCTTTGGCCGGATCGGACTCCGCCGCCGCTGCCGCCAGGGCGAGGGCTGCGCGCGGGCCATCGGGCGGAGTCAACGCCAAAGCCTCGCGCCAATCTTGCGTGCGTTCCGCTAAAAGACGGCGCTCTTCGCGCAGCCACGCGGCACCCGGTTGCGCGGCCTCGGCCTCGCGCGCCAGGCGCTGGGCTTCGGGCCAATCTTCCCGCTGCATAGCCTGGCGCAGCAGGCCACGCAGGCCCAAAAACCGCGCGGATGGGTCTTCCGACAGTTTCTGGAAAATGCTGCCGGCAGCGTCTTCGTTACCGGCGAGTTTCTCGGCCTCGGCTGCCAGCAGCAGGGTTTGCGGCGTATCGCCCAGAAGCGCGCGGGCACGGCGGGTTTCTTCCAAGGCGCGCGGCGCGGTGCCGGCGCCAAGCGCGATCAGGGCGCGGGTGATGGCGGCATCGCCATCCGCCCGACGCCGAGCAGCGCGGCGAAGCCCCATCCTGCCCGGCACACCGCGCGACCAAGCCAGCAGACGAAGCACGCCATGCAGCAGCAAAAAGCCAAGCGCCAAAAGCCCAGCTGCCACTGGCGCGGGCAGACCGATCCATAAGTCGCCGACGCGGATTTCAACCGAACCGCCCAGCCGGAGCAGCCATAGCGTTAGCGCGGCGACGCCGATCAGCCCGGCCAGCAGCAAAAGCGCCTTACGCATGGCGCTTCAGCCCCCGGCCAGGGTGATAATGGCGGCGCGGGCCGCGAGCAGCGCCTGGGCGTCAGTCTCCCAAGCGCCGAGCGCGGCGCGGGCGGCGGGTGGCAGGGGGGCAAGCCGTGCCAGCGCGCCCGGCAGATCACCCGCTTCCAGCGCGCGGCGCGCGGCTTCCAAAGCGGCGGCTGCCTCATCGCCCCAGATGATCGTCTCACCACGCCGGATGGTGACCAGCCCAGCGAGCCGGGCGGAGGCACTTTCCAAAATGGATTGTCCTTCCTTGGCTGGCTCACTCGCCGCGCGGGCGGCGCGGGCAGCGTCTTCAAAACCAAGGCGGAGCGCCGCTTCGGTTGGTGGTTTGGCCGTAGCGTAACGGCTGAGCGCGGCAGGC
Organism: uncultured Rhodospirillales bacterium; assembly: GCA_903927465.1. Taxonomy (GTDB): domain Bacteria; phylum Pseudomonadota; class Alphaproteobacteria; order Acetobacterales; family Acetobacteraceae; genus Neoroseomonas. The sequence continues at coordinate 19,713 of CAIYMY010000127.1, read as the reverse complement.
GCATTCGGGAAGGCGGTCAGTGTCGGGCCAAGCGCCTGCCCCGCATCCAGCCGAGCGCGGAGTGCGGCGATGGCCTGCAACCGATTGGCGCGGGCTTCGATGGCGGCGACGCGCGTCTGCGCTGCCTCCAGCGCTTGCATGCGGGTGCCGAGTGCGGATTCAGCGCCTGCCAGCCGGCCTTCCAGCGCGGCGCCGGCGGCTGCGATGCGCTCAACCTCGGCCTTTTCGGCGACTTCCAGGCGGGCGAGCAGGCTGCGCGCCAGATCCTCGGTCCGGCGCAGCGCCTCGGCATCCGCCGCTTGAAGGCGCGCGGCCAAAGCATCCTGGCGTTCCGTGAGCCGATCAAGCCTGGTCGCTAGGGTTTCCGCCAAGGCGCGCGGGGCAAGGCCCGAGACATCCAGGCTTGGCGCCGGGCGGGCTTCAAGCGCTTCAAGCCTTTGGATGAGTGGTGCTAGATCGGGCGCGGCGGCGGCGCGCGGGCGGGCTTCCAGCGCCGTGAGACGGGTTTCCAGCGGCGTCGGGTTGAAGCCTGGTCGGGCTTCCAGCCCGGCAAGCCGGCTTTCCAGCGGGCCAAGATTGGGCATGGCCGGCGCATTTGGTCGCGGTTCAATCAGCAACCAGGCGAGTGCCATTACCAATACCGCGCCGCCCGCAAAAAGCGGCAGCAATAGGGGATCAAGGCGGCGCTTGGGCGCGGGGGAGGTATCGCTCATGATGGGGAACCTAGCATATCCGCGGACCCAAGACAGGCGAGCAAAGCGGCGTGATTCGGACGCGCGGCGGTGCGGATTTCCGCCCAAGGCAGTGCGGCAAGGGCAGCAGCGATGCGTGGGCTGAGCGCAATGGCTCTGATGCGTTTCGCGGCAGGTTCAAGCCCCGCATCACGCAGCAGCCGCATGGTTTCGCGCGCAAGCCTGGGCGAGGTAAAAAGCGCCGCGTAAATGCTGCCATCCCGCAAGGCTTGCTGAGCTTCCCCCGGCAGGCTTGCACTGGGCCGCGCCGCATAGACGACACGGCGGATAACGCGAAATCCCTTGGCGCGCAGGGCAGCGGCAAGATCAAGCGCATAGCCTTCTCCAACGGCAAGACATAGCGCGCCATCTTCTGGTCGGCGGGTAGCGCTGATCAGCGCGGCCAGCGCCGCGGCATCACCCGCCGCTGCTTCTACATCGCCAAAACCGCGGGCGCGGGCCTCGGTGGCTGTGGCCTCACCCACTGCAATCACGCTGAGTGCAGAAGCCGGCAGCGCGCGGGCGGCGGCTCGGCTGGTGAGGACCAAGGCCTGGCAGCTTGGTGGCAGTTTGAAGGGTAGTGCCGTCAGCGTCAGCGCCGGGGCCAGCACTGGGTCCCAGCCAAGCGCAGCTAGCGCCCGGGCGGTTTCCACCGCACCGGGTTCCGGGCGAGTAACAAGGACTGCGCGCGATGCGCGGGCGGCCTGACGCAGCATAAGAGGAAGGCTAGACCTGTTGCGAGGTGCTTGGCGAGGATGTTTTGCGTCATTCATCCCGTTGCGGGCGCGCAAGCAGCCTGCCAACCGCTTCTTGCAGCGTTACCTTGCCGCTCACCAATTCTGCCACCGCCGTGCAAATCGGCAGATCAACGCCAAGGCTTGCCGCACGCGCCACCAGCGCCGGCGCGGTGGCAACACCTTCCGTCACCCCCTGTCGTGCGGCGAGGATATCCGCAAGATTCTCTCCGCGCCCAAGCGCGATACCAAGTGACGTATTGCGGCTGCCCGGCCCCGTGGCGGTCAGCAGCAAATCGCCAAGCCCAGAAAGCCCGGCAACCGTATCGGTGCGGCCACCCAGGGCCAAAGCCAGGCGCGCGATTTCTGCCAGGCCGCGCGTGATCAGCGCCGCGCGCGCATTCTCCCCAAGGCCTGCGCCCATCACGGCGCCGGCGGCAATCGCGATCACATTCTTGGCGGCGCCACCAATTTCGGCACCGACCGGATCATCGCCGCCGTAAAGGCGAAAGCCTGCTGACCCAAGCCTGGCAACGCCAAGCGCGCGCAGGCCGGCATCATGGCTGGCGACCACGGCCGCAGCGGGCAGGCCGCGGGCAATTTCATGGGCGAAATTGGGGCCGCTCAAAACACCAGAAGTGACGTCGGGATGCGTGGCGGCCAGGATTTCGAGCGGTAGCGTCAGGCTGCCCGCTTCCACCCCCTTGGCGCAGATCAGCACCGGGGCGGGCAGGGCGGGCAGGCTTTGTAGTACGGGCCTGAGCGCCTGGGCCGGCACTACCAGCAGGATCAGCGCGGCACCCGTAAGGGCTTCGGCGGCATCGGCGGTTATGGTGATGCCAGCGGGCAACGCTACCCCCGGCAGCAGGCGTTCATTGGCGCGGCTTTGCTGGATGAGCGCTGCGCGCGCCGGATCTCGCGCCCAGAGCATGGCGCGCTGCCCAGCCCGTTCCGCCTGCATCGCGAGCGCCGTACCCCAGGCGCCCGCACCCAGGATGGCTATATGATCCTTCACGGTTTCAGCCATGTCACAGCGCAGCCAGCGCCGGGTTCATCCGCGCCCAGCCCCCGGAGCAGCGCTGGCAGGATTTCAGCCGCCTCATCGGCAAAGCCTTGCGGCGGATTGGTAACCACCAGGCCGCTGCCATTCAGCCTTTGCGGGTCGGTCGGCTCCCGCAGCCATAATTCGGCGGCAAGCAAGGGCGCGATGCCAGCTTCCATCAACGCGTGATGAAAGCCGCGCACCGGCGCGCGATGCTTGATGGGATACCAGGCGGCAATGATCGCGGCGCGGAAGCGATGGCGCAGCAGTGCCATGGCTTCGGTGATGCGGCCGTAATCGCCTTCCTGTTCGAAGGGCGGATCAATCAGCACCAGGCCGCGTTTTTCGGGAAAGGGGGTGAGCGCACGCAGTGCTTCCCAGGCATCACGCTTGTGCACGGCAACTTGCGCGTCATGTTTGAAATGCGCCTTGAGCTTCGCATGATCTTCGGGGTGCAATTCCACCGCCATCAGCCGATCCTGCGGGCGCAGCGCGGCGCGGATCAGCGCAGGGGAGCCCGGGTAGAAGGCTGGAAAGCCTGCCCGCTTCAGTGCTTCCAGGAAGGGTGTCAGCGCGGGGGTGGTGCTATCCGCCAAGCGTAGCGCGCCGCGCGCGGCTTCACCTGTGCGCGCCGCTTCCGTTGCCGCAAGGTCGTAGATCCCGCAGCCCGCATGCGTATCCAGCACGGCAAAGGGCGTTGGCTTGCGCTTCAGCGCAGCCAGCAGGGAAATGAGCAAGGCATGCTTCAGGCAATCCGCGTGATTGCCGGCATGAAAGGCGTGACGGTAATTCATCGCCGCGCTTGATGGGCCAGGGCGTGGCGCGGCGCAATGGGGGCGAAAAGGTTAGCCCATGAGCATTGAAAGGTTAGCCCATGAGCATTGAGAGTATCCATTGGGATCAAAATGGAGCTGGGCTGCTGCCGGTTCTGTTTCTGGGGCCGATCTAAATCGGGCACGTTCCCAGAGCACTTCGTCAACGCCCCCCCGCAAAGCTAAACCGCCGCCTGGATCAATCCACCTGCGGCCAAGCTTAAATGCAAATAGCGGATGGATCAGAGCTGTTGACACTTTCCGTTTTCAAGCCAAGTGGAACCAATTGATGGCTCGGAAAACGCGGCCCAGCAAGAATTTAGCATGTATTCAGTGAACGAATGCGCACCTGAGAAGTATTATAAGCGCGCAGCCAAACGCCGCGCGAGTATATAGCCGAGCGCCCCGCCAAAGGGCGCGGCCGGCAAGGCCAGCAGCCATCCAGCATGGGATCCGGCCACAACCAGGGCTAAGCCCGCGTACAGCGTCAACCCACCCACCAGGCTGCCCACTACACCGGCTGTCAGGCCAAGAACCAGGATGTCTTCTCGGGATACGCTCATGTCAGGGGGATGGGGCCGGGCGCGTGGTTTGACAAGCCCTAAGACGCGGAATATCACGCGCCTTCCTTCCGGGAATGTGGACGGACCTTCGGGGTCTGCGCCCGCCCTGGCTAGCCGGCCAGGGACTACCGGGACAACAAGGCCCTAATGGGCATAGAAAGAAAGGCCATCGCGCCTGCGATGGAATCTGCGCATGACGAAGCGCGCCGAAAGCAAATACAAAATCAATCGCCGCCTTGGCGTGAACCTTTGGGGTCGCGCGAAATCGCCGGTCGCGAAGCGCGAATATGGCCCAGGTCAGCATGGCCAGCGCCGCAAGCAGAAGCCGACCGATTTCGGCGTGCAGCTGATGGCGAAGCAGAAGCTGAAGGGCTATTACGGCAATATCGGCGAAAAGCAGTTCCGCAAATATTATGAGGAAGCTGTGCGCCGTAAGGGCGACACTTCCGAAAACCTGGTGGAATTGCTGGAACGCCGCCTGGATGCGGTGATCTATCGCATGAAGCTGGCCGTCACCCCCTTCGCGGCACGCCAATTTGTCAATCACGGCCATGTGCTGGTGAATGGCAAGCGCCTCAATATTCCGTCCTATTCGGTGAAGAATACCGATGTGATCGAGGTGAAGGAAAAGTCGAAGCAGCTGACAGCTGTGCTTGATGCAACGCAGAGCACGGAACGCGACGTGCCGGAGTATATCGAAATTGATCACCGCGCGATGAAGGGCAAATTCCTGCGCGCGCCGAAGCTTTCCGATGTGCCTTATCCGGTGCAGATGGAACCCAATCTGGTGGTCGAATTCTACAGCCGCTGATCGAGGTTTGTTCTCGCATGGTTCAAAGCCGGCGCCTTCGGGTGCCGGCTTTTTTATTGTGAAACGCGGCGTGCGATCTGCGCGCTTGCTTGTCTGCCCATGCCAATTGCGAGAAGCTGTCGCACGTGCCGGAAAAACGAGGGGGACAGACCAGATGAAAGAACGGATTGCCGTATTCGGCATGGGACAGATGGGGGCGAATATGGCGTCCCGCCTGACCGAGCAGGGTTTCGATGTGCTTGGCTATGACATCAACCCGGCCCGTCGGCAGGAATTGGCCGAACGCCAAGTCGCGGTTGCAGATACGGTTGAGGCAGCGCTTGCCGGCCGCCCCGTGGTGCTGACCAGCCTGCCCGACCCTGCCGCAGCAAAATCCGCTTGGCTGGCGCCTGGAGGCCTGGTGGATAAGGCGGCACCGGGGACCCTTATCATCGAGCTATCAACACTTGATCCGGATACGATGCGCGAAATTGCCGCCGCAGCTTCGGCCAAGGGCATCGCCGTGCTGGATTGCCCCGTGAGCGGCGGCCCGATGGAATCGCTCCACGGCGATTTGGTGCTGATCGTGGGCGGCGATATGGCCGATATCCGGCGCGCCGAACCGGTGCTGCAAAGCCTTGGGCAATCCTGGTCCCACACAGGGCCTATTGGTACCGCCAAGGCAGTGAAGCTGGTCAACAATATGATGTCCATGGGCAATGTGCTGATCGCCTGCGAAGCCTTCGCGCTTGGTGAGGCCGCCGGCGTCGCGCCCGAGACGCTTTATGAGGTTCTGTCGCAAAGCGGTGGACGTTCCTTTCATTTCACCAAACGCTTCCCCAAGGCGCTCAAGAATGATTTTGACCCAGGTTTCAAGATGGAGCTTGGTGAAAAGGACCTTGCTTTGGCTATTGATTTTGGTAGGGCTTTGCGTCAGCCAACGCCGGCAACTTCAACCGTTCGCGAATTGATGGCGCAGGCGCTGGCGACCGGGCATCGCGGCCGGGATGTGGTGGCGCTGCTTGAAATGTTCCGGAGTTTTGCGGCAAAGAAATAAGGCCTATGCAGGCCATGGTGATGGAACGATCACGGGGAGTGGGGGCAGTGCCCGCTGAATGCAGCAGCTTTGTCCCAGCGGCGCATTGGCTTTCAGTGATCGGTTGGGATGGGCACGCGAAAGCCTGACGCAGATCGCTTTGGCGTCGGCGGAGCAAAAACGGTGACGGCTGACTGCCCGGCAGGCTGCTAAATCAACGCGTCCGGCATGACGTCCTCCGAGAAGCTGTTTTGATGGCAGAGTTGGGTCGCTTTTGGGCATGAGCCAATGGCTGCGGGATAAGGGCTGTGGGTTGGTTGCGGTAAATTTGCCACAGTCGGTGATCCGCACGCCACGCCTGTAGCTAAATCTGGCTTTCAGGGATGCTATTGAACGGAGGTCCTGCTAAAAAAGCGTTTGTGAAGGATGGACTAAATTCGGTTAGCGAGTTTAGGGCCCGAAACATTGATGGAGATAGACAATGAACTTCAAAAAGACGCTTTTGGCTGCTGCTGCGGCGATGGTAGCGCTGCCGATGCTGGCACAAGCCCAGTCCGTAAGTGGCCCCTACGTCGCCGCTGGCGTGGGCGCTAATTGGCTGCAGAGCTCAGATCTTAAAGGTCAGGTCAACAATGCCGCTGAGACAAAGCTCTCGACCGATTTTGAGGTCGGGTATGTGGGCGTACTGAGCCTTGGTTGGGGCTTCGGCAACGGCCTTCGCGCGGAAATCGAGGGTAATTACCGCTCGAACGATACCAGCGCTGTCAAGGCCGGTGGAGGATCAACAGCAACCGTTGCCAACCCGAGCGGGACAGTGGTGAGCTATGGCACCATGGCGAATGTTCTTTATGATTTTAACCTTGGTTCATCCCTTGGCGGTATTGTGCCCTATATCGGCGTCGGCGTTGGCTATATCTGGCATGATTATCAGGATGTCGGGGTCACCCAAGTGGACGGCAGCAAGCTAGTCTACAACGGCGGCAATGGTTCCTTCGGTTATCAGGCCATTGTTGGTGCGGCGCTTCCGATCGAGAGCGTGCCAGGTCTTGCTTTGACGGCGGAATATCGCTTCATGGGGACGACCGGGCATGATATCAACGGTTCTGTGAATCGTACCTCTGGTGGAATATCTTCCCAGAAAAACCTGAGCACCGACGTTGATAACTTCAACAGTTCCTTGCTGATCGGCCTGCGCTACGCCTTCAATGCGGCGCCGGTGGTTGCTGCTGCTGTGGCACCGATGGCCGCTGCCAAGACGTTCCTTGTGTTCTTTGACTGGAGCAAGGCTGATTTGACCGATCGTGCCCGCCAGATCATTGGCGAAGCTGCTTCGGCCCGTGGCCAAGGCGTGACCCGCATTGAAGTGAATGGCTTCACGGACCGTTCTGGCCCGTCTGACTACAACATGGGCCTGTCTCAGCGCCGCGCGAATGCGGTTGCTGCTGAGCTCGTGCGTCGCGGTGTGCCGCGGAATGAAATCGTTACCCGTGGCTTCGGCGAAGAAAACAACCTGGTGCCGACGGCCGATGGTGTGCGTGAGCCGCAGAACCGTCGCGTGGAAATCATCCTGAAGTAATTCAGGAAGATCCCACTCGGGAAAGATTGGGGGCGCCGCAAGGCGCCCCTTTTCATTTCTGGATTGTTTTTCTGTAGACTTAGTTATCGATCCAGTTGAGTTTATCGGACCAAGTGGTTAAGATTGCTCGGTGCATGGAAAAGAAGCGAGGAAAAACTATGAATTCTCGAAAGTCTCTTTTTGGGGCGACTGTGGCGGCCCTTTTCCCGTTATTCGCGCAGGCGCAGCCAATTAATGGCTTGTATCTTGGTGCTGGGGCGGGCGTAAATTTTCTGAATAGAACCGACATAACCGGTACCTACACTGATCCTTTTGGTCCATCGCCAGTGCAAAGGCCGTTGCTAGGTGCGGGCGCGGAGTTTGATTGGGGTTTTGCAGGCGTAGTGAGTCTCGGGTGGGGCTTTGGCAACGGCCTCCGCGCCGAGATCGAAGGCAACTATCGCCAAAATGACACGTCAGCGTACAAATACGACAATATCACATACCCAGGCGCAAATGGCACCGCAACGAGCTACGGCGCTATGCTCAATGTTTTGTATGACATTGACATAGGCGGGTTGTTGGGCGGCATCACGCCCTATGTTGGTGCGGGCGTTGGCGCAATCTGACATGAATATAAGAACGTCGGCAGTCGCGCCCCGTTCTTTGGAGCCGTTACTGACATAGATGTCTATAATGGAACTTCTAGCGCTTTTGCCGGCCAAGCAATCGCCGGGCTTTCACTGCCCATCTCGACGGTCCCTGGATTGGTTGCGACGGCCGAGTACAGATACATGATGACGGCTGGTCACAACTTCGACTCCAATACGGTTGTTGGAGTTAACCTTAAAGCCAGCGCGGACGTGGACAACTTCAACCACTCGCTGCTGATCGGCCTGCGCTATGCCTTCAATGCCGCGCCGGTGGTTGCTGCTGCTGCCGCGCCTGTGGCCGCTGCCCGCACCTTCCTTGTCTTCTTTGACTGGAGCAAGTCGGACCTGACGGATCGTGCGCGCCAGATCATCGGTGAAGCCGCTTCTGCTCGTGGCCAGGGTGTGACCCGCATTGAAGTCAATGGCTTCACGGACCGTTCGGGTTCGGACAGCTTCAACCAGGGCTTGTCTGAGCGTCGTGCGAATGCCGTTGCCGCTGAACTGGTGCGTCGTGGTGTGCCGCGCAATGAAATCGTGACCCGCGGCTTTGGTGAAGCAAACAACCTGGTGCCGACCGCCGATGGCGTGCGTGAACCGCAGAACCGCCGCGTGGAAATCATCCTGAAGTAATTCAGGAAGATCCCACTCGGGAAAGATTGGGGGCGCCGCAAGGCGCCCCTTTTCATTTCTGGATAGCGTTAGAAAAAACTCAGCCGCTAAGCCTGATCCCGGTCAGTTCCACCAGCGCCCGCCAGCGCGCCAGTTCGGCCTTCTGGAATTCGCCAAACGGCGCTGATGCCATGGGCGCGGCAACAAAACCTTGGCCTTGCAGTCGCTCACGCATGGCGGGTTCGGCCAGAATACGCAGCAGCGCGTCCGAAAGCCGCGTGATGATCTCGGGCGCGGTGCGGGCCGGCGCCCAAAGCCCGAACCAGGCATCAACCGCCAAGTCAGGCGCACTGAGTTCTGCGAAGGTCGGCACATCAGGCGCTTCAGGCAGGCGCGCCGGCGCGCCGATACCAAGCGCACGAAGCCGCCCTTCGCGCACCAGCGAAACCACTTGCGGCCAGGTGGAGACGAAGAAATCCACCGTGCCGGCAATCGTATCCGTGGTGGCCTGCGCGCCGCCACGATAGGGCACATGGGTCGCATCCAGCCGTTCGCGCCGCGCGAAGGTTTCGGCAATCACATGGCTGGCGGAACCAGCACCGGAAGACGCGTAAGTGACCTTGCCGCCATTGCGCCCTTTTGCGGCCAGTTCCGCCAGGGTCTTGGCACCGCTGACCGGCACCACCAGCGCGTGATGCACCGTGGCAAGCTTGGCGATGGGCGCGAAATCCGCGATCGGGTCGAAGGGCAGTGAAGGCAGCATCGCCGCATTCGCCGCATGGGTCTGGTTGTTACCCAGTGCCAACGTATAGCCATCCGCTGCCGCCTGAGTGACAGCTTGGGTCCCAACCACCGCGGCGCCGCCGGGCCGGTTATCCACCACAAAGGTGCTGCCCGGGATGGCTTCCTGCAAAGCGGCGGCAAGGGTCCGCGCCAGCACATCGGTGGACCCTCCTGGCGGATAGGCCAGCACAATGCGCACCGGGCGCGATGGCCAGGCTTGCGCGCGTGCCAGTGCTGGCACAGCAAGCATTGGTGCAGCGAGCAATACGCGACGATGGATCATGTTCGTTCCTCCCGAGTTTCGGGCGTTAAGTTTCACCTTTCGCGTTGCGCGCGCGCGCGCTTGGCCGCTGGGCGTTCCAGGCAACGCGAAAGCCAAGCCTTCGCCTTCGGAAAAGCGGTGAAATCATACCCATTCACGAAGGAGCCATAAACCACCGACGCCAGATTCAAATCTGCAATGGTGAAGCCATCGCCGACAAGATAATCGCGCTCCGATAATTCTGATTCGAGCACCGCAAGCCGCTGATCGGTCGCTTCCTTGCCAAGGGCGGCTTCCGCCGCAATGCGATCCGCGGGTGGGCGGAGGAAAGCATTATAGGCCCAGCGCATCACATGCGGTTCAATTTCCGTCGCTGCCCAAAGCGTCCATTGCAGCACGCGCGATGCGTCATTTCCGGTGGGCATCAAGGGCGCACCCACTTTGCCCGCGATATGCAGATTGATCGCCAGGCTTTCGAACAGCACCAGATCGCCATCTTCCAAAGCGGGGATCTTGTTGTTCGGGTTGATCGGAAGCGGGCGTTCCAGCTTGGAGCCGGGTACGACGCCAACAGGGATTACTTCATAAGCAAGCCCGGCTTCTTCGGCGGCCCAGATGCAGCGAAAGGCGCGGGAACGGGCAATGCCATGGATTTTGAGCATAAGATTTTTCCTGTCCTGATCTGGCGTTTTCACATGCCGCCAATGTAATTCGGCCCGCCGCTACCTTCTGGCGTGCACCAATCAATATTCTGCGTTGGGTCCTTGATGTCGCAGGTTTTGCAATGTACGCAATTCTGCGCATTGATCACCAAACGCGGCTGGCCTTCTTCCACGCCCACCGCCTCATAAACCCCGGCAGGGCAATAGCGGCTTTCGGGGCTTGCGAATATTTCCCAATTCACGCCCTGCCAGCGCGCAGGATCACGCAGCTTCAGATGCGCGGGCTGGTCTTCCTCATGATTCGTATTCGCCAAAAACACGGAAGACAGCCGATCAAAGGAATACAAACCATCCGGCTTGGGATAGGTAATCTTCGGCGCTTCCGAACCCTTTTTCAGCACCGCGTGATCTTCGTGATGCGTGAGTGTCCAGGGTGATTTGCCGCGCGTAATGTAGGTTTCAATTGCGGCATTGATCATACCCCCCCAGAAGCCGAATTTCGCAAAGCCGGGGCGGATGTTCCGTACTGCTTCCAATTCCGGCCAGATCCAGGAATGGCGCAGCATTTCGGGGTAGGCATTCAAGACCGGCGCGCGTTCTGCGCTGGCGCAAGCGGCGGCCAAAGCCTCAGCCGCGATCATGCCGGATTTCATCGCCGTATGCGTGCCCTTGATTTTCGGCACATTCAGGAAGCCGGCCGAATCACCAATGATCGCTCCGCCGGGGAAAACAAGCTTCGGGATCGCCTGGAAGCCACCCTCATTCAACGCCCGCGCGCCATAGGCAATGCGCTTGCCGCCTTCCAGCATGGCGCGCACAGCGGGGTGTTGCTTGAAGCGTTGGAATTCATCGAAAGGGGAAAGCCACGGATTTTGATAGTCCAGCCCAACAACAAAGCCGATGCTGACCAGATTATCGCCCAGCATGTAAAGCCAAGACCCACCATAGGTTTCGGTATTCAAGGGCCAGCCGACGCTATGCCAAATCAGCCCCGGCTGATGCTTTTCCTTGGGGATTTCCCATAATTCCTTGATGCCGAGCCCGAAGGTTTGCGGTGCGGCGCCATCACGCAGATTGAAGGTCTCGAAGAGCTTTTTCGTGAGCGACCCACGGCAGCCCTCAGCAAATAGCGTATAACTCGCCCGCAATTCCATGCCCGGCTGGTAATTCGCCCCCTTTTCACCATCCTTGCCGATGCCCATCACGCCGGCAACCACGCCGCGCACCTGGCCATCTTCAATGATCGTCTCGGACGCGGCGAAGCCCGGATAGATTTCAACGCCCAAAGCTTCCGCCTTGGCTCCCAGCCAACGACAGACATTACCCAAGGAAACAATGTAATTGCCGTGATTATTCATGGCCGGTGGTGTCGGGAGCTTGAAGGCTTTGGTTTCCGTCAGGAACATGAAGCGGTCATCGCCGGCAGGGGTGGCCAGTGCCGGCGGATCATCGCGCCAATCGGGAAGAAGCTCATCCAGCGCGCGCGGTTCCAATACGGCGCCGGACAGGATATGTGCGCCGATCTCGCTGCCCTTTTCAATCAGGCAAACCGCCATATCGGGCGCGAGCTGTTTCAGGCGGATCGCCGCAGCCAGGCCAGAAGGCCCGCCACCCACGATCAGCACATCAAATTCCATCGCTTCCCGTTCTTCGGACATCACACCACGCCTTTCCTCATGGCCGGCTCATGACCCGTTTTCACGGATCATGAGCCGGCCTGATTTGAGCGACTGATTCACCGCTTCGGTGATGCCACCTACGCGGATCAGGCGCTGATTTACCCATGTAGCGAAGGCGCGGGTTGCGCGGAACCCCGCACCGGGCCGATATGTGGGGTATGGAGCAGGAGAGACCCGCCCTGGCCGCCGCCCTGGCGCTGCAATGCGACTGGGGCGCGGATGAGGCGCTGATGGAAAGCCCCGCGGATCGCCTGGCGGTGCGGGATGCTCCTGCGCGCGCGCCGGAAGCTGCGCGCCCCGCGCCGGAGCCAACCCAGCCGCGCGCTGTGCGTGCCTCCCCTGTTGCCCTGGCCACTGCGCCCCCCGCCATTACGCGGGCCGAGACGCTGGCTGAAGCGGCACCCGATCTGGCAGCGCTGAAGGCCGCGATTGCGGCGTTTGATGGCTCGGCGCTCAAGGAAACCGCGACTAATCTGGTGTTTGGCGATGGGGTGGCCGATTCCGGCCTGATGCTGATTGGCGAGGCACCTGGCGCCGATGAAGACCGGGCTGGCCGGCCCTTTGTGGGTGCCTCGGGCCAATTGCTGGACAGAATGTTCGCTTCCGTCGGCCTGTCGCGAGAGAGCAGTTTCTACATCACCAATATCCTTCCCTGGCGCCCTCCTGGAAATCGCACGCCAACCGATGCGGAAGTGGCGCTATTCCTGCCCTTCCTGCGCCGCCAGGTGGCGCTGGTCCGCCCGAAGCGGCTGGTACTGGTGGGGGGCGTGGCGGCCAAAGGGCTGATTGGTGGGAAGGAAGGCATTACGCGCCTGCGCGGCCGCTGGCATGAGGTGGATATCCCCGGTCTTGGCCGCTTGCCGGCCTTGCCGACCCTGCATCCGGCCTATTTGCTCCGCAGCCCCGCTTCCAAGCGGGACGCCTGGGCGGATTTGCTGTTGCTGCGCCGTGCGCTGGATCAGGCCTCGGGATAAGCCCCGATGGCAGCGTTTCTGGCCAATTGCCTGCATGGGCTGGAAGCGCTTGGCCCTGGTGGGCTTTGGGCGGTAATGGGCGCGCTATTCCTGGCCGGCTTGGCGGGTGGGGCAAGCCATTGTGCTGCCATGTGCGGGCCCTTTGTGCTGGCGCAGGCCGCGGCAGTGGCGGATCGATCAGCTTCGGGCGGGATGCTGCGGCGGCTGTCGGGCGCGGCGCTGGCGCCTTACCATTTGGGCCGAGCGATTGGTTATGGGTTGCTTGGTGCGCTGGTCGGCGGGGTGGTGGGCGCGGTCAGCCTTGGCACCGGCTGGCGCTTGGTTTTGGCGGCGATGCTCGCTGTTGCTGCGCTGCTGATGTTCGCGCAAGCCTCGGCCCGCATCGCGGCGCTGCTGCCGCGCCTCGCCGCGCCGCGCTTGCCGGGCGTGCTGGAGGCGCGGCTTGGCCCCTTGCTTGCTGCACCCACGGGGTTGCGCGGTGTGGCGCTTGGCTTGCTGCTGTCAGCGCTGCCTTGCGGCTTGCTCTATGGCGCCTTGGCCGGTGCCGCAGCCACAGGCAGCGCGCTCGGCGGCGCGCTTGCGATGGTGAGTTTCGTTGCCGGGACCGTACCCGCGCTGATGGGTGTGGCTTTGCTCGGGCGCTTTTTCGGCAAAAGCCATGGCCCGCTTATGCGTGGCCTGGCGGCGGGGTTGTTTGTGCTGAATGGGGTGCTACTGGCGGTCATGGCGGTACGGATGCTGGGGTAAGGGGACCTACCCTATTCAATCGGCGCAGGCGGTTCCGCAGCCGCGCGTGGCAGGGGCGGTGGCGGAACCCATGGCCGATTACCGCGCCAAGCGCGATCGGAAATCACCTGCGTCCCCGAAGGCAAAAGCCAAATCGCATGCGGGCCATTACGCCAGACGGAAAAGCGATCAATCAAAATACTCTGGCGGCAGCGCTGCCTTATGGGTTCGGCGGAGATGATCACAGCAACCGCACCACATTGCGCCATGATGTTGCCGCGCCGCACCAGGAAGGCCCCCGGACCTTCATCCACAACGCAACCTTCAGCGCTGCAGCGAAGTTTTCCCTCGGCGGTGCTACCCTCGGCAGGCAAGGCTTGTGCGGCGGTTTGCCCGTAAAGGCGCAACCACACATCGCGCGTAAGCGACGAAGCGCCCGTCTGGCGCTGCAGGAAAAGCGTATCGGCGGCGGAAATCGCAATCAGCCGCGCATCGCCGGAAACCAGAATATGCGGTGGCTGAACGAAGGCTGCGCTGGAAAGGCCCAGGATCATGGGCAGCACGCCGAAGGCACGCCACCAACTGCGCCAAAGACAAAGCCAGCAAAGCCCAAACGCAAACACCATCAGCCCCCAAGCAGGGATGGGCATTGCCGCTTGCGTCGCTCCTGGCCAGGCCGCGACGATGCGCGCCACCCATAAAACCCCCTCCACACCAAGCCCCATGACCCAAAGCGCCGGGGCTTCCAGCCCAAGCGGCATCAACAAGGCAGCCAGCATGCCGGCGGGCATGATGATGAAGGAAGTGAGGGGCACCGCAACCGCATTCGCTGCCACGCCATACCATTGCAGCCGGCCAAAATGGGCGAGGCCGAAGGGCGCAGTCGCTGCGCCGGCAAGGATGGAGGTCAGCATCAATCCCATGACGCCCAAAGCAACTCGCCTAGCCCATCCACGGTCGCCGCGTAGCTTCGTGAGGCTTGGTTGCAGCGCTTCCCAGCCCGCGATCAAGGCTAGCACTGCAGCGAAAGACATCTGGAAAGACGGGCCAAGAATCGAAGCCGGGTCGAAGATCATCACCACCGCCGCAGCCCAGGCAAGGCCGCGTAGCGATATCGCTTTGCGCCCAGCCAGAATTGCAAGCGTGACAAGGCAAGCCATGGCGAAGCTGCGCTGCATGGGTACCTGCGCGCCGGTCAGCAACATGTAAAAGCCTCCCGCAAGCAATGCGGCGCAGCCGGCCAGCATTTTGCCGGGAACGCGGAGTGCCAGTGGGCGATACAATGCCAGCAGCAAGCGGCAGACCCAGAAGGAAACGCTCATCACAATCGCGATATGCAGGCCGGAGACCGAAAGCAGATGCGCCAACCCAGAATCGCGCATAGCATTCAGATCGGCCGCCGGGATCGCGCTTTGACTGCCAGTCAGCAACGCGGCGGAGATCGCGCCAGCGGGCCCAGGCAGGGCGGCCATCACGCGCGCTTCGAGTGTTGTTCGCAAGCCCGATAGCGGTGGCGCTTGCCCTGCGCCTGGCGTCACCTCGGCGGGGCCAATGGCGAAGCCCACGCCGCCTTGGCCACTGAAATAAGCGGTGCGTTGGAAATCCCAGGCGCCCGGATAGGCCGGCGCTGCGGGCGGGCGAATCAGCGCCCTGACGCGCAGCAGATCGCCCGGGGCTGGCCTTGCGCCATCATCACTGCGCAGACGAAGACGCAGGCTGCGCTCAAGGGTTGATGCATCAGGTCCAAGCCTCGCTTCTGCCAGCGTAACCCTCAGACCCTGGGGCAGGGCTTCGACATTCTGGACAATACCTTCAATCACCATTGCCCGCGACGGCGGCGTTATTGGTGGGGCTGCCCTTTGCGCGTGCCAGAGCACCACCGCGAAACCGAAGCTGCATGCGGCCATCATGGAGCAAAGCCAACCGCAAAAGGGTAAGCGTCGCGCCAGAATGAAGGCGGCAATGATCAGGGGAGGCGCAAGCCAGATCAGGCGTGCATCAGGTTCCGTACGCAGACTGAAATAGAAAAGGATGCCCGCGCCCATGGCGACCGGCAGCCAGAGTGCTTGCTGCTGACGCTCCGCCGCAAAGGATTCTTGTACCCATGTCAGGACCGCACGCCACCTGACCGCGATTGCCGTCATGGCCGTACCAAGGACGCGGAGGAGGATGGCGGAAGCACAACCATAGGTTTATATGGTGCTTCATCAACAACCAAAAGGGAAATTGATCAGCCGCCCGGCCAAAGCTCAGATTTCCCCGGCGCTGCTTGTGGTTTAAAGGCAGGGCATCAGGAGAATGATTATCACCCCATGACAGTTCGCACGCGCTTCGCCCCTTCCCCCACCGGCTATCTGCATATCGGCGGGGCTCGCACCGCTTTGTTCAACTGGCTTTTTGCTCGCCACCACGGCGGGGAATACCTGCTGCGTATCGAGGATACGGATCGGGAACGCTCTACCCAGGAAGCGGTTGACCAGATTCTGGATAGCCTGGCGTGGCTTGGACTTTCGCCTGATGAACCACCGGTCTTCCAGGCACAGCGGGGGGCACGGCATCGTGAAATCGCGGAGGCGCTGCTGGCCATGGGCAAGGCCTATTGCTGCTGGGCGACGCCTGAAGAACTGGGCGAAATGCGCGAACGCGCTGCGGCGGAAGGTCGCCCGCCACGGTATGACCGCCGTTGGCGGGATCGTGAACCTGGCCCGGAACAGGCCGGCAAGCCTTTCGCCATCCGAATAAAAGCGCCGCTTGAAGGTGAAACTATTGTGCCGGATTTGGTGCAGGGCGAAGTGCGCGTCGCCAATAGCGAATTGGATGACATGATCATCCTGCGGAGTGACGGCACGCCCACCTATCTGCATGCCGTGGTGGTGGATGATCACGATATGCGCATCACCCATGTGATCCGCGGCGATGATCACCTGACCAATACTTTCCGCCAATGCATGGTCTATGACGCGATGGGCTGGCATCGCCCTTACTTCGCCCATGTGCCGCTGATCCATGGTGCGGATGGCGCCAAGCTTTCCAAGCGCCATGGCGCGGTTTCCGTGTTGGATTTTCGTGAGCAAGGTTTTCTGCCCGATGCCGTCTGCAATTATCTGTTGCGGCTTGGCTGGGGGCATGGGGATGAGGAGTTCATCCCGCGCGATCGGGCGGTGACGCTATTCGATATCAAGGATGTCGGGCGTGCCGCTTCGCGCATGGATTACGCCAAGCTCACGCATCTGAACGGGCAATATCTGCGCATGGCCGATGATGATGCGCTGACGCGTGACGTGCTGGAACGGCTCGCGAAACGCACCGTGTTGTTTGGGACAGATGGCGCCAAGCGCGTACGGATGCTGATGCCTGCCTTGAAGGAAAGGGCGAAGACGCAGGAAGAACTGACGGGGGCAGCGGTCTTTGCAGTGCAGGATGGCCCGCCCGTTATGGAAGCCAAGGCAGAGGCTTTGCTGACGCCAGAAGCAAAAGCGCGCCTTGCCGATCTTGCCGCGTTTTTGCAGACAGCACCTTGGGAGAAGCAGGATCTGGATCAGTGGCTGCGCGATTACTGTGAGGTGAAGGGCATCAAGCTTGGCCAGGTGGCCCAGCCTTTGCGCGCGGCACTCAGCGGCAGCACCACCAGCCCGCCGATTGATGCCGTGCTTTGGGCGCTTGGGCGGGAGGAGGCGACGCTGCGTATCCTCGCCGCTGCCGGCTGAGATTCAACCGATGAATTTTCATTCGGCGCGGATGTTTCCGCGCCGAATGACCTCGCCCCATTTGGCCATTTCGGCTTTGATGAAGTCACCGAATTCCGCGCGGCTATTGCCACCCGGAACGGCGCCTTGATCAAATAGTTGCCGCGATATCTCGGGGTCCTTTATGGCGCCCGCCAGGGCGCCGTGCAGCCGTTCCAGAATAGACTCAGGCACGCGCGCAGGTGCCACAAATCCGTGCCAATTATTCGTATCCACACTGGGGTATCCAAGCTCAATCATGGTTGGCACATCGGGCAACCATGGCAGGCGCTGAGCAGAGCCAACGGCAAGCGCGCGAATCGTACCGGCGCGAATTTGCGGCAGCAGGATCGGTAGATCAGCCAGCCCAACCTGAACCTCATTTTGGATCAAGGCGGTCGTGAGTGGTGCACCGCCGCGATAGGGCACATGCGTCAGCTCGATGCCTGTTGCGTTCTTCAACAATTCACCAGCCAAATGCGGCAGACTTCCCGAACCGGTCGAGCCCTGGTTGATCTTGCCGGGTTGCGCGCGCGCTGCCGCGATGAGTTCCTGCAGGGAACGAAAGGGTGTCGCTGAGGGCACCACAATGGGTTCAGGCACCAGAACACCCAGCGTCAATGGCATAAGGTCGCGCATGGGATCGTAAGGCGTGCCACGATCTAGCTGTGGCGAAATCGCAACGCCGCCAGCGCTGCCAAGTGCGATGGTATAGCCATCAGGTGCGGCTTTCGCGGCAACATCAACGCCCGTCACACCGCCGGCGCCGGGACGATTATCAACAATTACCGGTTGGCCAAGCACTATCATCATTTTGGGTGCGAGGAGACGGGCCACAATGTCGCTGGGGCCGCCGGCGGCAAAGGGCACGATGATTCGTATGGGACGATTGGGGAAATTCTCCTGCGCTGCAAGCGGCATGGAGAACAACATGGCAAAGGCTGCGGCGATGAATGATCGTATCATGATGGGCGTTCCTCCTGTTCCGATCTTTTGTTCTTTCAGTTCAAGTGCCATGATCGCGAAGGTGACGCAGAACTGCAAGCTATTACGAAAGGATCTCAGCATGAAGATCACGCGGATCGAAACTCGGGTGCATCGCAGTGCCTTTACCTACGGGGTTGGACTTGATGCAGCCGGCGGTTCAAGCCGTGCAACAGGCGGCAATCTGGCGCTCAAGACCATGGATACGCTGTTGGTAAAGGTCGAAACGGATCAGGGCATTCATGGTTGGGGTGAAGGGTTTGGCTTTACCCTGGTGGATATAACGCGTGATGCAGTTGATCGGCTAATTGGGCCGGCCTGTATTGGTCAGGATGCGCGCGATATCGGTGCGCTTAATCGTATGCTGCAAAAGCGCTTTCATAATTTTGGCCGTAACGGCCCCGTAACCTTCGGTATTTCCGCAATTGATATTGCGCTTTGGGATATTGCTGGAAAATGCGCAGGAAAGCCCTTGCATGCACTGCTTGGAAATGCTGGGCGGGAAAAGGTTCGCGCCTATGCCAGCCTGTTGCGCTACGGCAATCCGGAAGATGTCGCGCGCAATGCGGCTGAGGCTGTGCGGCGCGGGTATCGTGATATCAAACTGCATGAAATAGATTTGGGGTGCATACGCGCGGCGCGTGGTGCGACGCCTGTCGACATCCCCCTCATGCTCGATATCAATTGCGCTTGGGATAGTGAGAGTGACGCGTTGGATTTCTGCGAGGCAGTGAAGAATCTCGGTGTTGCCTGGGTTGAAGAACCCACCTGGCCGCCCGAGGATCATGCAACCATGGCGCGGGTACGCGCAGCATCGCCCTGTGCCATCGCGGCGGGTGAGAATGCATCGAACCCTGAGGATTTCTGTCGAATGATTGAAGCCGGCGCGGCCGGGATCCTTCAACCCAGCGTGACCAAGGTCGGGGGCCTTACCGCCATGCTTGAAGTGGCGGAACTGGCGCAGGGTGCCGGCCTGCGGGTGGTGCCCCATTGCCCGTATTTTGGACCTGGGCTGCTGGCGAGCCTGCATTTCCTCGCGGCGATGGAGGTGGCCGAGCCCTTGGAGATTTATTTTGCGGACCTTGAGAAGCCGCCTTTTGGGCAGGCTCTTCTGCCGGTCAATGGTGAAATTTTTATGCCAAAAGGGCCGGGGTTGGGGTTGGAGCCTGAATTATGAAATTTAGGCTCCTGGCCGGAATCCGTCATAAAATTCTTTTAAAACAGTGCCTTGCGGATTTTTCGCTCGGTTTCACGGCATTGGTTGGGTGCTTGACGTGCTTCTGTGGTGGTACTAGAAGCCCGTTCACTGTGTTGGTTGTCGTTTTTTGGGCTTGACTAGTTAGAGTTTTCTGGCTAGATTTTTTGCCCTGCCGATGATTGGTGGAGTTGAGGG
>CAIYMY010000126.1 GCA_903927465.1 uncultured Rhodospirillales bacterium | reverse complement strand
TATATTCCGACATGTCGATCCGCGTCATCGCGCGATCATCATCGAACAGAAAAGCCGCCAGCGATTTCACCAATTCCGTCTTGCCGACACCAGTCGGGCCCAGGAACAGGAAGCTGCCGATCGGGCGATTGGGGTCCTGCAAGCCGGCACGCGCACGGCGCACGGCTTTGGAAACCGCCTCAAGCGCTTCTTCCTGGCCGACCACGCGCTTGCGCAACTGGTCTTCCATCCGCAGCAGCTTGGCGCGTTCGCCTTCCAGCATTTTCTCAACCGGAATACCGGTCCAGCGGCTGACCACGGCCGCAATGCCTTCTTCCGTCACGGCTTCATTGACCAGCTTGGCATCGCCATTGCCGGCATCCGCCAGTTTCTTTTCAATGCCCGGGATGACGCCGTAAAGCAGTTCGGAAGCCTTGGTTAGATCGCCGCGGCGCTGCGCCAGTTCAACTTCGGTCCGCGCCTTGTCCAATTCTTCCTTGAGCTTCTGGCTTTCAACCACCTCGCCCTTTTCCGCTTCCCAGCGCCTGGTCATGGCGGAGGAACTTTCCTCAAGCTCCGCCAATTCCTTCTCAAGCTTCAGCAGCCGGTCGCGGGATGCCGCGTCATCTTCCTTCCTCAGCGCTTCGCGTTCGATTTTGAGGCGCATGAGGTCGCGGTCAATCGCGTCCAATTCCTCGGGCTTGCTATCCACCTGCATGCGTAGCCGCGATGCCGCCTCATCCACCAAGTCAATCGCCTTATCGGGCAGGAAGCGATCCGTGATGTAGCGGTTGGAAAGTGTCGCAGCGGCCACCAGCGCGCCATCGGCAATGCGCACGCCGTGATGGAGTTCGTATTTTTCCTTAATGCCGCGCAGAATGGAAATCGTATCTGCCACGCTGGGCTCGCCCACGAAAACGGGCTGGAAGCGCCGCGCCAGCGCCGCATCCTTTTCCACGTGCTTCCGATATTCATCCAGCGTCGTGGCGCCAATGCAATGCAATTCACCGCGCGCCAAGGCGGGTTTGAGCAGGTTGGACGCATCCATCGCCCCATCCGCCTTACCCGCGCCCACCAGCGTGTGCATTTCATCAATGAACAGGATGATTTCGCCTTCCGCCTGCTGCACTTCCGCCAGCACGGCTTTCAGACGTTCTTCGAATTCGCCACGGTATTTGGCGCCCGCGATCATGGCACCCAGATCCAGCGCCATGACACGCTTGGTCTTCAGCGCTTCCGGTACATCGCCATTGACGATGCGCAGCGCCAGACCTTCCACAATCGCGGTTTTGCCCACACCTGGTTCGCCAATCAGCACCGGGTTGTTCTTGGTGCGGCGGGCAAGCACCTGAATGGCGCGGCGAATTTCCTCGTCACGGCCAATCACCGGGTCAAGCTTGCCCTGGCGCGCCACTTCCGTGATGTCGCGCGCGTATTTTTTTAGCGCATCGAAATTATCTTCGGCGTTCTGGCTATTGACCGTGCGGCCCTTGCGGATTTGCGCAATGGCCTTTTCCAGCTTGTCGGGCTCTGCCCCCGCCACGCGCAGCGCGCGCCCGGCATCGCCTTCACTGCCGGCGAGTGCCACCAGCACGCGGTCCTGTGCCACAAAGGCATCGCCGGCGCGATTCGACTGTTCCTGGGCATTGCCAAGGATGCGCACGATATCAGCGGTGAAGCTTGGCTGCGCGGAAGCCCCGCCGCCGGTCACTTTCGGCAGGCGGGAGATATAGGATTCAACCGCGTTCTTGGCGCGAATCGGATCACCCCCGGCAGCGCGGATCAAGCCGCTTGCCGCGCCTTCCGCATCATCCAGCAGCGCCTTCAGCAAATGCGTGGGCGTCACCTGCTGGTGGAATTCGCGGATGGCAATGGTTTGCGCCGCTTGCAGAAAACCGCGGGCGCGGTCGGTAAATTTCTCGATGTCCATGTGGTCCCTCTCCTGAGCGGACGATGCCCCTCGCCCCCGAATGGGCAACGAATGACACCATAATGCTTGATATGTGGTATCTGACCTTGATCTGCTTCAAGGGGGAGCCCGATGCGTATCGAAAAGATCTACCGCTACCCAGTAAAGGGGCTATCAGCCGAGGCCATGGAAGCCGTGGCGCTGACCCCCGGTGAGATGCTGGCGCATGACCGGCGCTTTGCGCTCGCCCAGGGGGATACGCCCTTTGATATGGCCGCGCCCCGCTGGCTTTCCAAACGCAATTTCGGCTGCCTGATGGCCAATGAACGGCTCGCCCTGCTGCATACGGCCTTTGACCCGCATGACGGGAGCCTCGCGATCCGCGCCCCCGGCGCCGCGCCCTTTCTGGGCGATACGCGGACCGAGGAAGGCAAGGCGGCGATCGCGCGTTATTTAAGCGATTTCCTGGGCCCGGAAGCCCGCGGCGAACCCCGCTTTATCGAAGCGCCTGGCCATCGCTTTTCCGATGTGGCGATGAAGGTGGTTTCCATCATTGGCCTTTCCAGCCTGCATGCGCTGGAAGCCGAGGCCGGGATGGTGTTGGACCCGCTGCGCTTTCGCGCGAATTTCTATTTCTCTGGCGGGCGGCCCTGGGCGGAATTTGATTGGATCGGCCAGGAAATTCAGATCGGCCAGGCGCGGCTGAAGGTCGTGAAGCGCATCGTGCGCTGCGCCGCGACCGAGGTGAACCCGGAAACCGGCAAGCGCGATGCCGACCCGCCGCGCGATTTGCGCCGACATTTCGGCCATGCGGATTTGGGGGTTTATGCGGAGGTGTTGGAAGGCGGGCAGGTAGCACTTGGCGATGCGCTGGAACCGATGATGCTGGACCTGTGAGGATGCCTTTTTTCTGCCGCTTGGCGGGAGCAAGAATGCAGAATTAAGGGAGTAGTCGCCATGACCTTGAAACTCCGCCGTCTTGCCATTTTGGCCCTGGGATCAGTTGGTTTTGCGCTGTCGGGCGCGCCGGCAAGCGCGCATCCTCAATATGGATATGGTCAAGGCTATTACCCCCAGCCCTACCCTTATCCGCGCGGTCGCGGGGAAGTCGTCATCATTCAGCCCCCGATGCGCTATGCGCCGCCGCCGGTCTATTACGCGCCACCGCCGGTTTATTATGCGCCACCGCCGGTTTATTATGCGCCACCGCCGGTCTATTATGCACCGCCGCCGGCCTATTACGCGCCGGCGCCTTATCCGCGTTATGGGTATTACGGACGGCCTGGCGTTTCGTTCAATTTTGGGTTCTGAAGCGCGTATTGTGCGCGACTGCCGCGCGGGGCAAGTTGGCGCCTTATGTGCACGCTGATTTTACTCAACCGGCCTGATCATGAATGGCCGATTCTGGTGGCCGCCAATCGGGACGAAAGAGCGGATCGCGCCTGGGATGCGCCTGCGGCCTGGTGGTCTGATTATCCCGGCGTGATCGGCGGCCGAGACCGAAGCGCAGGCGGAAGCTGGATGGCGCTCGGCCCCAAGGGTGTGCTGGCGGCCGCGCTGAACCGCCCCGGCAGCCTTGGCCCCGCGCCCGGCAAACGAAGCCGCGGTGAATTGCCCCTGATGGCCGCCAATGCCGAGACCGCCGAAGCGGCGATGGAGGCCATCACCCGCCTTGATGCTGGCGCCTGGCGGCCCTTCAACCTGGTGGTCGCGGATCAGCGCAGCGCGTTCTACATCGAAGCGCTTGGGGAAGGGCGCCCCCAAGCCTTGGTGATGGCGCCCGGGCTTTCCATGGTGACATCACATCCGCCCAATGATGAAAGCCATCCCCGCACACGCCGCCATTTGCCGCGCTTTCGCGCTGCCACCACGCCCGATCCCGGGCAGGGCGATTGGCGCGCCTGGGAAGAACGCCTGGCCGATGAAAGCCATGAGGGGGATTTGGCCGCGACGCTCAAAGTGCCGCTGCTGGCGGGGTATGGCACTGTCTCTTCCAGCCTTTTGGGCTTTGGGGCGATGGGGGAAAGGCTTTGGCGTTTTTGTGCCGCCCCACCGGGGGAGGGCGTGTTCAATGACCTTGAGGCGCTGGGCTGAGCAGTCGACTCGGGGCCTAAAGTGGCGACCCTGGGTGAGGGCTGCTATACAAAACTAAAGCTCCACCCTCCGCCCTTGGATGGTGGGCCAAAGGATGTCTGACCCATGGCTCGTCGCCGCCAACTCTATGAAGGTAAAGCAAAAATCCTGTTCGAGGGGCCGGAACCCGGCACCCTGGTTCAATATTTTAAGGATGACGCCACCGCCTTCAATGCCAAGAAAAAGGGCACCATCACCGGCAAGGGCGTGCTGAATAATCGCATCAGCGAATATCTGATGGTGCGGCTGACCGAGATTGGCATCCCGACGCATTTCATCCGCCGGCTCAATATGCGCGAGCAATTGATCCGGGAGGTGGAGATCATCCCGCTTGAGGTGGTGGTGCGCAATGTGGCCGCAGGGTCGCTTGCAGAGCGCCTGGGCATTCCGGAAGGCCAGCGCCAGCCGCGTTCCATCAATGAATATTACTTCAAGAATGACGCGCTGAACGACCCGATGGTGGCGGAAGAACACATCACCTGCTTCGGCTGGGCTTCGACGCATGATCTGGATGACATGATTGCGCTGACGCTGCGCATCAATGATTTCCTGACCGGGCTATTGCTTGGGGTCGGCATTACGCTTGTGGATTTCAAGCTGGAATTCGGCCGCCTCTGGGAAAATGAGGAAATGCGCATCGTGCTGGCCGATGAGATCAGCCCGGATAATTGCCGCCTTTGGGATGCCAAGACCGGCGAGAAAATGGACAAGGACCGCTTCCGCCGCGACCTGGGTAAGGTCGAAGAAGGCTATCAGGAAGTGGCGAGGCGCTTGGGCATTTTGCCTGAAGCCGGTGTGCGCGACCTGAAGGGGCCGGAGGCGGTACAGTGAAAGCCCGCGTTTATGTGATGCCAAAGACGGGCGTGCTTGACCCTCAGGGCAAAGCTATTGGCAACGCTCTGGAAGGCCTGGGCTTTGGCGGCGTGCGTGATGTGCGCGCGGGCAAGGTGATTGAACTTGACCTGGCCGAGGCTGATCCGGCTCAGGCCAAGCAGATTGCCGAGGATATGGCGCGCAAGCTGCTGGCCAATACGGTGATCGAAAGCTTCCGGGTGGAGATCGTCTGAGGTGGTCAAGGCCAGCCTGATCGCGATGTTGGTGTTGACCGTGCTGATCGCCATGGGGCTGCGTTGGCGCGAACAACGCGCGCCTGCGGTGGCGCGCGGCAATATGGTGGCGCGCGGCAAACGCACGATCAATCGCTGGGTGACGGCAGCGGCACTCGCTGCGCTGGTGACAATGCTTTTCATGGGCGGGCTGCATTGGCTGCGCCTGATCAGGACCTGAAGGCCATGAAGGCTGCGATTATTGTGTTCCCCGGCACCAATCGGGAGCGGGATATGCGGTTGGCGCTGAAGCGCGCCTCTGGCCGCGAACCGGTCATGCTGTTTCACCGCGAAGCGGCGCTGCCCCAAGGGCTTGATTTGGTGGTGCTGCCGGGTGGCTTTTCCTACGGCGATTATCTGCGCTGCGGGGCCATGGCGGCGCAATCGCCCATCATGCGCGCGGTGGTGGATTTTGCTGCTGCGGGCGGGCATGTGCTGGGTGTGTGTAACGGATTTCAGATCATGATCGAAGCCGGGCTGCTGCCGGGCGGCTTGCTGCGCAACGCGACACTGCGCTTCCTTTCCATGGATTGCCGGTTGCGTGTGGAACGGGCCGCCACGCCCTTCACCGGCCTATGGCAAAAGGGCGATTGCTTCCGCGCCCCCATGGCGCATGGCGATGGCAATTACTTCGCCGATGACGCAACGCTTGATCGGCTGGAAGGCGAAGACTTGGTGGCCTTCCGCTATGTGGATGAAGCGGGCCAAGCGACGGAAGCGGCCAATCGCAATGGCAGTGCGCGCAATATTGCGGGGATTTTATCGCCCAATTTGCGGGTTTGTGGGCTGATGCCGCATCCGGAAGATCTGGTGGATCCGCTTATGGGCGGCATTGATGGCTTGCCCATGTTTGAAAGCCTGGCGCAGCGCTTTGTCGCGGCCTGAACCTTTGGCGCCGCCATATTGGGAATATGATTTTGGCCCTTTCCAAGACTGAACTCCTCGCTCTGCTCGCAACGCCTGAAGCGCGGGCCATGATCGCGGATATTGCCGCAGAACATGTGCTGCAGAGCGCGCTGGGGCGCGGGCGTTATGAGCATTTTGATATTGATCGTCTGCAATCCTTCGCGGCAGCAATATCCTCGGTGGAATTCGTGGCCGGCGCCATGCCGCGTGTGGCGCGCTTTCCCAATGGTGATGAGTTTCTGAAAGCCATGCTTGCCATCCCCGCGCCGGCTGGGTTGGTGTTGGAATTCGGCGTTTTTTCAGGCCATTCTATTGGTCTGATCGCGGCGGCCAGGCCCGATCAGACCGTCTATGGCTTCGATTCATTCGAAGGTCTGCCGGAGTATTGGCGGCCGGGTTTCGATACGGGCACCTTCAAAACGGAAGGCCTGCCGGCAGTGCCGGCCAATGTCACGCTAGTGCCGGGATGGTTTGACCGCAGCCTGCCCACCTTTCTGGATGCTCATCCTGATCAGCCAGTGAGTTTCCTGCATATTGATTGCGATCTTTATTCCTCGACCCAGACCGTTCTGGCGCAATTAAAGGACAGGATCATTGCCGGCACGGTGATCGTTTTTGACGAATACCTGAATTATCCCGGCTGGCAGCATCATGAACACAAGGCCTTTTCCGAATTCATCGCGAGCACCGGCCGCGCCTATGAATGGATTGGCTTGGTGCCAAGCTATGAACAGGCCGCGATCCGCATCCTGAATTAGAGCAGATCACGTTCAGATGGAATCATCTGAACGTGTGAAGATGCTCGAAAAACAACGATTTAGAGCGGGTTGCGTGAACCCATGTGAACGCAACACGCGCTAGGTCGTGTGGACACTTATCTATCTTAACCACAGTATGGTAGCTGCGATTGTCACGACGGCGAGGTAGTTTCTTGCTGTTTTTTCGTAACGCG
>CAIYMY010000125.1 GCA_903927465.1 uncultured Rhodospirillales bacterium | reverse complement strand
TGATTGCCGGCACCACGGGTTCGGGCAAATCGGTCGGGATCAATACCATGATCCTGAGCCTGCTGTATCGTTTCAGCCCCGATGAATGCCGCTTCATCATGATTGACCCCAAAATGCTGGAGCTTTCGGTTTATGACCGGATTCCGCATCTGCTGGCCCCGGTGGTGACGGAACCGCCCAAGGCGATCGGCGCGCTGAAATGGACCGTGCGCGAAATGGAGCGCCGCTACCGTTCGATGAGCCAATTGGGCGTGCGCAATATCGCGGGCTATAATGAAAAAGTGACGGCAGCGCGCCAGCGCAATGAGACGCTGACCAGGCGCGTGCAAACCGGCTTTGATCCGGAAACCAACAGGCCCGTTTTTGAAGATCAGCCGCTGGCGCTGGAAGCACTGCCCATGATTGTGGTGGTGATTGATGAAATGGCCGATCTGATGATCGTGGCCGGCAAGGACATTGAAGCGGCGGTGCAAAGGCTGGCGCAAATGGCACGTGCCGCGGGTATCCATGTGATCATGGCCACACAGCGGCCTTCGGTGGATGTCATCACCGGCACGATCAAGGCGAATTTCCCGACGCGCATTTCCTTCCAGGTCACATCCAAGATTGATAGCCGCACCATCCTTGGCGAACAGGGCGCGGAACAGCTGCTCGGCCAGGGCGATATGCTGCATATGCCGGGCGGTGGGCGCATTGCGCGCGTGCATGGCCCCTTTGTGTCAGACACTGAGGTGGAGCGGATAGTTGAATTCCTCCGCGCCCAGGGTGAGCCCGCCTATGTTGATGAAGTAACCGAAACCGAGGATGAGGGTGATTCGGTTGCCATGCTCGGCATGCTGGGCGGCAATACGGATGGCGAGGCATCGCTTTATGATCAGGCGGTGGCGCTGGTGACGCGCGAAGGCAAGGCAAGCACAAGCTTCGTGCAGCGGCATTTGAACATTGGCTATAATCGCGCGGCGAAGTTGATTGAGCAGATGGAAAAGGACGGCGTGGTGGGGGCGGCGAACCATGTGGGCAAGCGGGAAGTGTTGGCGCCAGGGCCGAGGGATTGAGGAGGGCGTGAGTGAAGCGTAGTGAGGCGGAAAACATAAAACTCTCAGCGGTCGTTTCCGCGATGAGGTCGTACAGCTGTGCAACAGGCGCGGATGGGTTGATTGCCCTGAAATTTCGATGACGTCTTAGTTCTTATCAAGAAAATGGATCAAATTGAATTTCCAACCCGGGAAATTTGGGAAAGTCGGCGCGAGTGGTTCGAACATAAATTCGACACTGAGGCTCGCGGGGGAGCTTTCATTTTGGGGGAGCATGCCACAGCACTACTGGTGGATCTTCAAGCCATCTACTGTGCTGGCGCGTTTGTGTCAGTTCTTATCATCTCATGCGCCGTCATAGACGCTCATTTGCGAGAAACCGAGCTTGACGAGAATTTTGGTGGAGGGATGAAGGCGGCATTTGCGGTTTCAGCTTTCGGCATAGAACTTGAATGGCTACGACAACGACGAAACTCCCTTGTTCACTGGAACACGCGTAACCATCCCATTTTATCGGTCGATAACCATTACTCAAATCGCGCAATACACGAGCAAGAGGCGCAAAGGGCAATCAGTATAATTGCGGAAGTCCTTTTCGAGAATCCATGGATATGACTATGATATTTTGGTTCTATTTTATTTACGAAAAAGTTCTTCGTACCATTTAATTAGTTCGAGCAAAAAACATTCACTGGTTATTTTCCAAAACGAATTTTAGCTCCACAACACTCTCCTTTAGGTTGGTCTCGTGACAGCAAGAATTCAATCCACCAACAACTCCTACGCCCCAACCCCGCCCCCCGGCGCATGCGGATCAAGCACCGCATCCGGCAATGCCATGAACCGCGCGCCGTAGGTCCAGACCAAGGCACACTCAACAACACGCCCCGGAAAGGCCGCGCGCAGCAGCGTGCGATAGGCGGCCATTTGCCGCAGATAAAGCGGTGCGACATCCGCCACCTGTTCCGGCGGTGGGCGATTGGTCTTGTAATCCAGCACCAGCACGCGGTCGGGTTCTATCTTCAGCCGGTCCACCTGGCCCGCAATCAGCCGGCCATTCACCTCACCTGCCAAGGGCGCTTCCGCCAGGCTGCCGGGGCCAAGGGCGGCCTGCATCCAAGGCTCTCCAAGCAGGCCCAGCACCTCATGCAGCGTCGCTTCCTGTTCCGCTGCCGAAAGCCCCGGCGCGCGGCGCGTCAGGAAGCGGCGCGCCAGCTCCTCCCACACGCTTGCGGGATGTTCCGGCAGGCTCTGCAATAGCGCATGCACCAGGCGCCCACGCCGAAAGCGCAACCCCAAGGGATCACCAGCCGGGCGCGGTGCGGCGGCAGGCGTTTCCTGTTCACCCGGCAGGGCGGAAGGTGCAAGGCTGCCGGCGGGCGCTTCCTCCGCTGCCCTCTGCCAGGCCCAGGCCGGCGGGCGGGCTCCCGCATCGGCGGCCGAGCCCGCGCTTTCCACCCGCGGCGCCGCGCTTTGCGGCGTGCTCAGGCGGAGCAGTTTCGGATCAGCACCAAAGCCATCCGGCGCGGCGCCGAAAGCGCCAGCGTCGAAGGCGCATTCCTCACGGCCCGGCAGGCGCGCAAATCCTTGCGCCACCAGATCATACCAGCAACCAACAAGCAGCTTCTGCGCGCCATTCCAGCCGCAAATGATCAGCCGATCTTCTGCCCGCGTCAGCGCCACATACAACAAGCGATGTTCTTCTTCCGCCTCGCGCGCCTGATCCGCCTGGCGCTGCGCGGTCAGCGCGGGCGCTTCAAACCCCTTCACCTGCGGCGCCCAAACGGGCAGGGCTTCGCCGCCATCTTCAAACCAGCGCAGCGTCTTGCGGTCCTGCGCCTTGCCTGTTGTGTCGGGCAAAATGACGATGGGCGCCTGCAAACCCTTGGAACCATGCACGGTCATGATGCGCACCACATCGCCGGCGGCTTCCGCTTCGCGCTTGATCTCGGCGCCACCTTGGCGGAGCCAATGCACAAAGCCCTGCAAGGATGGGGGGTTGAGCTTTTCATGTTCCAAAGCGGCATTGAGCAATTCATCGAGAGGATCGCCCGCATCAGGCCCAAGCCGCGCCAGAATACGCGCGCGCCCCGCGCGGGGATCGAGCGGACCTGGCGCGCCAAGCACATCGGCGAACAAGCCATGGGGCGTGATGAAATCAAGCCGCGCCGCTTGCACTGAGAGCCAATCCGCGACACGCCCGAAATCCGAGGCACTGCCGCGATGGGCCATCAACGCCGCATGCAGGCTGCCCTGACGCGGCTGCGCGAGTTCGAATAGTTGCTTCTCATCCAGCCCGATCAGCGGGGATTTCAGTAATGCGGCAAGGGTCAGATCATCATCGGGCAGCAGCAGCCATTCCGCGAGCGCCAGCATATCCTGCACCGGCAATTGATCAGCCAAAATCATGCGATCAATGCCGCCAACAGGGATCGAAAGGTTCTTCAATTCCCGCACCAGCGCCGGCGCAAAGCCGCCACGCTTGCGCGCCCGCAGCAACACCAGAATATCACCGGGGCGAATGGGTCGGCCCGCGGGCTGCGTGGCTTCCTTGCCTTGTTCCACACGCGCCGGCAGGGGTTCGTGCTTGATCATCTGCGCGATGCGCCGCGCGATGGCGGCAGCTAGGCGCGGTGCGGCGCCTTCCGCATCCACAGCCTGTTCAGGCGGTGCCCAATCGGGCGGCGGTTGCGCCTTATCCACTTGCAGGATTGGCCAAAGCTCCACAGAACCGGCATGGCCGGCGCGGTCCGCATAATGTTGCAGTTTTGCATCGGGTGAAACACCCTCTCGCGCTGGCGCTTCCGCGAAAACCGCATCCACCAGCGCAAGCACGGGTTCGGTGGAACGGAAGGAAACATCCAAAGGAACGGCGTGGAATTCCTGCTGGGCGTCGTGAACCATGTTTTCGTAATGGCGCTTTTCCCGCGCGAAGCCAGCCGCATCCGCACCCTGGAAGGCATAGATGGATTGCTTCTGATCACCAACCGCGAAGATGCTGCGCTGTTCTTCTCGTGCACCCAGCCCCGCGAAAAATTCCCCGGTCAGCGCGCGCACAATGGCCCATTGTTCCGGATTGGAATCCTGCGCCTCATCCAACAGGATGTGATCCAACCCGTCATCCAGCTTGAACAATACCCAGGCGCTGCCTGGATCATCGAGCAATTTTCGCGCGCCCGCGATCAAATCATCGTAATCGAGCAAGCCGGCATTTTCTTTCGCGGCTTGGTAGCGGCGCAGCACTGGCTCACCAATGGCGAAAAGCGCCATGCTGGCCGCGAGCACCCGTGCGGCGGCGCGTTTGCCGTCCAACACCAACAGGCGCTCTCCTTCGCGCCGCATCAGGTCGCTGATTTCATCCTTCCGCGTACCAAGCTTTTGGGTGGCCAGTTTGGACCTGACTTCGTTTTCCGTGTTGATGAAAATGGCGCGCCAATCGGCATGTTTTGCAATGCGCTGATCCTCGGGCAGCGCGAACCATGCTGCCAGTTGCTCGCCATGGCCGATATCCTGCTTGCCACCGGCGAGCAGAAGCGGCGTCGCCGCGCGCAGCGCCTCTGCTTCTGGCGCGTCAATCATGGCTGCAATAATCGTGACCTCATCTTCTTCGCCAGGCTTGATGCCAAGCTTCCGCGCCAGCGCAGCGCGCATCCCCGCCATCCCTTGGCGCTTTTGCACGGCGTCCAACAGCTTTGCGCTGCCCCCGGCCATGGTGCCGATCACTTCGGAAAACTTTGTCGGCGCCTGGTATCTCGCCAAAACTGCCAAGGCCGCGCGATCCGCCCCGCCCGCCAGCAGTGCATCGCGTTCGCGCGCCAACAGCGCCCTTCCATCCTGTTCCTGCATCACCGCGAATTGCGGCGCCAAGCCCGCTTCCAGCGGAAAGGCGCGCAGCAAGGATTGCGCGAAACCATGCAGCGTCGAAATCCGCATACCCCCCGGCTGTTCCAGCACATCGACAAAAAGCTGGCGCGCCGCGGCAAGTCCTTCGCGCCCGGGCGCATGGCCGATCAGCTTCTCCAATATCTCCGCAAGCTTGGCATCATCCGCGACCACCCATTCGCCCAGCCGAAGTGCCAACCGCGTTGCCATTTCCGCCGCCGCCGCCTTGGTGAAGGTCAGGCACAGGATGCGCCCCGGCGGCACTCCCGCCAGTAGCAACCTCAGCAACCTATCGGTCAGCAGCTTGGTTTTTCCCGAACCGGCGGAAGCCTCCACCCAGGCAGAGATGGCAGGATTGGCAGCGCGGGTTTGCGCAGCTTCGGCGCGTTGGCGAGCCTCGCTCATGTCCCGTCCCCATCGCCTGAGGCCCATTCATCCACCCGCGCCAGATGATCACAATCATCGCCGGGCGTGCCGCGTGCGGGGTGGGGGCGGCTTTCAAAAGGCGCATCACCCAACAACATGCGCTCTGCCAGCGCCCCAATCCGCGTACGCGCCAGATCGGCATAAAGCGTGCCATCATCAGCGCTGGCGCCGAGGTTCTTTTCTTTGCCCGGTTCTTCGCCGCCGCTCAATTTCCAATAGACCAGCGCGGCGGCTTTCGCGTCCGCGCTGATTGTCGGATAGCCGCCGGCTTCCAGAATCATCGCCTCCAGCGCCAATTGCGGTGCGGCGCCTGCAATAACTTGGGAAGTACCCGGCACCTGGCCGGTCTTGTAATCCAGGATGCGCCAGCCGCCGCCGGCCAATTCGTCCAAGCGATCAGCTGTGGCGACAATCTCCACATCACCGCCGGCAAGATTCAGCGTGAGGCTACCCTTATGTTCCGTCAGACAGCGCACCAGCCCGTTTTGCGCACGAAGTTGTTCTTCCTCGGCAATCACGAATTCGCCCATGCGCGTGATACGCGGCCCCCAGAAAGCGAGCACACCGGGATGCACGGCTTCCTTCTGCAACGCCTCCGCACAGGCGTGATCCCACAAAGCGCGCGCTGCCTCAGCGCCCGGCCAGCCCGTGCCAAGCCCGGTCAGGAAAAACCGCATGGCGTGATGCACCAGCGTGCCATATTCCCGCGCGCCGATATCCGCATCCAGATCATCAAGCGCGCGCAGGCGCAGGATGCGCGCGGCATAAAAGGCGTAAGGGTCGGCGATCAATTGCGTCGCGTCTGAAACGCTCAAGCGGCGCGGGCGCACTTCGACCGGAGGGCTGAAGGCAGCACGCTTGCAGGGCTTTGGATCCTCCAAAGGTTCATCCAAAGCCGCCGCCCAGCGCGCGGCCAGGCTGGCAGGTAGCGCAATCTCGCCCTGCCCCTTCAGGTAGGTTTCCAAGCGCGTCAGCCAGCGAGTCGGCACGCTTGGCGCGCCGCCGCGTTTGCGTGCGGTGGAAAGCACCAATTCCGAAGCGCCTGCCGCGGCGTGGAAGAAATCCGCAGCCACGCGGCCAATGCGCGCTTCCGGCGCAGGCAGGCCGAAACGCGCGCGCATCGGTCGGCTCATCCAGGGGCCGGGTTCGGTTGCTTGCGGCCAGATGTTTTCCTCAAGCGCGCCCAGAATCACACGATCGAAACTCTGCAACCGCGCTTCCAAAAGACCAAGGATCGCAATGCGTGGATGTGCCGCCGTATCACGCTGCGCACGAAAAGGTGGCGCTATCGGCCCGGCCAGCATGGCATCAAAAGCGCCAGGCCATGATGCGGCGGCGATGGGCGGCATTTCTGCCAGCGCTTCGCCGAGTGAGGCCAAATGCCGCGCTAAAGCCTCCCCTTCCTCACCGGCGTAAAGCCTGATTCCGCCGGGGAGTTCAGGCGTTGCGGCAAGCGCTTCCGCCGCCGCCAGATGCAGCGCCAATAAATCAGTGGGCGGGCGTGATGGGCTTGGCGGCAATTCCGTGAAATCACCAAGCGCCGCCTGCAAGGCATCAACCAGCCCAACCAATGCGGTATCGCCCGCCGGCAAAGCCGTGCGCAGCGCTTCAAGCCCCGCCGCCGGACGCGGCCCGCGCAGACAGTTCCGTTCAAGGCCGCGCACAGCATCAAGCCAAACGCCGCGTTCCATGCCGGCGCTGCACAGCGGATGTTTCAAAACCGCGAGCAACGCAGCAGGCGCAAAACCATCGGCAATCATGCGCGCGATCAGGCGCAGAAACGCCGCTGCCGGCGCATCGGCCAAAGGCGCGCCGGCGCTGTCATCCGCGGTGATCCCATGGCGCGCGAGCTCTGCCGCCACGCGCCGCGCCAAATCGCGATCTGGCGTGATCAGCGCCGCGCGCTTGCCCGGCACCTCCACTGCTTCGCGCAGCAATAGCGCAATGGCGGCGGCTTCCTGCTGCGCATCGGCGGCTGTCAGCCTGGTGATGCCGGCAAGTGCGGCCTGCCAACGCGGCGCATCGCGTTCCGCCCAAATCGCCAAGCCCTCTGCCGGGCGCAGGCTGCGCGCGAGCATCACCGCGCGATCCGCCGGCGCTGCGTAATGATCAGCACTACCCCAGGGGCGCAGCGCATTGGGCTCCACACCAAGATCGGAAAGTAGTTTCAACTGCCCGGCAAAGGGATGGCTCGGCGCGCGGCGAATGGCGTCCGCCAGGCTTGGCGTGATAGGCTCAGCCATGCCCTGCAAGACCAGCGCGCCATTAGGCAAGCTTGCGATGCAGCGAAGCAAAGCAGTGGCAGCGGGGATGGTGCCGCCCGCGCCAATACCGGCTGCGATCATTTTTTCGCGCGGCGGTGCCGCTTCCAAGGCGCGGCGCTGCGCGATCAGTGCACGCACGCGCGCCAGGCCTAGATCCATCAGGCGCTGCGTTTGCAGCCATTGGTTCCAATCGCGCACCACCGCCTGCAATAGCCGTGTCGTGATCTGCCAATGCACCGCCAACTTATCCGGCACCAGCCCATCAAGCCGCGCGAGCCAGCTTGCCGCGAAATCTGCTGGGTGCGCGGTTTCAATCAGGTCAAGATCGGCTTCTTCAAAGGCTATTTCATCAAAAAGTGTCGCAAGCTCGCCGGCCAATAACCAAGCCTGTTCAGCGCCCAGCGGCCCGCCATAGCGGCGCGGAATGCCAAGCACAATGCGCGATAGCACTGCTTGCCGCGTAAGCGGAGCCACCGCCGGCGGTAGGTCAAGCAAGGCGGGCAGCGCCAATTCATCCGCTTCTTCCACCGAAAGCCCGGGCAAAGCGCGCATGCGCGGCAGCAATAGTGCGCGGCCACCGGCTGCGGTCAGAAAAGCTTCGCGTAAGGCGCGCGCGGCGCGGCGTGTAGGCAGCAGCAGCGTATAGGATGCAAGTGCGGCAGGATCATCGCGCGCTGTTTGCGCAAGCAAACCCTCGGCCAGCGCGGGCAGGAAGCGCTGTTCGGCAGGGATCGTGAAAACGCGCAAGGCGGGCGCTCTAGAACAAAGCGCGGGTCACGCCGCTGCGCAAAACATCTTCGGCATGTTCCAGATCAGCGGGGGTGGACAAGTGAAACCACACCCCATCATGCACCAACCCATAAAGCCGCCCGGCTTCAATCGCGCGTTTCCAAAGCCTCATCAGGCTGAAGGCGCCGCTTGGTGCATCGGCAAACAACGCAGGCGAGAGGATTTGCACGCCGCCAAAAAGATAGGGCGAAACCTCGCCTTCTTCCGGCCGGCGAATGGCGCCCATAGGATCAAGCATGAAATCCCCGCGCCCCACTTCGCCCGCGATTTGCGCGGTGCGGATCAGCAGCAAAAGCCCATCCATGCGATCAGGATCGAAGGCTGCGGCCAGGCGCTTGAGCGCGGGGTGCGGCCCATCCAGCCAGAAGGCGTCTCCATTCACGACCGCGAAGGGCGCATCACCCAAAGCAGGCAAGGCCCGCGCGACACCGCCGCCGGTCTCCAGCAGGGTTTCCTCGCGCTGCAGCGTGATGCGTGGCGCGCTGCGTGCGTTCACGCAAGCCGCGACCTGATCCGCCAGCCAATGCGCATTCACCACCGCATCCGTGACACCCGCATCGGTCAGCCGATCCAGCGCATGATCAAGCAGGCTCCGCCCCGCCAAGGGCAGCAGGGGTTTGGGCATGGCGTCCGATAAGGGGCGCATGCGTGTGCCAAGGCCGGCTGCCAGAACCATGGCGCGGGAAAGGGTGATCATGCAGGCTCCTTCGCCGGATCGGGATTGCGACGCAAGTGGCGCGGCAGGGCTGCATCCAACCACAGGCGCAGCGGTGTCGTCGCCGGGTGTTGCAGGGCTTCTGCCAAAAGCCGCCAGCAGCGCGGCCCATGGACAAGGTAGTGGTGCTTGTTGTCACGCCGCGAGAGCCGCACCCAAAGTGCCGCCACCCGCAAATGGCGTTGCGCGGCACAGGCCGCCATGGCGGCGGTGAAGTCATCGCGCGCCACGCCGGGCCGTGCAGCGAAGTAGCGTTCAATAGCGGCATCGCGGGCTCCCGGCGCCACATCGCGCCGCGCATCTTGCACCAATGACACCAGATCGTAAGCGGGATGCCCCAACCCGGCATCCTGGAAATCGAGCAAGCCCGTGCGCCGCGCGCCCGCGCGCCCATCAAGGCGCATCAGATTGGCCGGGAAGTAGTCCCGATGCACAAAACCTTGCGTATCGGCGAAAGGCGCGAGCATGGCGCGCAGCGCTGAATCAAGCCCAGCACGCAGATCATCCCCGGGCGCGCTGCCCATCATCGCGGGCCACCACCAATCAAGAAACGTCGCCGCCGTCGCCCGCGCCATGGCTGCGGCATCCCAGGCAGGCAGGCCGGGCGGCGGGCGTGCTTCATGGAGCGCGGCAAGCGTTTCGGCTGCTTCGGCGTAAAGCGCTTGGGCAGGCGCGCCGGTATCGAGCAGCGCGGCATGGGTGTCGTCGCCGAAATCCTCCAGCAGCACCAGGCCTTGATCAGGATCGGCGGCGATGATCTCGGGCGCGGAAAGCCCAAGGCCCAGTATATGCCGCGCAATCGTGATGAAGGGGCGGGTGTTTTCCGGTGGCGGTGCTTCCATCAACAAAGCCGGGCGCGGGCCGCCCAGCAGGCGCGTATAGCGCCGGGCTGAAGCGTCTGAGGGCAAGGGGGCAAGCCGCGCCGCGCCAAAACCAGCATCCTTCAAGAAGGCCATGGTCATGGGCGCACCCCTTCAAGCCTGGCATCCCAACCGCTCAGCACCACATGCCGCGCTTCTTCGGCCATACCGGGGGTCAGATGGATCCGGAGCGCATCGGGGGGCGCCAGCGGTCCAAGCCGTTCGGGCCATTCCACCAGCACAATCCCCTCCCGCGCTTCATCCCAGCCGAGTTCCGCAAGCCCTGCGGGGCCAGACAGGCGATACAGGTCGAAGTGATGCGCGGGGCCGGCCGGCAAATCATAACTCTGCACCAGTGTGAAGGTGGGGCTTGGCACTTCAAGCGCGGGGGCGCCAGTCGCGGCGCGCAGCAAAGCGCGGGCAAAGGCGCTTTTGCCGGCGCCAAGGGGCCCTTCCAGCAGCACCGCATCGCCGGGGCGCAGCAAAGACGCAAGCCGCGCCGCCAGCGCTTCCGTCGCCGCCAGATCGGGCAGATCCAAGGCAATTTCCACCGACCCCCGATCCCCCTTTCCCCGCAAAATTTTGACCAACTCGAAGTTCCGTCAGCTATTCTTTGGTCGCATTTCCCGAGCCGCCAAGCGTTTCCGCTTGGCTTGGAAATGCTCTATCACGCCCCCTGGATTCGGGGGAGAGCCCATGCCGGCCGAGATTGAAACCGATGTCGCGATTATTGGTGCGGGGCCTGTCGGGCTTTTCGCGGTGTTTGAATGCGGCATGCTGCGCATGAAATCCGTCGTGATTGACGCGTTGGAAGCAATCGGCGGGCAATGCACGGCGCTTTATCCCGAAAAGCCGATTTTCGACATTCCCGCGCATCCGCAAATCGCCGGCGCTGACCTGATTGGCAAGCTGGAAGAACAGGCCGCGCCCTTCGCGCCGCAGTATCTTTTCGGCCGGCGCGTTGAGAGCTTGCGCCAAGAAGGCAGCGCGCTGGTGCTGGGCACTTCCGCCGGTGACACCATTCGCGCCAAGGCAGTGATCCTGGCCGCTGGCGCCGGCGCCTTCGGTCCCAATCGCCCGCCCTTGGCCGGGCTTGACGGGTACGAAGCCTCGGGCGCCGTTCGCTACATGGTGGCGAAGCGGGAAGAATTTCGCGGCAAGCGCGTGGTGATTGCCGGTGGTGGTGATTCTGCGGTGGATTGGGCGCTTTCCCTCAAGGACATCGCGGCCAAGGTCGTGGTGGTGCATCGCCGCCCAAAGTTCCGCGCAGCACCTGAGACCGCCGCGCAATTGGAAGCAGCCGCCGCACGGGGGGAAGTGGAAATGGCCATACCCTATCAGCTGCACGGCCTGAAGGGTGATGGCGCGAAGCTGGAAGCGGTGGAATTGGCAACCCTGCAAGGTGAAACCCGAGATGTGCCGGCGGATCACTTGCTCGCGTTTTTCGGCCTTTCGATGGACCTCGGCCCGATCGCCGATTGGGGGCTTGGGCTTGAACGCAGCCATGTCAGCGTCACACCTTCCACCTGCGAGACCAATATCCCCGGCGTCTACGCCATTGGCGATATCGCGACCTATCCGGGCAAGCTGAAGCTGATCCTGCAAGGTTTCTCTGAGGCCGCCATGGCAGCGCATGCGATCCATCCGCGCGTTTTCCCCGATACCGCGCTGCATTTCGAATATTCCACCAGCAAAGGCGTGCCCGGCACGGCGTGAGCATCACATGCTGAAAATGATCCGCATTTTCGCGTTTCTGCTGATCGCCATCCTCGGCGGGCTATGGGGGCTTGCCTGGTTTCTGCGCGCGCCGGGGGAAGCCATGGGCGATTCCTTCCTCCGCCAATTGGCGCAGTTTGGCGGGGCGGATATGCCAGCCCCTTCAGCGGGTGGCGTGCAATTGCCGCAAGGCATTGCACTCGGCGGAGCCTTCAGCTTGCAGGATCACACCGGCCAACGCGTCACGGAACGCGCCTTTGCGGGCAAGCTCGGCTTGATCTATTTCGGCTTCACCTATTGCCCGGATGTCTGCCCGACGGAATTGGGCATTATGGCATCCGCGCTTGATCTGCTCGGCCCCGATTCGGCGCGGGTGCTGCCCATGCTGATCACCATAGACCCGGCGCGCGACACGCCCGAGGCTTTGGCCGATTACGTTTCCCGCTTTCATCCCGCCTTGATCGGTTTGACCGGTACGGATGAGGAAATCGCCACTGCCGCCCGGGCATTCCGCGTCTATTACCGGAAAGTCCATCCACCCGGGGCGAGCGACTACCTGATGGACCATTCATCCTTCATCTATTTGGTTGGGCCGGATGGCAAGGTGCGTCAGCTTTTCCGCCCCAATACGCCGCCTGAGACCATCGCCGCGGCCATTAAAGGGCAGATGCGTCAGCTTTAGGTCCGCGCCTTCTTTCAAGGCAAAAAAAAATTTGCTACAAAACTGCTGATCGTCAAGCCGAAAAAGGTTCGGAGCAAAAAGGGATGCTCGATGGAAAACGACTTCGCCGACAGGGATGCAAGCGCCGAACGTGGCGCGGCCGGCGCCCCAAGACACACAAGAAGGTTGTCGGATAAGATTCTGATTGCCTTTCATCATGCTTGTGACCAGACGGATTTCGACGTGGCGAATGACCTTTTGGTTATTCTGGAAAAGATGCTGAAGCGGCCCAATGCGGGTTCGGACAGCAATCGCCGCAAGAGCATCGAAAGCCTGGTGGCCGCGCATGAAAGGCTTTGGCTGCTCCGCCATCCAGAAGCACGCGAAAGCTGAGCGCCTTCACGATGAGTTGATTGGCGCCGCATCGCGCAGGATCGCCTCGGCGGCCTCAGTGAAGCGGCCATCTTCTTCGTGCAGTATTAGCCCTGGCAGGATTTTCGCCGGGCCGCGCGCCCCCTTCCGGGCGCGGAGCAATACCCGCTTGGCGGCAATGCCACCGCGTGGCCAAAGCGGGAGTAATTCCATGGCGCCGAAGCCGGCTTCACGTATTGCCGCTGCCGCCGCATCAAAGCGCGCGGCGGGCAGGATCAGGCTCAGGCTGCCGCGCGGTACAATGGCTGCGGCCAGAAACCTAACCCAATCTGCCAGTCCCAGCCCCGCTTCATGCGTGGCCGCCCGGCGGGTGGCGCCTGGTGGGGGCGTGCCGCCCGGCCAATAGGGCGGATTGGCGAAGCCATGCGCCACGGGGCCAAGCCGGCGCGCCAGGGCCAGATCCGCGACATCTCCTTCTTCGATATGGGCTGTAAGCCCCGCCCGCGCGGCATTGTTGCGCGCCAGCGCCGCCATGGCGGCTTCGCGTTCCACCGCGCGAATCGCAAGCTTGGGCACGCGGGCCGCCAGGCACAAGAAGGCCGCACCACTGCCGGGGCCTGCTTCCAGCACCGCCTCTCCGGGTTTGGCCGGAATGAAGGCGGCCAGCAGCACTGCATCCAGCCCGGCACGAAAGCCCTGGCGCGGCTGGCGCAGCGCCACACGGCCATTCAGAAGGTGATCTTCCGTGAAGTCTTCAGGCGCGGTGGTCACGTGCCTTCTTCCTCACCCGCCTCACGCAGGATGCGTCTTGCTGGTGCCTCATCCTCATCAAGCACGGCCAAGCGGCGCGGAAAGGCGCCAATGCCGCCTTCAACCGCGCTGATATGCTGATCCAGCAGCACAGTTTCGATGCCCGCATCCCGCAGCAATGCTTGCAGGAAGCCAAGCCTGATCGGGTTATTGCTGCTAACCAAGATACGCATTGGGATGCTCTCCGCCGGCCACCTTCGCTTGCCGGTCCGGCATGTGGCGCCTATGGTGCGACACGCAAATAAAGGTGAGCAAGAGTGGACTTAGCGCCTCAGCAAATGCCTGGCGAGGATCGGGGTCGGGGGGAAGATGCCCTGACCGCGCTGACGGCACTTGTCCAGGATGATCTGGAAGCCTGCAACCGCCTGATCGTTGAGCGGATGCAAAGCCAGGTGGCGCTGATCCCGCAATTGGCCGCGCATCTGGTGGCCGCCGGCGGGAAAAGGCTGCGGCCCCTGCTGACTTTGGCTGCCGCGAAGCTCTGCGGCTATCAGGGCGAACGGCATGTCTCACTCGCGGCCTGTGTGGAATTCATCCATACCGCGACGCTGCTTCATGATGATGTGGTGGATGAAAGCGCGCTCAGGCGCGGCCAGGCCAGCGCCAATGCGCTTTTCGGCAATAAGGCTTCCGTGCTGGTTGGTGATTTCCTCTTCGCCCGCGCCTTTCAACTGATGGTGGCGGATGGGTCGCTCGAGGTGCTGCG
The DNA here is from genome assembly GCA_903927465.1 of uncultured Rhodospirillales bacterium. Lineage (GTDB taxonomy): Bacteria > Pseudomonadota > Alphaproteobacteria > Acetobacterales > Acetobacteraceae > Neoroseomonas. The sequence goes on along the minus strand of CAIYMY010000125.1, from coordinate 3,097 downwards.
CATCCTGTCCACCGCCGCGGCGACGATTGCCGAGGGCGAAGTGCTGCAATTGATGACGCAGAACGATACCGCGACAACGGAAGACCAGTATCTTGCGGTAATCGAAGGCAAAAACCGCCGCACTTTTCGCCGCCGCGACCGAAGTGGGCGCGGTGATTGCGGATCGGCCCAAGGCTGAGCAGGTGGCACTCTTCGATTACGGCGGCGCGCTTGGTATCGCCTTCCAACTGGTGGATGACGCGCTGGATTACGCCGCCGATCAGGAAGCGCTTGGCAAGACCGTCGGTGATGATTTCCGCGAAGGCAAGATCACCCTGCCTGTATTGCTCGCTTTCGCGCGCGGGTCTGACGAAGAACGCGGCTTCTGGCGACGCGTGCTGGAAGAAGGTGATCAGCAGGACGCGGACCTCACTACCGCCATGGCGCTGATGACGAAATACGACACCATCGGCGAAACCATCGCCCGCGCCCGGCGTTATGGTGAAAAGGCGATTTCAGCGCTGGATGTTTTCCCCGATAGCCTGGAACGCCGCGCGCTGGTGGAAGTGGTGCGTTTTTGCATAGACCGCGCGCGCTGAGGTTTCGCGCCTGTTAAGAACGCTTGGGCAGCAAAGCTAGCGCCACCATCGCAAGCAATAGGCTCGCCACCCACCAAGCCTGCCATAGCCCGAAAGACAGCATCCCCGTGACAGCCGCTGAGGCCAGCATACCTGCCCCCACGGCAGGTGCGGCGCTGCGCGACGCGGCGAAGCCAAGGGCTAGCATCAGCGCAGCGCCGATCAGTGCGCCAATCCCGCCCAATTCCAGCCAAAGCTGCAAGGCGCCATTATGGGGATGCAGCGGCATTACCTCCACATGCGGAGAGGCGAGGAAAGCGCGCTGCGCCGGCGCGGTGATGTTCAGCCGATCAAGCGTTGCAGCATCAGGCCGCGCGCGCCCGCCCGGCATGGCGCGGCTTGCTTCCAGCCCCCAACCAGTCAGCGGCCTTTCGGCAATGCGCGCTGCGGCGAAATCCCAGATAACCAGGCGATGCACCGCCGATGGCGGCAAGCTGGCTGAGGGGATTTGAGGAATAAAGGCAACCAGCAGCGGCATCAGCAGGATCAGTACCGCAACCCCTGCCCCCACCAATTTCGGCACTAAGCGCGGCGCGGCAAGGCTGAATAGCGCGGCGCCAAGCCCAGCGATGGTCGCAAGCCGCGCCGTTTCCCCCGGCAGGCTGATCAGCACCGCAGCCCCCGCCATCAGCAGCACCGCGCGCACAAGCCAAGGCCAAGGCAGCGCAAAACCCATGGGCAACAGTAGCGCCATGAATGACGCCGCAGGCTTCAAGCCAAACATCAACGCTTCGGGAATTTCCTTAAGCCCGCGCACGGCAGCGCGCAGCGCATTGCCGCTTTGCCAATCAGCAAAAGCGGCCGCCACGCCAAACACTAGCCCGAAGCCAATCCAGGGCATCAGCCGCGCCCCTTGCGCCGCCCCCGCCGCGCCATGCGCCAGCACCATCATCGCGGCCAGGGTTATGGCAAGCAGCGCGGCGCGCCCAGGCTCGGGCGCCCAAAGCGCGGTGATCGCCCCCCAAGCCATCAGCAGCAGCCCTATCAGCAGTGCCGCGCCTTGCGGCAAGCCCGGCCGCCAGCCAGCACGCCAGCCAAGCGCCAAGGTGATGGCCATGGGGATCAGCGCCAGCGGCGCCATGGCCTTGGATTGCAGCACCGCCACGAAGGGCGCGGCGAAAAGGGCGATGGCGAGAGGTAGGCTCTGATGAGGCATGCCCGCAGAATTAGGCTAAAATCGAGGCTTGCGTAACCTCAACAGTCCATTTCAGCACACGGTAGATACATTTCATTGCGCGAAGTAACGCCAAAACCCACTTCTCTATGCTAGAGAAGGGCTTGGGAGATTCAACCAGTGCTGCCTGCTATTCCCTTTTTCGATCTTCGCGCCGAAGCCCAACCATCGCTTGCCGCCATGCGTGCGGCGCCGGTGCGAACCGAAGCGCTCTGGCGCTGGGCGCGGGAGCATTATACCCCGGCGGGCCTCGCGTTTGCGGATCGGCTTTCGCGCCATTGGCTCCGCCGCAACGACAATCCATTGCGCGCAGAGATCGAGGCAATTTCGGCCGCGCTGCCAGGGCCTGGTGGCCATGCGCTCAATCTCTCATTCGAATGGGGCTGCACGGTGGGGCTTGGCGCGGCAGAGGCGCCCTTCATGCTCCGCGTGCTGGATTGGCCTTTGGAGGGCCTTGGGGAGCGGCTTTGCGTCTTTCGCCAGGCAGGGCCGGCGGGGGAATGGTTCAATCTCGGCTGGCCAGGCTTTGCCGGGGTGATCACGGCGCTGGCGCCGGGGCGCTTTTGCCTTTCCATCAATCAGCCGCCTTTGCCGCAACGCGCGCTCGCGCGGATGGCACGGCGGGCGGGTGCGGACTTCCTGGGGCTTGCCGTGGATTGGCTTGCCATTCGGCCTGCGCGCTGGCGCCATCGTGGCCTGCCGCCGGCGCATCTTCTGCGCATGGTGTGCGATACCGCGCCGGATTACGCCGCAGCACTTGCCATGCTGCGCGATACACCCTTGGCAGCGGGTGCGATCTTCTCGCTGGCCGGCACGCGGCCCGGAGAGGCTGCGGTGATCGAACGCGCCGAGGCATCACATGCCGTGATCGAAGCTGCCCCCACCGCCGTTGCCGCCAATGGCTGGCAATGCATTGCCAATCCCGGCGCGCCACGCTGGCGCTATAGCGCCGAACGCCACGCGGCCATGGCAGCACTGCTGAGCGGCCCGGTGCCCGGTGAGTTCAGCTGGCTCAAGCCACCCATCGCCAATGAGGGATCGCGGCTTGCGGCCATGATGTGCCCGGCAACGGGCAGGCTCGAATTGCTGGGGCTTGAAGGCGGAGAGGCGGTGACGCGGCCGCTTTATTTGAACTGAAATAAAAAACCCCGGCACCAACGGCACCGGGGCTTACCCAACTACACGCAATGCGCCGGCGTCACACCGCCGCAATACTCTCCCGCCGCAATTCCACCGAAAGCGCATCCAGCGAACGCTCAACACGATCCAGCATTTCCGTCACCTCATCCTTGGTGATGACCAGCGG
>CAIYMY010000124.1 GCA_903927465.1 uncultured Rhodospirillales bacterium | reverse complement strand
CGCCAGCGCCACATCGGGGCGGAAAATCTCGAACAAGACATTTTCATCGCGACTGCTGATGGCGCTTGGGCAAATCGGGCTCAGCGCATCGGCTTCTGGCGGGAAGACCTCACAGACGAAGCTCATGCTGCGGCTTTCCTCAAAACCCGCCGCGCCAGGAAAGCCGCGCCAGCACCGCATGGCTCGTGCCAAGCTGGTTGGTATCCTCGATCAATTGCCGAGCATATTGATAGCCGAGGTCCAGCCCGAAACCACCGCCAATATCGCGGCCGATGGAAGCTTCCAGGTAGTTTTCCGTGGGCAGGGAATCCACGCTTCGCTTGCGTTGATATTGCTGCCACACAAGGGCGCCGCGCCAATCATCAATGCGATGCTGCGCGCCGAGGGTTGAGAAATTGCGTCGCTCAGCGATGGTGGTTTCAACCCCATCATCGGTCTCGAACTGCGGGCGTCCTTCGGCGTTGCGGAACTGCACAGCCTCGGCAAAGAACAGTGTGCGATGCGCCGCTGACCAGCGCTGTTCATAGCGCAGCGCGCCTGAATAGCCCCAATCGCGCGCTGTGCCATCTTCCTTGCCTGCGGCGCGGGAAACCAGCGAAAGCTGATAGGAAAGCCCAGGCGCGAAATCGAATTTATCGCCATCCAAGGACAGGGCAAAATTATCCATCTGCCCGTTATTGGAAGGCCCGCCCTGCTGTTCGGTATTGCGGTTGTAGCGTTCATAACGTTCATCACAGCAACGTCGGCGTGTCAGCCAGGTTGAGGACAAAAAGCTCCGGTCAAGGGTAAAGGCGGCGGCGGAAATATCATGCTCACCAAAGCGCGGATCAGCCAGAAAATTCCAGGCACCGCCCACGCCCATGACATCCCCGATCATCTGCACCTCATGGGCGCGGACGCGGGCCAGGATGCCGGGGAAGTCATGATGGCCGCGGCTGAAGGGGGCAACGAAGCGCCCGCCATAAAGCGTGAGTGCTTCATCCGGCTTCCATTCCGCGAAAAAGACTTCCAGGAAGGCGGATTGGCGGCGGAACCCGATGACGCCATCCATTGGGAAACCGCCCAAGGCATCGCCCTCACCAATCGGTTCGAAGGCTACCACGGTTTGTAGCGAAAGCCCCGGCGCGATGTGAAAGCCGGTGGCGACTTCCCCAAACAGAAACAGGCTGGTGCCGCGCCGTGCTGGGTCCTGAGATTTATAGGTGGATACGCTATAAAGCCCCAGATCAGCCTCACCCGAAACATGCGGGGTGAAGCCCTGGGCCTGGGCTGTGGTCAGGGCGCCAAGGCTTGCAATCGCGCCAAAGGCCAGGTTGCGAAGGCTGGTCATGATCATGCGGCGTCTCCCCGCATTGCAGGCACCATCAGGGAAAGATTATGGCGGAACATCGCCTCATAGGTTGGCGCCGGGCCGGTCTCGGCAGAAAGCGCATCGGCATAAAGCCGGCCACGTACACGCAAGCCAGTTTCCTGTGCGATGCGTTGCAGGGTTGCAGGATTGCTCATGTTTTCCATGAAAAGCGCGGTGATACTCTCAGCCTTGATCTGGCGGATCAGCCGCCCGACTTCAGCGGCTGAGGGCTCGGCTTCCGTGGAAACGCCCTGGGGGGCGAGGAAGCGGACACCATAAGCATCGCCGAAATAGCTAAAAGCGTCGTGGCTGGTGACAATCTTGCGTCGTGCCGCCGGCACCTTAGCGATTTCTGCGCGCACCCATTGGTCCAGCGCGGCAAGCCGTGCGCCATAGGCTTCGGCGTTGCGGCGATAGAGCGCTTCGCCGCCCGGATCGGCGGCGACCAGCCCGGCGGTGATGTTGCGGATATAATGCTGCGCCAGACCCAAATCCTGCCAAGCATGCGGGTCCGGCACCTGGCGTGGCCCGACGGAATGGTGGTGCCGCCGCCCCGCCCCGCCATGGTCATGCCCGTGCGCTTCCATGATGCGGGGCGTGATGCCCTCGGTCGTTGTGACCATCCGCGCCTTGAAGCCAGAGGAACGGATCATGCGATCCAGCCAGCCTTCAAAGCCAAGCCCATTGCGGATCACGAGCGCTGCATTGGCGAGCGCGGCGGCGTCCGATGGCTTGGGCTGAAAGACATGCGCATCCTGATCCGGCCCGGCAATGGCGCGGAGCGTGATGCGATCCCCGCCGATCTGGCGTGTCATATCCGCGAGGATTGAGAAGGAAGCGACCACCGAAAGCCTTTGCTGGGCCTGGGCGGGCCTGACCAGCAGCAGAGCGGGAGAGCAAAGCAAGGCGCGGCGAAGCATGGGGTTAGACCTTCGGGCTAGATTGGAATGTTATAATATAACACAATCTACCCCTGTCAACTGTCAATGCTGCTGCTCCGCGCAATGGTTTAGTTTGGCAGCATGAGCGACCTGGTCTCGGCGTACGAGGAGTCAGTCAATGACCTATCCGTCAATGTTGGATTGTCGCAGCATTTGGCACTGCGGCGCGATGAAAGGCTTGTCGCCACGTATCGCGCTTTATCGTAGCCCGGCCTAACCGAAGGCCGAGGCGGTGCTGCACACGCTGCACCGCCTATTCTGTGAGAACGCCGCTCAGTCGGGCGGGGTTTCCTCGGGCGGGTAGTTCAATTCCACCGCAACGCCATTCGGATCATGCAGGAAGATTTGCGTCTGCCGATCGCGCGGAATGACGCGCGCCGTATAGGTCACCTGGTGCTGATCCAGATGCGCGCGCATGGCGGCAAGCCCGGTGCAGGAAAAGGCGATGTGATCCACCAGGCCCGTGTGCCCGACCTTGCGTTCCGGTAGCCCTTCCTCACCCTGGCGGTCGCCGATCAGATGGACCGTCGGGTTGTCACCGCAATAGAGCCAATAGCCGGGGAAGGTCAGCGGCGGGCGGTAGCCCAGTTCAAGCCCCAGCACCTTCTCATAAAAATGCTTGGTGGCTTCCAAATCCACCGGACGGATCGTGTAGTGGTTCAGACCTTGTAAGCCCATGATGTTTTCCTCCGCTATATAATGACGCGGTTCGTTGCCGATCCGCCCTTGGTACTATTTGTTTGACCGCATTTTCCGAGCCGCCAAGCGATTCCGCTTGGCTTGAAAATGCTCCAGCGCCGGCGCGCGCCTCCGCGCGCTTGGCTTCGCCGCATAAGCGGCGTCGCCCATTCGG
>CAIYMY010000123.1 GCA_903927465.1 uncultured Rhodospirillales bacterium | reverse complement strand
GGCGGCGGGAATTCCGCAGAAGGAAAAAGATGTTCCTGCGCGGCAAGCCCCATCAATTCCGTCTTGATCGCGGCCAGCGAGGGCCGCGTGACACCCTGCGCGCGTTCAATGGCGCGAATGCGGTCAATGGTGGAAGCAACAGCGGCGGCGCGGGCGGCCTTAACATCAGATGCGTTCATGGTTTTTTCCTCCAAAGGCAAATTCAGAAAAAACTCTACCCCGTCTTGCGCGCTTGGGAAACAGGGTGCATCCCAAGGCGCCATGACCGACCAGATGCGTGTCTTTGACCGAGCCCTTGTCGCGCGCCGCCGAGCGCGCGCGGTGGCGCGCGTGGATCGGGTCGCCCCCATTCTGGACGATGCGGCGGATAGGCTGCTTGATAGGCTGGATGACACCACGCGCCGCTTCACCCGCGCGCTTGATCTGGGCGGGCGCGGCTTTGTGGCGCCGAAGCTGGCGGCACGCGGCATTCCCTTCATCGTCTCGGCCGATCTGGCGCCGGGCATGGCGGCGCGGGGCGGGGGCTTGGCGGTGGCAGCGGATGAGGAATTCCTGCCCTTTGCTGAAGGCGCTTTTGACCTGGTGGTCGCTTCCCTCTCACTCCATTGGGTGAATGACCTGCCAGGGGCGCTGATCCAGATCAGGCGCGCACTCGCCCCCGATGGGCTATTCCTGGCCAGCCTGCCCGGCCTGCCGAGCTTTGGCGCGCTGCGTTCCGCGCTGGCCGAGGCTGAGGCGGAATTGCGCGGCGGCATTTCGCCCCGCATCTCCCCCTTCCCGGAATTACGCGATGGCGCGGCACTTTTGCAGCGCGCGGGCTTTGCGCTCCCGGTCGCGGATGCCGAGGAAATCGCGCTCCGCTACAAATCGGCCTTTGGCATTTTTGCTGATCTCCGCGCGGCTGGGGAGGCGAATGCCGTGCTGGCGCGCGATGGCCGAACCCCGCCGCGCGCGCTGTTCCCCATGGCCGCGGCGCGGCTAGGCGGCGCTGAGGTTGACCTGCCGCTCAGGCTTTTGGTGCTGACGGGCTGGGCACCCTCCCCCAGCCAGCAAAAGCCGGCACGGCCTGGCAGTGCCACCGCGCGGCTTGCGGATGCATTGGGTGCGGCGGAAATCAGCGCGGGCGAGAAAGCCGGCAAGCCACAGTGAAGCCTTGCATCCTGCCGCACTGCGGCGCATTTTGCGCTTGCAACATTCACGAGCCTTGAGACCCCATGGAGCAGCAAGGCGGCGAATCTCGCCGCATCACCATCCATAAGCCTGAGGATTTCGCCGGTATGCGCCGCGCGGGAAAGCTTGCGGCCGAGGCGCTCGATATGATCACGGCCCATGTGCGGCCAGGGATTTCGACCGGGGAGATTGATAAGCTCTGCCATGATTACATGGTGGAACGCGGCGCGATTCCGGCGACACTCGGCTATCGGGGCTACACGAAATCTTCCTGCACTTCAGTCAATCACGTGGTCTGCCATGGCATTCCGGGGGACCGCGTGCTGGTGGATGGCGATATCATCAATATTGACGTCACCGTCATCCTGGATGGCTGGCATGGCGATTCGAGCCGCATGTATGTGGCCGGGGAAGCCTCCACCAAGGCGAAGCTGCTGATGGATGTGACCTATGACGCCATGATGAAGGGTATCGCAGCCATCCGCCCCGGGGCGACGCTTGGCGATATCGGGCACGCCATTCAGGTGCATGTGGAAAAGCATCGCTTCAGTGTGGTGCGCGATTTTTGCGGCCATGGCATTGGCCGGCACTTCCATGAACCGCCCAACATTCTGCATTTCGGCCGCCCTGACGAAGGGCCTAAGCTGAAGCCAGGCATGTTCTTCACCGTGGAGCCCATGGTGAATGCCGGCCGGCCCGAGGTGAAAATCCTGGATGATGGCTGGACCGCCGTGACGCGCGACCGGTCCCTTTCCGCCCAATTCGAACATATGGTGGCGGTGACGGATAACGGGGTTGAGATTTTCACCCTTTCTCCCAAGGGCATGCATAAGCCGCCCTATAGCCCATGAATCTGGCGCCGCTACTGGCAGCACCCTGGCTGGTGCAGGCCCATGTGGCAGCGGCGCTGGCGGCTATTGTTCTCGGCCTTTTGCAATTCATCCGGAACAAAGGCGGTGGCGCCCATCGGCTGCTCGGTTGGTGCTGGGTCTTGCTGATGACCGTTGTGGCGCTTTCATCCATCGGCATCACAGGGGTTGCCGGGCCAGGGCGCTTCAGCTGGATTCATGGGCTTTCGGCCTTCACCCTTTGTGGCCTGGCAGCGGCGGTGTTCCTGGCGCGGCGGCGAAACATCCGCGCGCATCGCAGGGCCATGATCGGACTCTATCTGGGGGCATTGCTGATCACCGGAGCCTTCACCCTGCTGCCCGGCCGGATCATGGGTCGCGTTGTTTTTGGCTGGTAAATTTCTACCATAGGTTTTATTGATCCATCTGATTTCGCGCGCCTTTCAAGGCGCCAACAGGTTGGAACATGGCTATCCGCAAGACCAAGGGCCTCGCTGAGGCCAGCGCCCTGCCGGGACTGGAGCTTGTCACCGATGAGGCCGAGGCACCGCCCGGCCATTTGGGGCATCGCGCCCGCATGCGCGAAAAGCTGCTGCGCGCCGGGCCGGATGCGCTGCTGGATCACGAATTGCTCGAAATGGTGCTGTTCCTGGCGCTGCCTCGGCGCGACACTAAGCCGATCGCCCGCGCCTTGCTGGGGCGCTTTGGGTCCTTCGCCGGGGCCATCAGTGCGCCGGTGCAGGAACTCGGCCAGATTGAGGGGCTGGGGGAGGCCGGCATTGCCGCGCTGCGTTGCATCCAGGCCGCCGCACTCAGGCTGGCGCGGGAAGAGGTGCGCGACAGCCCCGTTTTGAACAATTGGGAAAAGCTGCTCGCCTATTTGAACGCGGTACTGGCGCGCGAGCGGATCGAGCAATTCCGCATCCTGTTCCTGGATGCCAAAAACCGGCTGATCGCTGATGAGGCGCAGGCCAAGGGCACGGTCAATCATACGCCGGTCTATCCGCGCGAAGTGGTGCGCCGCGCCTTGGAATTGCAAGCAACAGCGCTGATCCTGGTGCATAACCACCCGTCAGGCGACCCATCACCGTCTCGCGCCGATGTTGAAATGACGCGAGAGGTCGGCCAGGCCGCGACCACGCTTGGCATTGTGCTGCATGATCACCTGATCATCGGCAATGGCCGTCATTATTCCTTCCGGCGAGAAGGGCATCTTTGATTCTGCCTCGGCCATGGGCACCCGTGGCAAGGCGCGCGAAGCCTGATAGGGTTGCTGGCATGAGCATGACCTATCGGGTTGAGGCCTATAACCTCTCCCACGCTTCCGAAAATCGTATCCATGATGATGCGACCGCGCAGCGCTTTGGCTTCACCGGTGGGTTGGTGCCGGGGGTGGAGGTTTTCGCTTATTGCTGCCACCTGCCAGTAGAAAAATGGGGTCGCGATTTTCTAAGCCGCGGGGAAGTTTCGGCGGGCTTCCAAAAACCGGTTTATGATGGGCGCATCGCGACCGTCACCGCGGTGCCAGAAGCGGATGGGCTTGCGCTGTCAGTGGAAAGCGAAGGCGTTGCCTGTGCGGCGGGTTTCGCGCGGCTGCCGGCATCGCCCCCCGCGGAGATTTCCCTTACCGATTGGCCAGCCGCATCACCGCGCGAAACACGGCCCAAAGCCAGTGATGAAAGCCTGGCGCCTGGGCTTTGGCTTGGGACGCACGCGCTGGACCTGTCGCCGAAGGTCTTGGCTGATTATTTGCGGGATGTGCGTGAAGCTGCGCCACTTTATGCTGAACAGGGCATTGCTCATCCGGGCCTGATCTTACGCATGTGCAATTGGCTGCTGACGCAAAATGTCGTGCTGGGACCGTGGATTCATATTGGCAGCAAGCTCCGCTTTCACAGTGAAGCGCGGTTGGGTGAAAGCTTGACTGCGCGCGGGCGAATCACTGCCAATATTGACCGCAAGGGGCATCGGATTGTGACGATTGAAGCGCTGGTGCTGGCGAATGGCGCACGGCCTATCGCGCAGGTGACGCATGACGCCATTTGGCGCCCGCGTCAGGTGGCGGAGGCTTGCTGAGGAATAGCAAGACAGCTTTTCCCGAACCAGCCCACCCATGGCGTGCCAGAGCCAAGAGGGATCCCTTAGCCTTTCGGCAAATAGACTAAAATACGCCAAGGAAGAACCAGCGCATTTGTGGCAGCGCAGCCCAAGTACTAAATCCGCACGGCAACGAGTAAAATTCGATCTTTGTGTGCTGAAGCTATTAAGCAAATAGCGCGTAGACGTCGGCAAGGGACGTGGTACCAGCAAGAAGCACGTCATTTCCTACGCCACCCAAGAGGTAGTCTGTACCAGCCCCCCCGAGCAAAGTGTCATCGCCCGCGCCACCATCCAGCATATCATTGCCCGCGCCGCCGGAAAGACTGTTTGACAAGCCATTGCCGACCAAAACGTCATTAGCGTTTCCGCCAATCAGATTAAGGGCGGAAGCGCCATCACCCAGTATCAGCGCCTCAATATTCGTCGGTATGGTCATACTGACCAAGGAAACGATGGTATCAGCGCCACCCCCTTGTGTTTCGATAATCTGGTCCGAAGCGCTGTCAATCAAGAACCGATCATCGCCTTCTCCGCCAATCACGATATCCGCGCCCGTACCACCGTCAAGTGTATCGTTGCCGGACCCTCCGGATAAACTATCCGCCCCTTCATTGCCGATCAGCGAATTATTCGCCGTATTGCCAATAAGCGTGTCATTCGCAGAACCGCCTATGGCATTTTCAATCACAACACCATTGGCAATGGTAAAACCACCGATAATGGTAGGCGCGTAGGATACGTAACCCCCGGCATTTGGGCCGGTCAGCGGTGCGGCGTTAAGATTGATTATGCTGGCCAGGGAAGAACCTGCGTTGCTGATGACATCCACCCCACCAGTGTCCCAAATGCAGGACCAAAATGTGCCCGAACCATTTACGGTCGGAAGCGTATAGGTGTTGTTGCCGGAAGCGAAGGTCGTATTGGCGCCGTAGAGCAATTGGATCGCGGCGATATCGAGAGCCATGGGCGTAGCGTTCCAGCCGTAATTCCAGGCGGCATGGTTCGGATATTGCGTCGCCCAACCATCACTATAACTCATGACAGTAAAAATACCCTGGTTCAAATCGTAATCGCCATAATCATTAAGCGCGCTAGTCACGCCCGGAAACACAGTCGCATCCAAGGCGCCGCCGCCGTCATGCGGATGGGCAAGGCCTAGCAGGTGGCCCAATTCGTGGATCAGTGTAACATACCCATAGCCACCTCGGTTCAGTCCTGAACCAACCCAGGTATAGTGCTGGTTATTGAAGCCCATGTAGAGTGGTTCCCCGTAGAAGTACCAGGGGACCTCGCTATAACCCAGGTCACCGCCGATCTGTGCATCGCTCAAGGACCAGAGCCACACATCCGCTTGCGACGATGACACGGAAATAAAATCAATATTGGAAACAGCTTCCCAAGCGTCCAGTGCGCCCGACAGCGCGGTGCTTTCTGCTGAAGTCCAGGGGCGCGCATAACTACCCTCATATAGGCCAAAATGAAGGTTATAGGAGATGCTGACCGGACCGCCGGAGGTTAAAAGGCCGGGCGAGTCCCGCCAAGCGCCACCATAAACCAAACTATCAATCCATGGATTAGCGCCGTGGGTGGGCGATCCATCGAAAGCTACCTCATAAGCCGTTCCAGACATTCGGAGTGCCCCTTTAATATGGCTCAAAGACTGGAGAGACATAAATCACAAAAGACCACCTTAACAATACATTAAATTCCTAAAAATATCGATACTAACTTTCCTCTACTCACTGTAATGGACAATCTTCTCGTACGAAGTCAATTTGTTGCCGCGCAAGAATTTAATTTGTTGCCACGCAAGAATTTGCAGAGCTTGCATCACGGCTGCACCGTGCGCTGCAACCTCTCCACCGCAAACCCTTCACGCCGCGCAATCGCCACCGCCGCCGCGTAATCCGCTCCCGCCATCACTGGCGCGCGCGACAGCACCCAAAGGTAATCGCGCTGCGGTGCGCCCACCACGGCCCAGCGATAATCAGGATCAAGGCCAATCACCCAGTAATCGCCAAAGAAGGGCCAGAAGAAGCTGACGCGCAGCCGGTCATTCCCTGGGCTGGCGCTGCGCGCAATCGCGGTTGCGTTGCGCATCGCCCCATCGGCAGCGGCATTGCGGCAGCGATTGAGCACATCCACCGCGCCATCGGGGCGGAGCGTATATTGCGCCGTCACAGCTTCGCAGCGCACGCGGCTGCTATCCTGAAAACTGGTCGGGAAGCGGGCGGCTTCACGCCAAAGCCCGGCATAACGCGCGAGATCCACCTGGCCCACGGTGGCGGGCGTGTTCGGGCCAGGCTCTGTGGCGCAGGCACCAAGTGCCAGCAACGCAACAATCAGAAAACCGCGCATGTTATTCCCCCGGAATGCTGCCCTTGGGCAGCGTCAGTACATGATCATAGATCGCCCCTGCGGTGGTGATCCAAATATCACTACGCCGCGCGGCAATATGTGCCAGCGCGCGGCGCAAATGCCGCATTCGATAGGGCTGACCAACCAGATAAGGATGAAGTGCTATCCCCATCACTTGCGGCTTCCCATCGGCGATCTGTCGGCGCCGTTCCTCAAAATCATCAATGATCATATCAGCAAAATATGCCGCGCCATCCTTGCGCCCGATGATTGAGGGAATGTCATTCACCTCCTGCGGATAGGGAATGGCGAGCAGCTTGCCGGCGCGGGTCTGCATCCAGATCGGCGCATCATCGGCGCACCAATTGAGCGTATAGCGATAGCCCGCTTCCACCAGCAGATCAGGCGTGGTTTTGCTTTCCGCAATCCAGGGCGAAAGCCAGCCGCGCGGCGCCTTGCCTTCATGTTTGCTGATGGTAGCGGTACTCTCAGTGATCAGCGCGGCTTCCTCGGCTTCCGGCAGGATGGATTGGCGTTCCGAATTGGTCCGCCCATGACCCGCGAATTCATCGCCACGCGCGCGATGCGCGGCAAGTAAAGCGGGCGCGTATTCATACATGGCGCTATTCAGCAGCACCGTCGCGGGCATCTGCACTTCATCAAACAGATCAAGCAGCCGCCAGGCGCCAACGCGATTCCCGTAATCCCGCCAAGCATAATTTAGTACGTCGGGCTGCGGCCCACCGGGCGCCAGTTCCGCACCCAAGCCCTCGCCAAAGGCGAAATATTCAAGATTGAGGCCGAGATACACCGCAAGCTTCGCCCCGCCCGGCCAGGCATAGGACGCGCGGTCCCGCCAGGGGTGATAGGTGTAGCGTCCATGGCTTGGCAGCATTTCGGTGATCCTTTCGTGACCTTCTTTGGGGGCGCGGGCCAGCTTCGGCAAGGGTTCTGGGCTTGCCTGCCGGAGCGCACCAGGCCAGGCTTCCGGTTGACCAGGGGAAACTAAGATGAAAATCGGCGCCGCCATGTTCTTCACCGATTATTCCATGACGCCCGGCGAATTGGCCGTGGCCTTGGAAGAACGCGGCTTTGACAGTCTTTGGGCCCCGGAACATTCGCATATTCCGCTGGCGCGCAGCGCCTCCTATCCGGGCGGCGGTGCCTTGCCGCGCGAATATTATGAGGTGATGGACCCATTCATCACGCTGACCGCCGCCGCCGCCGTCACCAAGAAATTGCTGGTGGGAACGGGAATTTGCCTGGTGGTGCAGCGCGACCCGATCCAGACCGCAAAAGCCGTTTCGACAATTGATCACATCTCTGGCGGGCGCTTTCTGTTTGGTGTCGGCAATGGCTGGAACCAGGATGAGATCGAAAACCACGGCACCGTCTTCACCTCGCGTCACAAGCTGGCGCGCGAACGGATTGAGGCGATGAAGGCGATCTGGACTGAGGCGCAACCCAGCTATGCTGGCGAATTCGTCAATTTCACGCCGATGGAAACCGGCCCGAAGCCGCTGCAAAAGCCGCATCCGCCGATCATTGTGGGCGGTGCCTACCCCTGGGGTGCGAAGCGCGCGGTGCGCTATGGCGATGGCTGGATGCCGCATCGTGTGCGCAAGCACTATGCCGATGTAGGTGCGCTGATCCCGCAATTCCGCCAATTGGTCACTGAGGCCGGGCGCCGCGAAGAAGATTTGCCCATCACCATCTGGGGCGTGAAGGAAGACCGCGACGCGCTACTGGCGGACCGGGACCTTGGCGTTGCGCGCGTGGTCCTCAGCCTTGCTTCCGCCAAGCGTGATGAGATCTTGCCGGAATTGGACCGCTGGGCGGCGCTGATTCGCGCGATAGCCTAAAACACGGTCTCGGCTGCCAATCGCAGCGCTTCCTGTGTGGCACCCGTCAGCACCAGCGTGTTAAGCTTGCCCTCACGCGCCGCCGCCTGCCAATCCCGCAAGCGGGCACGCACGCGATCCGCGGGACCAACCAGCGCGATTTCATCCACCAACGCATCCGGCACCGCAGCAATGGCTTCCTTGCGATGGCCGGCCAGAAACGCCTTCTGGATCGCCGCTGCTGCATCGGGAAAGCCAAGGCGCTTGCAGTAATCATTGTAGAAATTCTTGCCCACGGCCCCCATGCCGCCGATGTACAGCGCCAATTCCGGCTTCACAGCATCGCGGCAGGCTTGCAGATCATCGCCGATCCTGATTTTCGTATAGGGCGCAATGTCAAAATCACTTAAGGCGCGTGGCGTAGCGGCCTTCGCCATGCCTTCCAGCGTTGGCTTTATCACCAGCTCAGCTTTTTCTGGCGACATGAAAATCGGCAAATTTCCATCGGCGATTTCACCCGCCAGCCGCATGCCACCTGGCGTGATGGACGCACAGTAAAAGCGCATCGGCTTGCCATGCAGAATGCTCTTCAGCGGCTTGCCAAGCCCTGTCGCGTCCGGCCCGTCATAGGGAATGCGATAATGCGTGCCCTGATATTCCAGGGGCCTTTCGCGCGCGATGATGGCGCGCATGATGTCGATGTATTCGCGCGTCCGCACCAGCGGGCTGCCATAGGCCTGCCCATGCCAGCCTTCCACCACCTGCGGCCCGGAAGGCCCTACCCCACACAGGAAGCGATCCCCCGATAAGGATTGCAGCGTCATCGCCGTGGAAGCGGCGCAGGCGGGGCTGCGCGCTGGCATTTGCATAATGCCTGTGCCCGCCTTGATTTTCGTGGTTTGCGCCAGCACCCAGGTGATCGGCGTCACGGCATCAGACCCGTAGCTTTCGCCGCACCACACCATGGTGAAGCCAAGCCTTTCGGCTTCCAGCACCAGCGCCATATCAATGGTGCCGGTCATGCCAAGCGTCATGCCAAGGCGCATGGGTCAGATCCTCGCCATCACCGAAGTGCGGAAGCCCTCCATCTGGTCCAGCACTTTTTCAACGGTCGAACCCAGGAAGTTGAAATCAATCGCCGAGACACCCAGCGCGCGCAGCCCGTGGATATCTGCCACGATCTGCTCCGCACTGCCTGAGAACAAATGCCGTTCCCCATCACCGGCCAGGGCTGGCAATTCCGCGCCAAATTTCTGCACGCGGAGCGAAAGCCCGACAGAAGCGGGGTCCCGCCCGGCCTCCACTGTCAAGCGGTGCAGCTTGGCGACACCGGCCTTGTAGCGCGCCAGGCTATCCAACGGAAAAGCCGGATTCGTGCCGATGGGATACCAGGCATCGCCCAGCCGCGCCGTGCGCCTGAGCGCCGGGCCGCTTTCACCCCCTACCCAAATCGGCGGGCCGCCTGGCTGCACGGGCTTGGGTTCAAAACTGATCTTATCGAAGTTCACATACTCGCCCTGAAAGCGCGGATCGGCTGCGGTCCATAATTCCCGCGCGGCCAGGATGTATTCATCCGTCACCTTGCCGCGCGCGGCGAAATCCGGTGCATCAAGCGCTTCGAATTCCTCCTTCAGCCAGCCCGCGCCAATGCCAAGCGTAAGGCGACCATTGGAGAATATATCAATGGTAGAAAGGATTTTCGCTGTCAGTACCGCCGGGCGATGCGGCACCACCATGACGGAGGTGACAAGCCGCAGCGTATTGGTGCGTGCGGCGGCGAACATCACCTCGGTCAATTGTTCATGCCGTCCGCCGCGCGCGCCAGAGGGGAATTCGCCATTATCCGAATAGGGGTAGATGGCGTGAATATCGGTGGGGATCACCACATGGTCGCTGAAGGTGGCATAGGCATAGCCCATGGCCTCACCCCCTTGGAGAAGCCGGGTAATCGCCTCAGGTGTGGCGAGCGGGCCGGCAGTTGGGGCGTTGAAACCGATTTGCATTTTAGGCCTCCCATCCCCGCGCATTGCATCTGGCGCGGCCTTCCCACACGATGGGGCCAGGGGAAGGAGGATGGCAAGGGTGCAGGACAGGCTGGAACGAACGCCACTGGCGGAATTGATGGAAGAAGCCGCAGCTTTGCGCGATGCCGGGCATGGGCGTGTGCTGTCCTATTCGCGCAAGGTCTTCATTCCGCTGACCAAGCTCTGCCGTGATGTCTGCCATTACTGCACCTTCGCCGAAAAACCCCGTGCGGGCAGGACAGCGTATCTGACGCCAGACGAAGTGCTGGCGATTGCGCGTGCCGGCGCCAAGGCAGGTTGCACGGAAGCGCTGTTTACGCTGGGCGATAAGCCCGAATTACGCTGGCGCCAGGCGCGCGACGCCTTGGCGGAAATGGGCCATGCCAGCACCATCGAATATCTGGTGGCGATGTGTGATCTGGTGCTGCGCGAAACCGGGCTGCTGCCCCATGCCAATCCCGGTGTGATGGATAGGGAAGAGCTGCTGGCGCTGCGCGATGTGACCGCGAGCCAAGGCATCATGCTGGAAAGCACCAGCGAAAGACTTTGCGCGCCCGGCGGTGTGCATCACGGCAGCCCGGACAAGCACCCGACTGTCAGGCTTAAGGTGCTGAAACAGGCAGGCGAGGCGCAGATTCCCTTCACTACTGGCATTCTGATCGGCATTGGTGAAACCCGCGCGGAACGCCTGGAAGCCTTGCGCGCCATTGCGGAAAGCCATGCGCGTTATGGGCATGTGCAGGAAGTCATCATCCAGAATTTCCGTGCGAAGCCGCGCACCAAGCGTGCCGATGCGGATGAACCCGATTTGGATGATCTGCTTTGGACCATTGCCTGCGCGCGCATCATTCTTGGCGCGCAGGCGAATATCCAAGCGCCGCCCAATCTTTCGCCCGGCACCTATCCGCGCTTGATCGCGGCCGGCATCAATGATTGGGGGGGCATTTCGCCCGTGACGCCGGATCATGTGAACCCGGAAGCACCCTGGCCTGCCATTGCAACACTTTCGGAAAAAACTGCGAGTGTGGGCAAGGTGCTGGTGCAGCGCCTGCCCGCTTACCCCGCCTATTTGCGCGCGCCGCGTGAATGGTTTGCGCCGCGCATCGCAACGGCGCTGCTGCGCGCCAGTGACGCGGCAGGATTTGCGCGTGGCGATGATTGGTCGCCCGGCGCGCTGACTCTGCCGCGCCTTGCCGCGCCGCTATTGAACGCGGCTGATGCGGCGCTTGCAGGGCTGGTGGAACGCGCCGCGCAGGGCGAAAGGCTCGATACGTCAGCGATTGAAACGCTATTCGCTGCGCGGGATGCAGACCAGGCGCATGTCATGGCGGCTGCGGATAGGCTGCGCCAGGCGGTGGCGGGCGATACCGTGCGCTATGTCGTCAACCGGAACATCAACTACACAAATATCTGCACCTATCGTTGCAGCTTCTGCGCCTTCAGCAAGGGCAAGACGCATGAAGCCTTGCGCGGCCCGGCCTATGATCTTGATCATGCGGAAATCACGCGCCGCGCCAAGGAAGCATGGGCGCGTGGTGCCACCGAGGTCTGCCTGCAAGGCGGCATCCACCCAGAATATACCGGCGCAACCTATGAGGCGATTTGCCGCGCGATCAAACAGGCCGTGCCGGGCATGCATATCCATGCCTTCTCCGCGCTTGAAATCCATCAGGGCGCGCGCACGTTGGGACTTTCGCTATCTACGTTTCTGGCGCGGCTGCGTGATGCCGGGCTTGGCACTTTGCCCGGTACGGCGGCGGAGATTCTGGATGATGAAATACGGGCCATCATCTGCCCCGACAAGGTGAATACGGAAGAATGGCAGGCCGTGATGCGTGCGGCGCATGGGCTTGGCTTGCGTAGCACCGCCACCATCATGTTCGGCCATGTGGAAGCGCCCTTGCATTGGGCGCGGCATTTGCTGGTGCTGCGCGATCTGCAAGCGGAAACCGGCGGCTTTACCGAATTTGTGCCTCTGCCCTTCGTGCATATGGAAGCGCCCATGTATCTGCGCGGCCTGGCGCGCCGCGGCCCAAGCTTTCGTGAGGCGCTGCTGATGCACAGTGTTGCTCGCCTGGTGTTGCACCCGCATTTCAGCAATATCCAGACAAGCTGGGTAAAGATGGGACCCGAAGGTGCCGCCATGGCCTTGCAAGCGGGGGCGAATGATCTGGGCGGCACGTTGATGAATGAAAGCATCAGCCGCGCCGCCGGCACGGAACATGGCCAGGAATTTCCGCCCGAGGCGATGGAACGACTGATCCTTTCCATCGGGCGGCAGCCGATGCAGCGCAGCACTACCTATGGCGCCGTTGAGCGTGAGCGGGAACAGACTTCGCGCAGCGCGGCGCCTCTCGCGCCCGTGGTGCAGACTGTGCCGCGCAAGCGTGTTTTGCTGGCGGGCGATTAGGCTAGTCGGCCAAGAATGCCGTTTTGCTGCAACCAAGTCAGGGTTTGCGTGGATTTGGCTTCCGGAATGCTGGCGAAGCGCGCGATATCGGCGGGGTGGTCAATGTCCATCGCAATGCCCGGCAGGCGCAGGATCTGCGGTACGATTCCCGCCGCGCGTGACGTCGTCAGATGCGGGAAATAGCTGTCCTCACCAAAGCGCAGCTTCACCGCATTCGGCGGTGACATCAGAATGGCGTTGGAGCCCTGTTCATCATGCGCGGGCGCAATGATGAAGGCAGGCGGCGCGCTTGCCGCAGTGATCAGCGCTTCGATTTCTGGCGTTTTCAAGGCGGGAACATCGCCCGGCAAGGTAAGAATGGCCGCGACACCTTCCGCCTGCAACACTGCCGCAGCAGAGGTCACCGCGCCGGTATGACCTTCCCGCGCGCCTTGCGTGATGATCCGCGCGCCGTGCTCCTGTGCCAATGCTTGCGCCCAAGGATCAAGCGTGACTAGCGCAATGCCGGCCAAGCCTTGCGCCGCCGATAGCGCAGCCAGCACATCGCGCAACATCATCTGCATCAGCACAATGCGTTCTTCGGGCGACAGCAACGGCGCCAGGCGCTGCTTTGCGCCCGCCATTTCCTTCACCGGCAGAATGGCCCAGGGCTTCATCTGAGCGCTTCAATCGCCGCCAGCACCTGCCGCGCGAGGGCGGTTTTGTCGGCCAGACCCCGCATGAGTGTCGCCGCATGAAACACGCGCGGCGTGATGCCAGTACCATCATCGCCATGTTCCATCACGTAACCATCGAGCAAATCGCCATAGCGTGCGGCAACAGCAGCGGCACTGGGCGTGACGCCAAGGGCTTCAAACATGCGCGCGGTTGGCCCTTTCACCGCCTGCCCCGCAATAATGGGCGACACGGCCACCACCGGCGCGCCGGATGCGGCGATGGCATCGCGCAAACCCGGCACCGCCAGGATGGGTTCGATGCTGATGAAGGGATTGCTCGGGCAAATCACAATGCCGCGAGGCTGCGCGCGCAGCGCTTCAAGCAATACCGGCTGCGGGCGCGCTTGTTCAACACCGGCGAATTTCACCGCGCGTGCCAAAGGCTCAGCGCGCAGCCGCACAAACCAATCCTGGAAATCGAGCCAGCCCTGATCCGTGTTGATTTGCGTGCGCACGGGATCATCACTCATCGGCAAGATGCGCGGGCCAATGCTGAGGCGCTGACGAAAATCATCCGTGATGGCGGAGAGCGAATCGCCTGCACGCAGGCGATGGCTACGCAGAACATGCAGCGCCAAATCGCGATCGCCGAGGCGAAACCAATCCGCCCCGCCAAGCGCAGCCAGCGTTTCCATGAAAGCCCAGCTTTCATCCGCGCGCCCCCAACCAAGCTGCGGATTGTCCAACCCCGCCAGGGTGTAGAGCAGCGTATCCGTATCCGGGCAGATCGCGAGCCCGTAATGTTCAAAATCATCGCCAGTATTGGCGATGATCAGCAATTCCTCCGGCGGCAAAACGCGCGACAGGCCAAGCGCGAGCTTCGCCCCGCCAATGCCACCGGAAAGCGCGATGATCACTGAAAAAGATCCTCCTGCGCGGGGCGGAGCAATTCGGCGGCGAGATTTTCCTCGCCGGACCAGGACAAACCGCGCAACAATACCGCCGGTTGGCCTTCAGCGCCTTGGCCCATAATTAACCCTGCTGCGGCAGCAATTTCATCGGCAAAGCCAGTGATGCTGACCATCAAGGTGCGGCCAAACAAATCCGGCAGGCCACGCAAATCGCGCAGTGCCGGCAGGCCCGCCGCGCCAATCGCAACACCCACCGTGCCGCGCCGCCAGGCTCTGCCGAAGCTATCCGTGATCACAACGGGCACGCCAAGCCGCGCGGAAAGTGCCGCAGCACTCCCGTCCGGATCGCGCGGCAGAAGCAGTGCGTGGCCATCTTCACCAACATTGGATTGGTCAATGCCGGCATTCGCCATGACAAAGCCAAGCCGATGCTTGACGATGATCAAATTGGGCCGCGCGCGCACCACGTGTTCTGATTCCGACAGGATCAGCTCGACCAACCGCGCATCCTTGCCGGTTTGCTGGGCAAGTTCGTGCGCTGCCGCCGATGGCTGAACGGAGGCAAGCGCCATGCTCCTCCCTTCTGCCTTACTCACGATTTTTTGTGCAATCGCCAGAACATCGCCCGGTTCGAGCGCCAAGCCAGCGCGCGCCATGGATGCCGACAGCAACGCCGCAAGATCATCGCCCGCCTGCACCATGGGCAGGTCAGGCAGCGCAAAAAGCTGCAGGCTCGGCTTCAAGCGAAGCGGCGGCGCAGCAGTGGCAGCACCTGCTCCCCATAAAGCCGCATAAACCGTGCCTGATCAGGCCCCGGCGCATGGAACACTAAATGGCGGAAGCCGAGGCCAACATAATAACCGATGCGCTCCACATGCT
>CAIYMY010000122.1 GCA_903927465.1 uncultured Rhodospirillales bacterium | reverse complement strand
GGGGCATAATGGGCTCAGGGATATGCGCCGCGCTTTTGGATCGCCCGATTTCTGGCGCGTGCGGATGGGGATTGGCCATCCAGGCCATAAGGATGCTGTGACGGGCCATGTGCTCGGCAATTTCGCCAAGGTGGATCAGGCGTGGTTGGAAAGACTTCTGGATGCGGTGGCGGATGCCGCGCCCATGCTCGCTGGCCTGAAGACTGAAGAATTCATGACGCGCATCGCGCTGCTGACGCAGGAGAAGTGATGGAAGCCGAAGACGCCTTCAGCATGGATATGATGGGCCCAAGCGCGGAAGATCGCGCCAATGGCGCCGCGTTGCTCTCTGCCGCGCTGGTGCGCGAAGCAGGCGCGCTGGCGCAGGCGGCGGCTGGGCTGCGTGCGACGCTTGATTTGGCCGATAGCGATGCGCAGCGTGATGAGGCGCGTCGCGCTGCCGTCATGGCCGCAGCACTGCTGTTGATTGCGCGCCAATTGCGTTGCCATGCGCAGGATGCGGCGCTGGCCGCGCAAGCGAGCGTGGCGGCGCTGGCGCCGATTGCCATCGCGCTGCCGGAAATTTCCGCAGCACTGCGCGCGGCGGCCTTGATGCCGATTAGTGATGATGGCGCCGCGCGCATTGCCGCCGGCGTGGTGGCTGAGATATTCTGGAACGCGCTGCGTGCCGCCTGGCCCGTCGCGCCGGGAGCATAAAGATGGGTTTCAATTGTGGTATTGTGGGCTTGCCGAATGTCGGCAAATCCACGCTGTTCAATGCACTGACGCAAACGGCAGTGGCGCAGGCGGCGAATTATCCTTTCTGCACCATTGAACCCAATGTTGGGCGCGTGGCAGTGCCGGATACGCGACTGGATACGCTGACACGGATTGGAAAATCGCAAAAAACCGTGCCGACGAGTTTGGAATTCGTGGATATCGCGGGCCTGGTGCGCGGCGCTTCCAAGGGTGAAGGCTTGGGCAATCAGTTCCTGGCCAATATCCGCGAAGTGGATGCGATTGTGCATGTGCTGCGCTGCTTTGAAGATGGCGATGTGACGCATGTGGAAGGCAGCATTGATCCCATCCGCGATGCGGAGACGGTTGAAACCGAATTGATGCTGGCGGATTTGGATAGCCTGGAAAAACGCGCCCAAGGCCTGATGAAGCGCGCGCGCGGCGGAGACAAGGAAGCGCTGGCGCAAATGGCCTTGATTGACCCGATCAAGACCGCGCTGGAAGCTGGCCGCCCCGCGCGCACGGCGGTGCCGGCGGGCGAAGAAGAAGCTGCGAAGCGGCTGCAATTACTGACGACAAAGCCCGTGCTTTATGTTTGCAATGTGGAAGAAGCCTCAGCCGCCACAGGCAATTCTCAATCCGCACGCGTGTTTGAACGCGCCAAGGCGGAAGGTGCGCAGGCGGTGGTGGTATCGGCTGCCATTGAAGCGGAAATCAGCCAGATGGCGCAGGCGGATCGTGCCGAGTTCCTTTCCTCACTCGGGCTTGAAGATAGCGGGCTGGATCGCGTGATCCGCGCTGGCCTCGCGCTGCTTGGGCTGATCACCTATTTCACCGTGGGGCCTAAGGAAGCGCGCGCCTGGACCATTCTGAGGGGCATGAAGGGACCGCAGGCGGCGGGCGTGATTCATGGCGATTTTGAACGCGGCTTTATTGCGGCGGAGACGATTGGCTTTGATGATTACGTGGCCCTGGGCGGGGAACAGGGCGCCAAGGAAGCCGGCAAGATGCGCGTGGAAGGCAAGGAATATGTCGTGCGCGATGGGGATGTGATGCTGTTCAGGTTCAATGTGTGAGGCGTTGGTCTGCCGCATCGCCTTTGATAGGCACCTCTCAGCGCCCCGTGAAATTCGGCCTGCGTTTTTCGAGGAAAGCTGCCACACCTTCACGCCTATCTTCCGTGCCGCGCGTGGCATCCTGTTCAACCTCGGCCATCTCCACTGCGTCTGACAGGTTTTGGAATGGCGCCAGCATCATTTGCCGCTTGATCACGCGCATCGAACGTGGCGAGCAATTATTCGCGAGATCAGCCGCGTAAGCCTGCACGCCAGTGTGAAAGCCATCCGCCGGCAGCACGCGCACCAGGCCCATGCCAGCGGCTTCTTCTGCCGTGATGCTGCGGCCTGAGAGCATAAGATCAGCGGCATTCAGCGGCCCAATCAGGCGCGGCAGCATCCAGGCGCTGCCATGTTCGGCCACCAGACCACGCCGTGCAAAAGCCGTTGAAAGCTTCGCCCCCGCCGCCATGAAGCGGATATCGCAAAACAGCGTCAGGCAAAGACCAACACCCGCCACTGCGCCATTGATGCCCGCAATCACTGGCTTGCCGATATTGAGCATATAGGAATAGCGCCGCGCGAAATCCTCACTTGCAGGCGCCTCACCGGGCGGCGGCGTCACCCCCGCATAGGTTGGGCGTTCCGCGCCGCGCGCGGCAATGGCGGAAACATCGGCGCCAACGCAAAACCCCTTGCCGGTTGCGGTCAGGACAATGGCGCGCACGTCTTCATCCGCCACAGCCAGTGCAAAGGCAGCGCGGGTTTCAGCTTCCATCACGCTGGACCAGGCATTCATACGGTCCGGCCGATTAAGCGTGATGGTCGCAACCCGATCGGCCACACCATAGAGAATTTCCGTGAAGGCTTCGGTCATTTCTTTGGTGTCTTTTCGCGCTGTTTTTCCCAGGCGGCATCATCCCAGGCCAACATGTCTCGTACACCCGCCCGCGCGCCACCCAGATAACGCCGCCCGCCATCAATCACCACGCATTCGCCTGTGATGTAGCCAGCATTCTCTGAAACCAGATAGGTGGCAAGGTCGGTGAGTTCTTCATGCCGCCCGGCGCGGTTCAGCGGCACATCACCATGATCCAAACCACCGGGACGCAGCCGCGCCACAGCGGCCTCGGTCGGGAAAGTGCCGGGCGCAATTGCCACCAACCGAATGCCATGCCGGCCCCATTCCACCGCCAGGCTTTGCGTCATCGCCAAAACACCGGCCTTGGCCATGGCGGAAGGCACGGTGAAGGCAGCGCCCTGCAAGGCGGAAAGGGTCAGGATACTCAGCACCACGCCGGGCTGCCCGGCATCAATCCAACGCCGCCCAATACCCATGGTGCAATAAGCCGCGCCATGCAGCGTAGTGGCCAGCACCGCATCCAAGGCGCGCGCGGAAAGCCGGTGCGTCTGCGCCAGGAAATTTGCCGCTGCGTTATTCACCAGAATATCGGGCGCGCCTTCGGCAAAGACAGCATCAAGCATTGCCTCCACCGCCGCCGCATCGCGAATATCGCAGCCATGCACGGCAATATCAGCGCCAGGAATTTCCGCACGCAGCGC
Organism: uncultured Rhodospirillales bacterium; assembly: GCA_903927465.1. Taxonomy (GTDB): domain Bacteria; phylum Pseudomonadota; class Alphaproteobacteria; order Acetobacterales; family Acetobacteraceae; genus Neoroseomonas. The sequence continues at coordinate 17,934 of CAIYMY010000122.1, read as the reverse complement.
TGCGGCGGTTTCTTCCAAAACCGCAAGACGCCGCCCGCAAATCGCGATGCGCGCGCCCAATTGCAGATAGCGCCGAGCAATGGCGCGCCCCAAGCCGGTGCCACCACCGGTGATCAGCGCGCGCCGCCCAGCAAGCAGCCCCGGCACGAACAAGGATCAGGCGCCCTTGTAAGTCGGCTTGCGCTTTTCACGCATCGCCGCCAGCGCTTCCTTATGATCTTCCGTGGTATGCGCCACCGCCTGCATGGCGGAAGACATTTCAAGCACGGAATCAAGCCGATTATTCCAGGCTTCCCGCAGCAGTCGCCGCGCCATGCGCACGGCATGGGGCGGATTGGCGGCGATGCGCCGCGCCAGCGCGCGTGCTGCGTCCAGCAATTCCGCATCTGGCACTACCTGAGACACCAGCCCATAAGCCAGCGCCTGATCAGCGGAGAGTGTATCGCCTGTCAGCGACATCTCGGCCGCCTTGGCGAAGCCCACCACGCGCGGCAGCAGCCAGGCGCCGCCATCACCGGGGATGATACCAAGCTTCACAAAACTTTCCGCGAAACGCGCGGATTGGCCGGCAATGCGCAAATCGCACATGCAGGTCAGGTCACAACCCGCGCCCATGGCCGGGCCATTCACCGCGGCAATCACGGGGATTTCCAATTGTTCGAACATGCGCGGCAGGCGCTGAATGCCATGGCGATAATAGCTGCGCGCCTGGGCGGGGGTGCGTTCGGTGGAGCCACTCGCGGCCTCACCCATGCGGCGCACATTGCCGCCGGCGCAAAAGGCGCTGCCCGCACCCGTCAGAATCGCAACGCGCGCTTTGGCTTCAGCGTCCAGCTTCATGAAGGTGGCGATCAAGGCATCCTGGGTTTCAGGATCAAGCGGATTACGCGATTCGGGCCGGTTCAGCGTGACCAGGGCGATGTCATCGGTGATCTCAACAAGTACAGGCGCTTCCATGGGGCATTCCTTTAGGTTTGATGGCAGGATGGAACGCCCGCGCGTAAGCGGCAAGATCAGCCCGGCCGCTTCGCACCCCGCATCACCGCCACCACACCAAGTGCGAGCACACAAATCAGCACCAGCACCGTGAAGGTATCGCGAAAGGCGAGCATATTCGCTTGGGTCAGCACCACGCGCCCCAGGAAATCCTGCGCCAAAGCCTGACGCGTGCCTTCCGCAAAGCCTTCCTGCGCCAAAAGCCTTTCTGCATCGCGCAGCCAATCGGCGGTATTGCCGCGCCCTTCCAGCGTGGCGTTCAAGGCCTGGGCATAAAGCTGCGTGTGGCGTTCCAGATAGATGGAAAGCAAATTCACCCCCATCGCCCCGCCAAACTGCCGCGCAAAATTGATGGCGCCCGAGCCCTGCCCGACCCATTGCGGCGGCAGGGATCTGAGCGCCCCAGCATTCATGCTGGGCATGGCAATGCCAAAGCCAATCCGGCCAATCAGAATCCAAATGGCCAAGGTCCAAAATGGCGTATCCGTGCCGACATCCACCATCAACCAGGTGGAATAGGCGAATAGCACCAGCCCAATGCCAATCGGCAGCCAAGGCTCGGTCTTATCAGCAATGCGCCCGGCAATCGGGAATACCAGCAGCAACGCCAGGCCCGCCGGCATCAGCACCAATCCGGCACGCGTGGCGGAATAGCCCTGCACCGTCTGCACAAAAAGCGGCAGCAGATAGACCGAGCCAAACAGCGTCGCGCCATAAACCAGCGCCACCAAGGAAGAACAGGCAAAGCCCCGCACGGCGAATAGTCGCGGATTGAGCATGGCATTAGGGCTGCGCAATTCCCACCAGACAAAAGCGATCGCGGCGGCGGCGGCGATGGAAAGCTCGGCCACCACAGCATCGGATTGCCAGCCATCGCGCTGCCCACTGGAAAGCCCCGTCAGCAGCGCGAAAAGTGCCGTGATCAGCAGCAGGAAGCCCGGCGCATCAAAGCGACGCTTGGTGCCGCTTCGCTGAGGACCAGGCATCAGGATCAGGCCAAGCACGAGCCCGATCATGGCGAAGGGAATGGCCAGGAAGAAAACCGATCGCCAGCCCAAACCATCCACCAGCAGGCCGCCAAAGGCAGGGCCCAAGGCAGGGGCCAGCACCACACCCACCGCATAAAGTCCCATGGCAGAGCCGCGTTTTTCTGGCGGATAGACCATGAAAATGATCTGCATACCCAAGGGCTGCACCATGCCGGCTGCAGCACCTTGCATGACGCGCCCTAAGATGAGCACGCCTTCGTCCGGCGCGAAGCCTGACAGTAAGGAACCGAAGATGAAAATCAGCATCGCAGCAGCAAAAGTCAGGCGAAAGCCAAAACGATCCACCAGCCAGCCATTCAATAACATGGTGCCGGTGACGGAGGCCAGAAAGGCCGTGGAAACCAACTGCGCGTGATCCTGCCCCATGCCATAGGCGCCCATGATTTCGGGCAAAGCTACATTGGAAATGGTGGAAGAAAGGATTGTCGCAATCGTGCCGATCATCGCCGGGATGGTCACCATCCAGCGATAGGAATCGCCAAAGCGCGCCGCCAGCACCGCCATTTCCGGCCCCGCCCAGGAAGCGCGGGATGGCATGGGCGCGCCGGCGGTGGCCTCACTCACGGGCGGGGGTTTCCACCACCACCATCATGCCTGGGCGCAACGCGCCATCTGCGGGCAAATTTTCAAGCGCAATGCGCACGGGCAGGCGCTGTGTGATTTTGGTGAAATTGCCGGAAGGGTTGGGGCTTGGCAGCAGCGCGAATTCGCTGGTGGCGGCGGCACCCACGCGTTCCACGCGCCCAGTGAAGTCACGGCCCGGAAAAGCATCCACCGTCACGCGCACTTCACGCCCGGGGCGAAAGTAGCGAATCTCGGTTTCCTTCACATTGGCTTCCACGCGCACGCGGCGCGGGTCATGCACCAGCATCACGCGCTGACCGGGCGTGACATATTCGCCGGGGTCCACAAACACGCGGTCCACCACGCCATCAAACGGCATGCGAATTGTGCGGTCTTCAATGTCAATCGCAATGCGCTGGCGCTGCGCGGTGATTTCACGCTCCTGCGGTTCCAAGGCCGCGCGCTGATGGCGGAGCACGCCCATTTCCTCACGCGCTGCACCTGCATTCGCCAATTGTGCTTCTGCGGTGCGGATATCGGCGGCCACTGCCAGCACGCGTTGCGTGGCGGATTCAAGCAAGGCGCGGGTTTGGTCATGGCGCTGGCGCGTGCCGCTGCCAGTGCCGATCAATTGATTGGCGCGCGCATATTCTGTTTCAGCATAAACGCGATCCGCTTCCGCCGCCGGCAGCGCAGCCTGCGCGGCTTCCAGCTTGGCGCGAGTCGCATCTTCCTGGCTGCTTGTTAGGCGATCCACCATGGTGATGCGCGCATCAAGTTCTGCCCGGCGCATCGCGATATTGGCCAGCCGCGCATCCAATTCCTGCAAGTTCAAAGCTGAATCGCGGCTATCAATGCGGATCAGCAACGCACCTTGGCGAGGCTCATCGCCGGCAATCACGGGCAATTCCATCACCCAGCCCGGCACGCGACTGGCGAGTGCAATCATATCGGCGGCGATACGCGCATCATCCACAATCACATGCGTGAAATGCCGATAAATCCAATGCCCCGCACCGGCCATTAGCGCTAAGCCGGCAGTCAGCGCGGCGGCAAGGCGCAGCCGCTTTCGGGCGATATTGGGGCGGGCAGCAACAGTCGATGTCTTGGCGGTGCCGATATCCATCAGGCACCCCCTTCGGTGCGGGCCAGGCCCTGCGCCACGCGGTCCAGCACGGCCATGCACATGGCAAGGTCTTCCTCGGGGATGCCTTCCAGGATTTCGGCGCGCACGGCGGCGGCTTCGGCCTCAATATTTTGAAGCACGGGGCGGGCGGCTTCGGTCAAATGAATGGTCTTGGCGCGGCGGTCGCCCGGGGCAGCGCGGCGTTCCACAAAGCCCTGGGCTTCCAGCCAATCCAGCGTGCGCACCATGGTGGGGCCTTCCACCGCAAGACGCCCGGCAAGGTCCTTCTGCGTGACGCCATCGCCACGCCTGGCCAGGCTCAGCAGCACCAGCCAACGAGATTCTGTAAGACCAAAGGGCAGGATGCGTTGGTCAAGCCGCACGCGCCAACGCCGCGCGATCTGGGCAATGGCAACACCAAGCCGCCAGCGCGCTTGGGAAATATCTGACCCATCAGGCATGGCGGGAAGGCTAATCCTGGATTGCCTAGGATGCAAATAGATAGTGCGCTATCGAATTTAGGTGGGCGGCGCCAGCACCTTGTCCCGGTAATTGCACGAAGCCCGCGCCGGGCAGCGCCAGCATTCGGGCGCCCGCGCCTTGCAGATATAGCGCCCATGCAGGATCAGCCAGTGATGCGCATCGCGCAGCAATTCGGGCGGGCAGCGCTTCATCAGCCCTTCTTCCACCGCGCGCGTGGTCTTGCCCGGCGCCAAGCCCGTCCGATTGCCGAGCCGAAAGATGTGGGTGTCCACCGCCATGGTATTCTGCCCAAAGGCGACATTCAGCACCACATTGGCGGTCTTTCGCCCTACGCCAGGCAGGGCTTCCAGGGCAGCGCGGTCCGCTGGCACCTGCCCGCCATGGAGTTCCACAAGCTGTGCCGCCAAAGCCGCCACATTGCGTGCCTTGGCCTGCCATAACCCAATCCTGCGAATGAAAGGCGCGATGCCTTCAGCGCCCAGCGCCGCCATGGCGGCGGGGGTAGGTGCTGCTTCGAATAACCCCGGCGTACATTTATTCACCGCCGCATCCGTGGTTTGGGCAGAAAGCACCACCGCCACCAGCAGCGAGAAGTGATCCGAGTAGAAAAGCTCAGTCTCCGGCGCTGGGTTGGTATTGGCCAGGGCGCGCACAAAAGCCTCGGCCTGATCTTTCGACATCAGGCGGGCGCGGCGCGGGGCGCGGGCGGAACCGTGATCGGGCTTGGCTTGGGGCATGGCGTGACGGTGCCATTCTGACTTAGACTGAACCGCAATGGCACCCCCCCAAGAAACCATTCTTTTCGAAGCGATTTCCACGCCGCCGCAAAGTTTCAGCGCGCGGGGCTTTCGCGTGCTGGCGGGGCTGCTCATTCTGGCGGCGCTGGTCCCGGCTGGTGTCTTCTTTGCCCTTGGCGCCTGGCCGGTGTTGCCCTTCATTGGCCTGGAAGTGGGTGCCGCGCTGGCGCTGCTGCTGTGGCATGCGCGTGCATCGCGGCGGATCAGCGAAATGGTGCTGCTGACCGATGCGGGGCTTTCCATCCGCCATGTGGACCATCGTGGGCGCGTGGTGCGCAGCGTTTTGGATGCCTATTGGGCCAAGGTGGACTTGGATGAGGCCGCGCCGCGCGCCGGCCGGCTATTGTTGAAAAGCCGAGGCCGTGTTTTGGAAATCGGCCGGCATCTTTCCGCGCCGGAAAAAACCGAATTGGCCGATGCGCTGCGCGGGGCCCTGGCCCGCGCAAGGCGGCCGGATTTTGATAACCCGCAATTGCGCTGAGCATTTTCAAGCCAAGTGGAATCACTTGGCGACTCGGAAAATGCCATCAAACAATGGTTCAGATCATCATCTGCAGCGCTATCGCGCAGTAGATGATGATCTGAGTTAGCGCCTGACGGGTTCCACCCCACCCTGGCGCGCATGGCCGCGTAACGCCATGCAGTCGAAATAGGCCCGGCGTTGTGTCGCCACGATTTGATTGTCGAGCGCCTGGTCCTGCGCCGGGGGACCGATGAAAATGCTATGCCGCAAATCCCTGAGCGCCGGGTCGCGCTGGGCTTCTTCCCGGCAGGCCGCCGCATCTGCACTGGTATCGGGCGGGAAAATCTCTTGCCGAGACTGGCTTGCGCAGCCCGCCACCGCCATCACCACCAGGAATGCCGCCGCAATCTTCATGACGCCAACCAATCCTCAATCAGCCGACGCGCGATTGAATCAACGCGCGGCAGCGAAAAACCAAGCTGCTCATGATTGCGCAAATCATCCCGGCTGAACCAGCGCGCATCGCGCAATTCGTCTGTGTCTATGGTGATTTCTTCGCTCAGCCCCTCGGCATGGAAGCCAAGCATGATGGAAGAAGGGAAGGGCCAGGGCTGGGATGAATGGTAGCGCACCTGCCCAACCTTCACGCCAGATTCCTCATGCACCTCTCGCCGCACCGCTTCTTCCAGGCTTTCGCCGGGTTCCACAAAGCCGGCGAGCGTTGAATACATGGTGGTATTCGGGAAGCGCTGCGAATGACCCAGCAGGCAGGAATCGCCACGCACCACCAGCATGATCACGGCCGGGTCGGTACGCGGGAAATGCTGCGTATTGCAGGCCGTACAGCTCATGGCATTGCCAGCGCTGCGCGGTTCACAGACGCCGCCGCAAACCCCGCAAAACCGATGCTTGGTGCGCCAATGCATCAGGCCGCGGGCATGGGCCAGCACGCTGGCTTCCCCGGGCGGCAGCAGCCCGGCCACCTGGCGGAGATCAGTGAAGACACCCAATTCCGCGGGCAGCAGGGGAATCGGGTCATCCGCGGTGGAACAATCCACGGCAAAGACCTGCCGACCCTCCCATTCACCCAGCCAAGCCCAAGGGCCGCCCGCCATGCGGAGCGCGCTGGCGGCCTCCCCGGTCAGCAAAACGGCCTGGGGCGCACCTTCCGCCACGCCGCGCATCAGGCTGCGGGCGCGCCAGACGGGGGCGAAAACCGTCTGGGGATCAGCGAGCGCCGCTTCAATGAAGGCGGTGTCTTCGCGGCGATGGGATGCCCGGTCTAGCGGGCTGCCCGTATAGGCATTGGTTCGGCTGGCGGGGATCGAAAGCATAAGCAGGACCCTGCCACGCGGCACGGCGCGCGGCAACCAAGCCCCCCCATTGGCATTGGGGCATAGGGACATGATATGGTGCTTTCGGAAGGTCGGCGGCGGACGGGCTCCTCGCCAACCCGGTCAGGTCCGGAAGGAAGCAGCCGTAACGGGTTCTTGTTCGGGTCGCTTGCCGGCCTTCCACCTTTTTCGAGAGACCGCCCGCGCCATGGCTTCCGATATGTTCGGCTCACCGCTTCCCGCGCCTGGCGATGATAAGCCGGAAGAAGCGGGCCTGCCCGAACCGCCGGCGCCAGAAGGCCCGGGGCTTTTCGGCGACCCGACGCCGCCCGCGCCGGCGCCCGCCCCGGTGGTGAGGCCAGCCGAACAGCCGGGCTACCGCGTGCTCGCGCGCAAATACCGGCCCACCAGCTTTGATGATTTGATCGGGCAGGATGTGCTGGTGCGTACGCTGCGCCATGCCTTTGCCCAGGGGCGCGTGCATCATGCTTTTTTGCTGACGGGCGTGCGCGGCGTCGGCAAAACCACCACGGCGCGCATCATTGCCCGCGCACTGAATTGCATCGGCGTGGATGGCAAGGGTGGCCCCACGGCGGACCCCTGCGGCGTTTGCCCGGAATGCAAGGCGATCCTCGCGGATCGTCACCCGGATGTGGTGGAACTGGACGCCGCTTCCAACAATAGCGTTGATGATGTGCGGGAATTGCGCGAAGCGCTGCGCTTCCGCGCGAGCCAAGGCCGGCAGAAGGTTTTTATCCTTGATGAATGCCATATGCTGTCGGGAGCTGCCTTCAATGCGTTTCTGAAGACTTTGGAAGAACCGCCATCGGGCGTGACTTTCGTTCTGGCGACAACGGAATTGCGCAAGGTGCCGATTACCATTCGCAGCCGCTGCCAGACCTTCGCGTTGCGCCGTGTGCCGCAGGATAGCTTGGCGCAGCATTTCGCGCGGATTTGCGACAAGGAAGCGGTGACGACGGAAGCCGATGCGCTGGCGATGATCGCGCGCGCTGCCGATGGTTCCGTGCGCGATGGGCTTTCCTTGCTGGATCAGGCAATTGGCCAATCCGGTGCTGCGCATGTCGCCGCCGAAGCGGTGCGCGACATGCTGGGCTTGGCGGATCGCGCCATGATCATTGATTTGATGGAAGCGCTGATGGGCGGGGATATTGCCGCAGCACTTGGCATCATGGATCGCGCGCATGAATTGGGCGCTGATCCCTTGGTGATTTTACAGGATTTGGCAGAGCTTTGCCATTTGCTGACGCGATTCCGCGCAGCCCCCGCGCTGCGCCAGGATGGTTCCTTGCCGGAAGCCGAGCGTGTGCGTGGTGCGGCTTTGGCGCAGCGGCTTTCCGTGCCGGTGCTTGGCCGCACATGGCAAATGCTGCTGAAGGGGATTGGCGAATTGCAGCTTGAAGGCGCTGATCGTCGTGCTGCCGCGGAAATGGTGCTGATCCGCATTGCCCATGTGGCGGATATGCCAACGCCGGGCGATTTGGTGAAGCGCCTGACCGAAGCTGGGGAAATAGGTTCCGCGCCTCGCCCAACGCCTGGTGGCGGTGGCGGCAGCTTGCGCGCAGTGGCTGGTGGCGCGCCGGTGCGTGCCGAAGCGGCACCAAGCCCGCCCGTGACTGCGCTGGCGCAGCCCAGCACCTGGCAGGAAATTGTGGCGCTGGCTTCCGGCATAAAGCCACTATTGCATGCGCAGCTTCGCCATAGTGTGCACCCCGTGCGGATTGCGCCGGGGCGGCTTGAAATCAACCCAGAACCGGACGCACCGCGCGATCTGGCCGCGCAATTGACCGCGCTGCTGACTGAAGCAACCGGCCAGCGCTGGACCGTGATCATCACCCAGGAAGCCGGCGCGCCAACACTCGCCGCACAAGGCAAGGAAGCTGAGGCTGATCGGCTTACTTCGGCCCGCGCGCATCCCTTGGTGCAGGCCATCCTGGCGGCCTTTCCTGGGGCGACGATTGAAGCGGTGCATGATGGCGCGGCTGATGCCTATGGGCTTTCGCGCAATGCCGCGACCGCCGATGATGATGCGCGCGATTTCGCGCCGCCCGATGCCGAACCCGCTTACGGCGATGATGAGACCCCTCCCGATGATTTTTAGGCGAAAGAGACCATGAAGAACCTGGGCAATATGTTGAAGCAGGCGCAGCAGATGCAATCGCGCATGCAGGAAATGCAGGCCAAGCTGGAAGCCACCGAAGTGGAAGGCCAATCCGGCGGCGGCATGGTTGTGGTGCGCCTGACCGGCAAGGGTGATTTGCGCCGCGTCACGATTGATCCATCGCTGATGAATGCGGATGAACGCGAAGTGCTGGAAGATTTGCTGGTGGCCGCGCATGCCGATGCCAAGCAGAAGGTGGAAACGACCATGGCGGCCGAGATGCAAAAGGCGACCGCAGGCATGAATCTGCCGCCAGGCATGAAGCTGCCCTTCTGAGGATGCGCGCAGCCTGATGCTGCATAACGACCCGATCGAGCATTTGATTGCGCTGCTGTCGCGCCTGCCCGGCCTTGGTCGGCGTAGCGCGCGACGCGCCGTGCTTAAAATGCTGATGGACCCGGATAGCCAAATGCTGCCCCTGGCTGCTGCGCTGCGTGATGCGGCGGCCGCCGTCAAACCCTGTGAGGTTTGCGGCAATCTGGACGCCGTCTCCCCTTGCGCCATTTGCCGTGATCCGCATCGGGACCGGACGCTGGTGTGTGTGGTGGAAGGGGTTGCGGATTTATGGGCTTTGGAACGCGCCCATGCCCATCAGGGGCTTTTTCACGTGCTGGGCGGCATGCTTTCCGCATTGTCCGGCACCGGGCCGGAAGATTTGGCCATTCAGCCGCTGCTCGCGCGGATTGAACAGGATGGCATTACCGAGGTGATCCTGGCCCTGCCCGCAACGGTCGAAGGCGCGACTACTGCGCATTACGTGACAGATCGGCTGAAGCCAAGCGGCATTGCCATCACGCGGCTTGCGCAGGGCGTGCCGATTGGTGGCGCTTTGGATGTGCTGGATGATGGCACGCTGGCGGCTGCCCTGAAGGCGAGAAGACCATTATGAATGCCGCACGCCGCGCGCTGCTGGCGGCACCTTTCCTTCTGGTCCGCAACGCCAGCGCCGCCGCACAAAGCAAGTTCTTCCGATCAAGCGACGGGGTGCGCTTGCATTATGCGCAAAATGGCAGCGGGCGCGTTCTGGTTTTCGTGCCTGGTTGGTGCATGCCCGCGCGTATCTTTGCCCCGCAGATCGCCTACTTCCAGCAGAATTTTTCTGTGATTGCCTTCGACCCACGCGGCCAGGGGCAAAGTGCTATTCCCGCGCAGGGCTATGAACCGGAACGTCGTGGGCGCGACATTGCCGATTTGCTGGACCAATTACCACCGGGGCGTGTGGTGCTGGCGGGCTGGTCGCTTGGTGTGCTGGATGCGCTTTCCTGGCTTGATCTGAAGGGAGATTCGCGCCTTGCGGGTCTTGTGCTGATTGACAATTCAGTGGGGGAGGCTGATCCACCGCCTCCGCGCGCTTCCAGTTTCTTCACCAATCTGCGCAAGGAACGTGACAAGACCATGCGTGGCTTTGTGAACAGCATGTATCGCACGCCGCAGGATGAAGCCTATCTTGATGGCCTGACGCGCGAAGCGCAGCGCATGCCTGTGGAAGCTTCCATCAAACTGCTTTCCTATCCTCGCCCGCGGGAATTCTGGCGCCAGGCGCTTTACGCAACGCGCCGCCCGGTTTTCTACGCCGTCACACCACGGCTGCGCACTCAGGCGGAAGCGGTAGCCGCGCGCCATCCCGCGCCGAGCGTTTCAGTTTATGAGGATGCGGGCCACGCGCTGTTTGTGGATCGGCCAGATCGCTTCAATGCCGAGCTATTGCAGTTTTTGAACCATAAGGCAGCCTGGACCTGATGCGCACCCTATTGCCCCTGTTTCTGATCGCCGCCACGGCGGTTGGTGTTGAAATCGCGCTCACGCGCTTCTTCGCCGTCGCTTCCTGGTCTGAGTATGGCTATTGGGTGATCTCCATCGCCATGATGGGGTTCGCTGTCTCGGGCGTGGTCATGGTGCTGGGGCGGCAGGTTTTTCTCCGCCATGCAAGCTGGCTTTTGCCAGGCTTGCCTTTGGCCATGTTGCTGACTGGCGCGGCTGGTTGGATTGCCACCACAGGCAATGGCTTCAACCCGCTTGAGTTGCAGAACCCCGCAACCGCCTGGCCGCAGCTTGGCAATATCGCACTTTATTACGCTGCACTGTTTCCCTTCTTCTTTCTGGCGGGCTTTGCGGTTTCATTGAATTTCGTTGTCTATTCAGACCAAGTTGGCAAGGTCTATGGGTATGATCTGCTCGGCGCGGGATTGGGTGCCTGCCTTGCGCTTGTACTGATGGCGGTGCTGCATCCTTTCCATCTGGTGCCGGCCTTGCTGCCCTTGCTTGCTGTGGCTGCAATTCTATCAGCCAAGGGCGTTTGGCGCGTGGCCGCGTTGGGTAGCCTGCTGGTCGCGGAGGCTGCGATTTTTCTGCTCGCTGCACCACGCGTGAATGAATTCAAGCCGATCTATGCGCCCTTGAATGTGCCGGAAAGCCGCGTGGTGGCGGAACGCTATACGCCGCGCGGGGTTTATCAGTTGCTCGATAATTTCACCGAAAGATTGGATACGGATGTGTCCAATAATGCCGGTGTGCTTGGCACCCCCGCACCGCCACGCGCTTTCGGGCTTTATCGGGATGGCGCGCGCATCGCGGCGCTTCCGATGGAAACGCCTCAAGCCGGCCACGCCCCAGCAGCACTTGATGCCGCGCCCTATGCCCTGCTGGCCCAGCCGCGCGTTCTTATCCTTGGCGCGGCGGGCGGTTTTCGTGTGGCTGAGGTGCTGAAGCTTGGCGCCGCGGGCGTCACGGTGATTGAACCCGAACCCACACTGCGCGAGGCCTTGGTGCAGGGCTTCGGCCCTTCGCCTGCCTTGCCACGGGACCCGCGCGTCCAGATTTCGGATGCGCATCCACTCAGGGCAGAAGGTGCCTATGATCTTGTGGATATTTCAGGTGATTTTCTTGGCGCGGCCGATGCGAACCGCCATACCTATACGGTTGAGGCCCTGGCGGGCCTGCTTGGAATGCTCCAGCCGGGGGGCATGATTTCCCTGCCGATTGGCATTCGCGAATTGCCGGTTTATGCCGTGCGCGTGCTGGCCACTGCTCATGCGGCGCTGCTGGAAGCAGGCATCAAGGAACCCGCGGCGCATATGGCGGTGATAAGATCCGCGTGGAATTTGCGCGTGCTGATGGCCCGCGATCCGCTAACGCCAGAACGCATGGAAAAGCTGCTGGCCTTTGCCGAAGCCAGATCCTTCGACATTTCCTACGCGCCGCATCTTTCCCTGGAAGGCCGCGAAATCTGGAATGATCTGCCGGCGATTTCGCTCGATTCCGGCATGGTGCAAACAGGCGCGCCCAGTGATGCGGTGGCTGAGGAAATGCGCATGCTGCTGGCCGGCACCATGCCTCTTGATGCCTTTGACCGTTCACCCATTACCGCGGATCGGCCATGGCTATCGCCGCTGGTGCGCCTGCCAGCCTTGCCGCGGGCGTTGGAGCGGATGGAAATCCTGCCGCAACAAGAAATCGGCCTGCTGGTGAATGTGGCGGTGTTGGCGCAGGCGATCATCCTGGCCTTGTTGGTGAGCGCCTTGCCGATTTTTGCACGTGGAGCCCTGCGTGTGCCGAAAGCGATCCTGGGGCGCGCGTTGATTTATTTCCCGGCGCTTGGGCTTGGGTTTCTGCTGATTGAAATCGCCTTCATCGAATATGCTGTGTTGTTGCTGGGTGACAGAACCTTCGGCTTTGCGCTGGTCTTGACCGTGATGCTGGTTTGTTCCGGGCTTGGTGCAATGATGGTTGAGCGCGTGAAAAAGCCCGCGACAACACTGACCTGGATCGCGCTGATTGTGGTTGGGTCTTGCCTGCTGGCGATAGGTGCCGCGCATACCGGCATTCTTGCCATCCTCGATTGGCCTTGGGCCTTGCGCGTGGCCATGCTGGTGCTGGTTCTCGGCCCAATCTCCCTTGCGCTTGGCTTGCCCTTTCCGCTCGGGCTTGATCGGTTTCAGCAGGAAGGCCCCGCGCTGCTGCCCTGGGCTTGGGCGCTGAATGGCGCTTTTTCGGTGGTGGCCACGCCGCTTGCCAATCTGATTGGGCATGGCATTGGCCTTTCAGCCCTTTTGCTTTGCGGCAGTATTTGTTATTTGGCCATCATTCTTGTTTGGCCAAGGAAGTGATTATGTCCTTATCTCGCCGTGCCCTCACGCTGACTGGTGCAGGCTTGCTGTTTGCGCCAGCGCTCAAGGCACAAACGCCCGCTTGGGATCGCTCAGCTTATGTCGCGGCCATGGCCGCTTCTGGCCGGCCCACGGAAATTTCGGATGGCGCCTTTGCGGCCATCCAGGCGCGTAAGCAACCTGCACTTGCGCGCATTGAATCCTATCTCAAGACACGCTTCGGCGAAGCTGATCCCGACGTATTGCGTGCCTTTGGTGAAGTGCCGCGCGAATATTTCCATTACAGCTATGAAGCGCGTCAGAATGGCGCTTCGAATGCCTATGAAACGGAAGCGAAGCCCTGGGCCGTTGGCTATGGGTCTGCGCTGTCTGACTATCTCGGGCAGGCCTATATGACCCAGGCGTGTCAGCCAAAGCCCGATCATGTCGTGCTGGAAATCGGCACCGGGTCCGGCTTTCAATCTGCGCTTCTGTCACGCATTGTTGCCAAGCAATATTCCATCGAAATCATCGAACCGCTGGGGCGTGGCGTGCAGCGCATTTTCGCGCCCATTGGCTTCAATAATGTGGAAACCCGGGTGGGCGATGGCTTCTTCGGCTGGCCGGAAGTGACGGGCGGTTTTGACACCATCATCGTCACCTGCGCCGCGCAATATGTGCCGCCCGCGTTGTTGCAGCAATTGAAGCCGGGCGGAAGGCTGGTTATTCCCATCGGCCAGCCCTTCCGTCGCGGCCAATTCCTGTACATCTACACGAAGGATGAGGAAGGCCGCGTGCGCAGCCGCAAGGATGTGGGCGTTTACTTCATCCCCATGACCGGCACGATGATGAAGACACCAGCGCCGGCTGGCAGCACGCCGCAGTAGAATTACTGGAGCATTTTCAAGCCAAGTGGAATCACTTGGCGACTCAGAAAATGCGACCAAAACTGGAGCATTTTCAAGCCAAGTGGAATCACTTGGCGGCTCGGAAAATGCGACCCAAGATTGCGCTATCGCGCCGGGGTAACATCCTGCGCGCGGGTTCTTTCATCTACGCGCGCATCATGGGCGAAGCCGCGCCGCATCGCCCAGATGTTCTTCTGCAAATGGGTGGAGATGATGCCGGCATCTTCCACCACCACCCGCGTTGCCTGCCGCAGCAGGGCTTCGCGCTTCGGCGCATCCAATTCCCGTGCGGCACTGGCCAGCAGCGTATCGAATTCCGGGTTGGAATAGCGCCCGCGATTGACCGAACCCGTGCCACGCGCGCGGTCATAAGTGGCAGCGATGGAGCGTAACCCCGCCATGGGTTCGCCCGTTGAACTGCCCCAGGAAACCAGAAACACCGAAAATTCCTGGCGTGAGGCCCGCGCGATGAAGCTGGCATAGGGCGCCACATCCACCTGGGTGCGAATGCCAATCCGCGTCCACATCTGGCCGACGGCTTGCGCAATGCGCGCGTCATTCGGGTAGCGATCATTGGGCCCATGCAGCGTGAGGCGGAAGCCATTCGGATAGCCCGCCTCCGCCAGCAGCTTCTTCGCCTGGTCCGGATCAGCGCGCGAAACCGCGAGTTCCGGGACATAGCCAAAAGCACCTTCCGGCATCACCTGGCGCGTGGCACTCGCCGCCCCTTCCATCACCCGCGCGACAATAGCCTGGCGGTCAAGGGCAAGGGAAAGCGCCTGCCGCACGCGCACATCTCGCAATGGATTGCGGGCGAAAGGCTTGCCATCATTATCGGTAATGAAAGGCGTCGGTCCATCCCGCATGTGATCCAGCGCGAAATAGATGAAGCGCATGCTGTCTATTTCGCTCAACGCAATGCGCTGATCACGTCTGAGGCGTTCAATATCCGATGTCGGCACCTGATCAATGATATCAATATCACCCGCGAGCAGCGCTGCTGTGCGGCCCGCATCATTGGTGATCATGCGGTAATCCACATTTTGCCAGGCTGGGCGGCCGCGCCAATGGCCGTCAAAGCGCTGCAATTCAACCCGATCCCCAGACCGATAGGCCATCATGCGATACGGCCCGGTGCCGATCGCGGCGCGGCCAGCGTTGAAATCCTCGGTCGTGGCACCTTGGTGCGTTTCACGGTCCAGCATGGGCACTTGCGCGAGATCGGTCGGCAAAAGCGGCGCCGGGCCATTGGTGCGCAAGCGCAGCGTGTGGGAATCAATGATCTCCACGCCCGTGATCGCCTGGGTATAAGTACGGAAGGACCCGGGGCTATTCACCACCAGCGGAATGCGTTCCAGCGTGAAGGCCACGTCTTCCGCGGTGAAATCCGATCCATTGTGAAAGCGCACACCGCGGCGGAGCGTGAATTCCCAAGCATCGTCACCCACTGGCTTCCACGATTCCGCCAAGGAACCAATCAGCCGCGCCTTTGAATCCGTCTCGAGCAAATTGTCGAAGACCATGGAGGCATAGGCGTTATTGGGCGAGATATTGTGGAAATGCGGATCGGCCGAGGTGATCTGCGCCCCCACCCCCATGCGCAGATTCTGCGCCGCAGCCGGCATGGAAGCGACAAGGGCAGCAAGCAACAGGCGCTTCATGGCGGTGCTTCCTCAGCTCAATAGATACGCGGCGCCAGAACGGGCGCATATATCGCGGATATGCTTATCCAGTGCGGGCGGGATGGGGATGCCATGTTTCAGGCGTCGTTGCCGTTCCGCGTCTTCCGGATCGCCGGCCACCAGCACGGGTTTTGCAGGATCAGCCGCCGGGGTTGCGTGCAATTCATCAATCACCGCATCCAGATCGGCTTCGAATTCAGCCGGCGCGCGGAAGGCACCCGGATCAATCGCCATGAAGAAATGCCCGATATCATCGGGATCATCCGGCTTTTGCGCGCGGTTGCGAATGGGGGAGAAGGAAGAACCAACCAAAGTGCCGCCCAGAATATGCACCATCATCGCCAGGCCATAGCCCTTGTGGCTGGCCATTTCGGGCGATCCACCAAGCGGTGACAAACCGCCTTCTGGTTCTTCATGCAAAATCTTCATGCCGCGCTTGGCATCTGTGATCGGATTACCCGCACCATCCACCACCCAACCGGCAGGCATGGCGCGTTCATTCAAATCATAGACCTTCACCTTACCCGCTGCAGTGGTGGTGGTGGCCATATCTAAGACGAAAGGCAGGTTGCGCCCGGCCGGTGCGGCAAAGGCGATGGGATTGGTGCCGAGCACGGGCTTGGCGCCGCGCGTTGGCACCATGGTCACGCCGCGTGTCGCGCTGGTGACAAGGCCAATGGCGCCACGTCGCGCGGCGATACGCGCATAAACGCCTGCCGCTCCGAAATGATGCGAATTGCGCACACCCACCACGCCAAGCCCGGCTTCCTTCGCCATATCCACGGCCAGATTCATGCCATAGCTGGAAACCGGATGCCCAAGCCCCGCGCCCGCATCAATCAGCGCCGTGCAGGCAGTTCGGCGTTCAATTTTGGGCCGCGCATTGATCTTGAGCTTGCCTTCCTGCCAGCGCTTTTCATAGGTCATCAGCATGGAAATGCCGTGGCTATCCACGCCGAATAAATCGGTTTCCGTCATGGCTTCGGTGGTGGTGGCGACCAGGTCTGGTTCCATCCCCCAAGACAGCAGAATGGCTTCAATCTGCGCGCGGACCTTATCGGCGGCGACATCCATGGTGCTGCTCCTTCTTACGCGCTGGCGCGCAGGAAAGGATTGGTCAAATGGCCAATGCCGGTGATTTCAATATCCACCACATCGCCGGATTTCACATCCGGTGAAACGCCATCCGTGCCCATCCAGATCACATCACCAGGATAAAGCGTCAGATACCGCGTCATCGCCGCAATGAAGACCGCGGTTGAAAACAGCATATGGCCGGTTTCAAATGTGGTGGTGATTTCGCCATTCAGCCGCACATTGGTGCGCGCTGCGTCCATAGCAAAATCGGTTTCAATCCAGGGGCCCATGGGCTTGAACGTGTCGGTATTCTTGGAACGCCAGAAGGTGCGGTCGCTTTTCTGCCAGGTGCGTTCACTGACATCATTGCCGATGGTCCAGCCCATGATGCAGCTCAGTGCCTCGGCCTCCGACAGGTTCTTAGCTTTCTTGCCTACTATCGCAACAAGTTCGCCTTCATAGTGAATTTTCTCGGTGGCATCGGCAGGGATGATCACGGTCTCATTATGCGCGATTAGCGCATTGCTGGCGCGGTAGCCCATATCCGGCTTGGCCGGAATATTCGGCACTTCGCCACGCTTCGCCGCACCTTCCTTCACATGTTCCACATAATTCAGCCCAGCGCAGTAGAAGGTGCGCGGCATCACCGGCACTTCGATCTTCACCGCGGCAAGATCATGCTTGCGGCTGATTTTTTCATAGCCATCGAAAGGGCTGCCGGAGACTTCCAGAATGCGGTCGCCTTCCAGAATGCCATAGCGGGTGCGGTCTTCGGCGGTGAAGCGAATCCAGCGCATATCAATTTATCCTTAGGCTGCCAGCGCGCGCTGGATGAAATCAGATTGGAACACGCGGTCCGCCATCACCTGGCAGCGCTTCATCAGGCGGTGTTCATTGGGCCCGTAATCTGGCAGCGCATTATGCAGCGTGCCAATATTATCCCAAATCAGCACATCACCCACGCTCCAAACATGGGTGTGCAGGAAGCGTGCTTCCAATTGATGCGCGAAAAGTGTTTCAAGCACCACATCACTTTCGGCTTCCGAAAGCTCATTGATGCGGATCGCATAGCCCGGATTGCAGTAGAGCACCTTTCGCCCCGTGATCGGATGCGTCATGAAAACCGGATGCACGGAAGGCGGGCGCTTGGCGCGCTGTTCGGCGGTGAGCGGCGGGCGGGTGCTGCCGGGG
>CAIYMY010000121.1 GCA_903927465.1 uncultured Rhodospirillales bacterium | reverse complement strand
GCGCGCATCGCGCTTTAACGGCGCTGTTGAGTGAAACCCTGGGCGCTGAGGTTGCGGGTTTTTTCGCCCCAGTCAGCGCAACTGAACAGGGCTTGGCCTTCTTCGCCCCCGAAGGCCGCATGGCGCGTTTTGCGGAGCTGGACGCCACAGGGCGGGACAGGCTGCGCGCCGAGATTGGGCGGATCATCAGCGCGCTGCGCCGCGCGGCTGCCCAGGCGGCGGCGGAAGACCCCGCAGGTGCAGGGCATCTTCCCGCGCTGGTCGCGGCCGCGACTGAAATTCCAAGCTTTGAACAGGTTTTTGCCCATGAAGGCCGGCCCGTGCTGGCAGGCTGGGGTATGGCGCCGGCCAATGCGCCGGGCGGGCTTGGCCTTTTGCGCGATTTGGATGATGGCAAGCCCGCCGAAGCGCCCGCCCGCACCCCCTTGGCAGCGCTTGGCGCGGCTTTGCTTTCGCTTCTGCTGCTTGGCGCGCTGGCGGCCTTTGCCTCGCCCTGGATCGCGCGCTGGCTGGCGCCAGAGCCCGGCATGTGCCGCGTGGAGCAGGGCGATCTGGACGCCATGCAGACCCTTTTGCGCGAAAGGGAACGCGAGAGGGAACTGCGCCACCGTCTGACCCTGCTGGAAGAAGAACTCGGCCGCCGCCGCGCGGAATGCCCGCTGCCGGCAGCACCGCCTCCTCCCCCGCCTCCTCCGCCTCCTCCGCCAGCGCCAGAGCCGCCGCGCCAGCCGGAACCGCGGCCAGAACCGACACCGGAACCGCCGCGCCCACCGACGCCTCCGACCCCTCCGCCGCCAGCCCCACCGCGGGCAACCCCATCGCCGCGCCCGGCGGAAAGGCCGCTGGAACGCCCACCAAATGTGGAGCCCTGCAATACTGAAGTGCAGAGCGGCGGGCGTGGCATTACGGAGACGCGGCACTATCTGGGGCCGACACCGGGGCGCGTCAGCATTCCCTACAACACCCGGATGGAGCCAGATCGCATCCGCGTCTATCACCGCGGGCGGTTGCTGTCGGAAACGCCGGGCTTTGTTTCCGGCAATGGCGCCGTGTCCTTTGACTGGAACCCGCCGCGTGGTGGCTCGGCTGAAGATTACGTGGTGACGGTTGAGGTGATGGGCACGCCTGGTTCGCCCTCTACCCGCTGGGATTACCGTATTGGGTGCCCCGCCGGCGGACGGTGAGCCTATGCGATGATTTTGCCGCAAAGCTGCGCCATACATGCCATAGTGATAGAGTGTTCTTTGATGATCGGATGGAGACCACGCCCATGACCCTGATTGCCCAGGCCCGTCGCAAGCCCGCGCTGAAAGCAGCGACAGCATTGCTATCGCTGTCTTTGCTGCTGCCGGCCTGCGAAACCGCGAATGTCGGCGCAGGCGGCCAGCCGCTCACGGCTGAGCAACAGGCCATGCGCCAGCAATCGCAACGCTGGAATCAAACCGCGGCGACAGGTGCCTTGGCGGGTGCTGCGGTGGGTGCTGCGGGTGCCGCGGCATTCGGGCGCGGCAATACGGGCCAGAATGCACTGATTGGTGCGGGCATTGGCGCGCTGGTTGGGCTGGCCGCCGGCATGACGGTGGCAGAACGCAATCTTGGCTTCGAAAATCGTGAGGCCAATGCTTCCCAACGCATCCAATCCGCGCAGCAAGTCGCCAATAATTTGAACAATACCGCTGCCGCTTCTGAACAAGTGGCGAAGCAAAATCAGCAGAAATTGGCGCAGCTTGATCGGCAATATCGCGCGGGCCAGATCACCGCCGCGCAATATCGCACCGAGACCGCGACCATGCGCCAGGATGCGGAGCTTATGCGCAAAACCGCCGGCGAAGCGCGTGATGCGCGCCAGCGCCTGGTGGCGAGCTCTCGGCAAGTGCCGCAATTGATGAATGAGGAAGCGAAGATTGATCAGGCGCAGCGCCGGCTGGAAGCGGCGGCGGATGATCTGGAATCCGCGCTCCGCCGCGTACCCACGGGCTGATCCGCCATGAAGCTGAAATCCTTCCGCGCCATCGCGCCGCTTTTACTGCTGGCAGGTTGTGCTGGCGCCGGCGCGGGCCCCGCTTCCGAACGTGGCTTCTTCACCGGCATCGGCGCTGCCGTCAGCGGTGAAGATGTGCGCGGTGCGCAAAGCCTGGAAAGCTCTGCCGCTTTGCAAGAACGCGCCGCGCAAATGGCCGCAGAGCGCAATACGGCAGCCCAAGCTGAAGCCGCGCGCAGCACGGCGGCGGTGCGCGCTTCAGAACAGCGGCTGGCTAGGTTACAGCGCGATTTGGCGCAGCAACGCACCACGCTGGAGCGGCTGCGCGCCGAACGCGCGCAAAACCCGGCGGCAACGGCGGAAGGCGCGCGCCTGCAATCCGAATTGGACACGCTGGAACGGGACCGCCGCGCCGCGGCGGCGCGTGCTGGCGGGCCATCTGCCGATCAGGTGCAAAGCATTGAACGACGCGCGGGCGAATTGGATGCGGCGTTGCAGCGGTTTGGGCGGATTTGAGATAGCAGGGGCTATTTGGTGGCTTTCGGCACCGACCTATAGCGGGCCGCACAATGGATGTGCTTCCGTGACGGAAGCGGGGCCACAGGCCATGAGGCCCCAATCGTAGACATAACGCCGGCTATTGCCCGTAAAATAAACGCAGTGCGCGCGCAAGATAGCATGCCGCATGCGGCGCCATTCAGCGTCGCGGATCATGGCCCGGGGATGGATACGCTCCATCCGGGTCCCATTGCCACGAAGCCCCAAAGTCGGCACCGGATCAGTCCGGTGAAAGGCAAGCATATCCCGGCGGGAAGTGAATTCCTGCCATTCCAAACCATCTGCCAAGGCGGCCATGATCTATCCAGAGCAGATCACGTTCAGATGGAATCATCTGAACGTGTGAAGATGCTCGAAAAACAACAATGTAGAGTGGGTTGCGTGAACCCATGTGAACGCAACACGCTCTAGCGGCCGCGGTCTTACGCCCAAGGCGCTCCTCAACAGGCCCTAGGTCATTTTTAGCCAAGTGAAATTACTTGGCGACTCGGAAAATACAATCACAAAAAACTTAGTGCGCGCCCGCTGAACGAATGTGAATGGGACGCGCACTAGCTGATCAGAATTTTGCTACGGCTTCAGCGATGGCGCGACCGACATCCACCGTGCCGGCCTGCCCACCCATATCGCGCGTGCGCGGGCCACCTTCCGCCAGCAGCTTTTCAATCACCGCCAGGATCGCATCAGCCGCCGGTTTTTCACCAAGGTGTTCCAGCATGATCGCACCCGACCAGATCTGCCCGATCGGGTTGCAGATGAACTTGCCCGCAATATCCGGCGCGCTGCCATGCACGGGTTCGAACATGGAAGGGAAGCGCTTTTCGGGATTGATATTGGCGCTCGCCGCAATGCCAATCGAACCCGCCACCGCCGGCCCAAGGTCTGAAAGGATATCGCCGAACAAATTCGACCCTACCACCACATCAAACCAATCCGGATGCTGCACGAAATGGGCGCAGAGGATGTCAATATGGAATTGGTCTGTGGTGATGCCGGGATAATTCTTTGCCATTTCGGCAAAGCGTTCATCCCAATAGGGCATGGTGAAGGTGATGCCGTTGGATTTTGTGGCACTCGTCACCTTTTTGCGCGGCCTGGTCTTGGCCAATTCAAAGGCGTAGCGCAGCACGCGATCCACACCGATGCGCGTAAAGACGCTTTCCTGGGAGACGAATTCGCGGTCCGTGCCCACAAACATGCGCCCGCCGCTTGAGGAATACTCGCCTTCCGTATTCTCGCGCACCACAATGAAATCAATATCCTTGGGGCCACGATTGGCGAGCGGCGTAGTCGCCCCCGGCAACAGCCGGCAGGGGCGCAGATTCACATATTGGTCAAAGCCACGGCGGATGGGGATCAGCAACCCCCAGAGCGAGACATGATCCGGCACGCCGGGCCAGCCCACGGCGCCCAGGAAGATGCTGTCGCTGTCCTTCAAGCGATCCATGCCGTCATCCGGCATCATCTTGCCGGTCTTGGTGTAG
Source organism: uncultured Rhodospirillales bacterium (assembly GCA_903927465.1). Classification (GTDB taxonomy): domain Bacteria; phylum Pseudomonadota; class Alphaproteobacteria; order Acetobacterales; family Acetobacteraceae; genus Neoroseomonas. Next base: position 31,507 of record CAIYMY010000121.1, on the reverse strand, counting down.
GTTTCGCAGGACCAATCGTAATGCGTCAGTTCCAGTTCAAAACCGAAGCGCCGCGCCGCGGCATCCAGCACGCGAAGCCCTTCAGGCGTGGTTTCCTTGCCAATGCCATCCCCGGGGATGACGGCGATACGATGCTTGCGTGTGGCCATGCGGGTCTCTCCTGCCCTGTCGTCAAGTTAGTCATAACGCGGGATGCGGGCTTTGCCAGCCCCGCGGGCTTCAGCTTTCAGCGCTGCGCCATGCCTTGAGCAGCCCATGCGCTACGGCGAGCAAGGCAGGTCCAATGAAAAGCCCAAGGAAGCCAAAGGCGATCAGCCCGCCAAAGACACCGAGAATAATGAGCGAGAGCGGCATGGCGCTGCTGCGCTTGATCAGCAAGGGACGAATGATGTTATCGCTACCCGAGACCATGATCAGCCCCCAAAGCCCCATGAAAATCGCCCAGGCAAGGTGGCCTTCGCTGTAGAGCCAAGCCGCCGCGCCAAGCCAGGCCACCACCACCAGCGGTCCAAGCACCTGGCTGATGGAAAAAATTAGGGTCAGGAAGGAAATCACGCCAGCCCCGGGCACGCCTGCAATGGCAAGGCCAATACCCATCAACATCGCCTGGATGATGCCAGTGCCGACAATGCCCCAGGCCACACCGCGCACTGCACCTTCAGCGGCGATCACCGCATTGCGGCCCGTCTCGCCTGCCAAGCGCCCGGCAATGTCCGTCACCTGATCGCCGAGCTTATCGCCGCTGACCCAAAAGGCAGTGGCAACAATCAGCGAGAGCAGGATTTGCACCACGCTTGCGGCCGCCGCCTGACCGATATCCACCAAAAGGCTGGTGATACGCCCGGTATAGGGCGCCAGAAGGGCCCCGAAATCACCTTGCCAATGCAGCAATTGCGGCCACCAATCGCTGGCTATCCCACCGACCAATGGCAACCCCGCAAGCCAAGCTGGCGCTGCCTCTGGCAGACCGGCCAGAAGTTCACGCGCCACCTTTCCGGCATGCGCAATCTGCCCACCCAATTCAGGGGTCAGCGCAAGCGCCGGAACGGCGACGGATAGGATCAGCACCAGCAGCATGAGCGTCGCGGCGATGCCGCGGGGGATCCCGCGGCTGACCATCGCCTGCCTTAGTGGCCAGGTGCCAATGACGATGAAGCCACCAAAAGCGATAGCGAGACCAAAGGGTTCCAGAACGCGGATCACGCCGTAGAGCAAAAGTGCCAGCAGCAACAAAACCGCAGCCCTTTCGGCGAGCATGGCGGTTTGCGTATGGCGCGTGGGTGAGGGCCTGGGCGATTCGGCGTTTGGCATGGTTTGCTCCTGCAACCACACCAAAGCACAGAGCAACCCCTTGGGGAAAGCGGCCAGAGGCGATCAAGCCGAGGCGCCGCCCATGGAGGTCCGTTTGATGGCGCCGCCAGTGGCAAGACTATGGCGCGCCTTGACCCGTTCTTCCTGCGATGAAATGGCCAATTCGATTTCGATCAGCGCCTGTTCGACACGTTCGATTTCCGAATCTTCGTCACGCAGATGCAAAACCAAATCGGCCGCGTAATGCAGCCCAAGGGTGAGGCAGCCCGTATGCAAGCCCTTCAGCCGCCCGACAACATCCTGCACATCCTGAAGGTTTTTGGACCGCCTGAGGTCACGCGCAAAAACTGCGCATTGGCCTCGCAGTGAATACAGGTAAGTCATCAACTGGTCGGGCGCGATATTCAGCCGGTTAAGCGTTGCGGGGGGTGGTTCTGCAATCCTCTCCCAGGCGGCGTTGAGGATTTTTTGCAGGGAACCCCGCGCTTCCCGCGCATGAAATGGCTTGATGATGTAGTGGCTGATGCCAAGCGTTACCGCCTGCTTCACGGTTTCAAGATCGGCCGCGGCAGTAACCAATACGAAGGGAATATCCTTGAAGCGCGGCGAAGAACGCACGCGCTTCAGCAAGCCAATACCGGAAAGCCGCGGCATTTGGACATCGCAGCAACAGATCATAGGGGCCGGCCCCATTTCCATCTGTTCCCAGGCATCCTGGCCATCCACCGCTTCAACCACCTTCAATTCGATGAAGCTGCGCATAAGATCGGCAAGGGCCATGCGCGAAACCACATCATCATCAACCACAAGCGCTCTCATGAGATGGTCCCTTTTGCTATGTCGTTCAGTATGTCGAGGAACCCCGGCATTTCTCTTTCTATGGTGTGCCAATCTTCGCGGTCAGCCGCTTGTTCAAGAAGCGCGCTCATGCCTTGCAGCGCCTCCCCTGGCCAGATGTAACCAGCGCTTCCCTTGAGGCTGTGAAAGAGACTGGCGAGTGTCTGCATATCCCGTGTGGTATAGGCTTCATCAAGCGTCTTACGCCGAGCGGCGAGATCTGCACGCAGGGCCTGTCGCAGCCGTTCCCTTAGGCTCCCGTTTTCCTCCTGAGGATTTTCAACGGGCGCGGTCGGCATGATTTGCGTGACATCGGCCACACCCAGCGCCGCCACACCGAACAGCTTTTCCAATTCTTGTTTATCATGGCGCAAGATTGGCAGCAGCGATGCCCTTTCCGTGAGGCGCGCTTCAATCACCCGCGCCAGGCTTTGGTGCAACAAGGTCTCATCAATTGGCTTGACCAAAAAATCATCGGCCCCGCTGGCGATATAGAATTGCCGGCTTTCATCGCCTGCATTCGCGGTTAGCATAATGATGCGGATTTTGGGGTCAGGGATATAAAATTGCCCATCACCTTCAGAACGGATCAGGCGGATGGTGGTTGCGCCATCCATTTCAGGCATCCGCCCATCCATCAGAATGACATCATAGCTGCGGAGTGCCAGGGCTTCCAATGCCTTGCGGCCATTGTCGGCGAACTCCACCCGATGCCCCATTTCATCCAGCAAGCCCTGGATAATGATTTGGTTCGGGGGGAAATCCTCAGCGCACAAGATATTCAACTGGTGGGAATGCGGCGCCAGGGTGACTGGCAGGATATTGGCGGGCGCCGAGCCGATTTTGAATGGGACCACGAAGCTGAAGCAGCTTCCCTTACCAAGATCACTCTTCAGACTGATTTCACCCTGCATCAACTCCACAAGCTGTTTGCAAATGGCAAGGCCGAGACCCGTACCGCCGAAGCGCCGTGTTGTTGAAATATCGCCCTGTGCGAATTTCTGAAAGAGCTGCCCCTGCGCATCGCGTGAAATGCCGATGCCGGTATCTGCAACTTCAAAGCGGATATTTTTTACATCCGCAACACTACTTTCAAGCTGAACGCGTAGCGCCACACCCCCCTTATCCGTGAATTTGATACCATTCCCTATCAGGTTGATCAGGATTTGCTTGACGCGCGCCGGGTCGCCGACCAGCGTATCCGGAACCGCAGCTTCAGTATCTATCGTCAGCGAGATATTCTTCGTGGCGGCCCGTTCCATCAGCAGGCCGCTACTTTCGGTGATGAGATGCCGCAGCGAAAAATCCACTGATTCAAGTAGCAGCTTGCCGGCCTCTATCTTGGAGAAATCCAGGATGTCATTCAGCAGTTCCAGCAGAAATTCTGCATTGGTCTGCGCCATATCAAGATGCTGCCGGGTTTTCCCCTTAAGCGTTGGGTCGCGCAAGGCTAGCTTTTGCATGCCGATCACCGCGGAAAGCGGTGTACGGATTTCATGACTGACCATGGCGAGAAATTCGCTCTTTATGCGACTTGCAGTGTCAGTTGCTTCCTTGGCGGAGAGGGTGTCCGCCAATCCGGTCCATACATCTTGTTCAAGCTTCTTACGCGCTGTAATGTCTTCAATGACGCAAAGGCAGGAATTTTCCGAACCTGCGGTACAAATGCGTGAGACGCTGACCCGAAGCCATATCAGCGCGCCATCGTCATTTTCAAATTCGGCTTCGACAAATTCTTGGCTGTCTTCGGTTGGCTCACCCCAAACGGATTCCATGTAGTAATCATAGCTTTGTTTGGCGGACAGGATACGCGACACCGGTTCACCAATCAGGCTTCCGGTGCGGATTGAGAGAATTTCGGTGAGTTTGGGATTTGCCTGGGCGATGAAGCCAGCATTGACTATCATGAGTCCAAGCGGGACTGAATCGAAATAGGCAGGGTCTTTTTGAATCAGGCTGACAAAGGTCTCAAACCGCTTCTTCGCGGCGATTTGCTGATGCCCTTCACTGCCATGCGTGACGTCTTCAAGGCTTGCGACCACAATCCGGCCTTCACGCGATCTGTCCAATTCTCCACGAAATAGTAGGACCTGCGTACCTGCGGATGTCTGGTGCAGCAATTCAACTGAAACTGGTCCTTCCTGCGTCAGTATTTCTTCGAAGGCGATGGCCAACTTGTTCCGATTGGGTATGTCAAAAAATTCGCCAAATGCGATCTCGCTTTGCGGCAGAATGGAATCTGCCAACTGAAGAAGGCGCAGTGCAGCGCTGGAAAGGTGCAGCTTATCCGTATCTGCATTCCATTCCAGCCAGGCGCGCCCTTCCGAACCGGACAAGGGTGCGGCTTCTGGGTGTATGGGCAGGGCTATCGTCATGGTGGAATTCCTACGCCAAATGTCCTAAACAAGAATGACCCGCCACGCCGCGTGAGCGACAAGCAATTTCATTGGGCGACGAAGGTGCAGAGAACATTGAAGCAAACCAGGCCTGTGATTGGAGCGGCTTGCATTCTAATCAGGCAAGGGTGAAATTCCCCTTAAAAAGGCACCGAGACCTGAGCTTGGGCGGGTCGAGGCATCTGCGCTTTTGCTGCTTGACCGCGTCCGCATGAAGGGTGACGTTATCGCTTCATAAACCTTTGGGGGTGTGGCGATGGGATTTTTCAGAACGCTGATGCTGGCGGCCGGCGCGTTGCTGTTGTGCGCGGCGCCCTCTCAGGCGCAGCGCACCCTCACCATCGGTGCGCAAGGCGCACCATCGGGGATGGATCCGCACTATCATTCCTCCAACCCCAATAACGCGGTTTTGCGGCAGATTTTTGAAACCCTGGTGGATTTCGACACTTCCGGGCGGCTTATCCCGCGGCTCGCGGAATCCTGGCGCGCCATTGATGACCTGACTTGGGAATTCAAGCTGCGCGAGGGCATTAAATTCCACGACGGCACGCCGCTGACCGCTGAGGATATTGCCTTTTCCTATGCGCGCGTGCCGACCATTACCAATAGCCCCGGCCCCTTCACGCCCTTTGTGCGCAGCATCGCCGCCATCGAAATCCCGGAACCGCGTCGCATCGTGATCAGGACCAAAGAACCCAACCCTTTCCTGGATTGGGACCTTTCCAACATCATGATCCTGTCCCGCAACCTGCATGCCAATGCGACTTTGGGCGATTTCAATGCAGGCCGCGCCATGATCGGCACCGGCGCCTATCGCCATGTCAGCTATACGATGGGTGAGCGGCATGAAATCACGCGCAACCCTGGCTATTGGGGGGAAGCGCAGCCCTGGGAAAGGGTGGTAACGCGCTTCATCAGCAATCCTGGGGCGCGTGTGGCCACGCTGCTTTCGGGCGATGTAGATTTGATTGATTTCGTGCCGGTGCAGGATGTGCAGCGCCTTTCCAATGATGCCCGGCTTTCGGTCTTTGGTGTCGCGAGCAATGGTACCGCCTATCTTTTCCCCGATGCAGTGCGTGATCCATCACCCTTCGTGACTGACAAGCAGGGCCGCGTTCTTGAACGTAACCCCTTGCGTGATGCGCGGGTGCGCCGCGCCCTCTCCCTTGCCATTAATCGCCAGGGCATTGTGGACCGGTTGCTGATGGGCCAGGGCATGCCGGCGGAACAATTCGCGGCCCCCGCCGTGGCCGACCGCGCGCCCAATATGCCACCCCCGCGCTATGATTTGGATCAGGCGCGCGCCTTGCTCCGTGAAGCGGGTTATCCGGATGGCTTTCGTATCACGCTGCATAGCCCCAATGGCTGGTTCGCATCGGATACAGATGTGGCGCAGGCCATCGCGCAGGGTTGGACACGGCTTGGCATTGAAACCCGTGTCGAGGTCCTGCCGCCCGCTAATCTGTTCACCCGCGCCACTGCGCGAGAGTTTTCGATGTTCATGACCACCTATACCTCCTCCATCGCGGCCAATACGCTGCGCCAGGTATTGATGACACGAAACAGCGAAACCGGTGCCGGCCCCTTCAATCGTCAGCATTACTCAAACCCGGCGATGGATGCGCCCTTGGCGGAGGCTTTGCGCACCATGGACACTACGCGGCGCAATGCGCTGACGGCTGAGGCGATGCGGATCGGTATCGAAGACACTGGCGTCATTCCGATCTTCTATCTGAAAGTTTCCTGGGCGGGGCTCAGGAATAAGGTGAAGTATGATGCCTCGCCTTCCTGGTACACCAATGCGCTGCTCGCGAGCCCGCCCTGAACGCAGCATGAGACCCTTGAACAGGAAAGAATGATCAGCATGGCCGATAAGGAAGCCATGGCGCGCATTGCCGCCGCCATAGACGCGAATTTCGACAAGCAAGTGCAGTTCCTGGCGGAATTGGTGCGCTTTCCAAGCCTGCGCGGCCGGGAAGCGCCCTTGCAGGATTGGTTTGCCCGCCAAATGGCCGCGCGTGGCTATGCGGTGGATCGCTACACTTTGGCCGATGTGCCGCAGCATCCCAAAATGGCGCCGATGGTGGAATGTGATCCGGCCGGCAGCGTGCAGGTGGTGGCGGCCTATCGCGCCAAAAATCCAACCGGGCGCAGCCTGATCCTACAAGGGCATATTGATGTTGTGCCCGAAGGCCCCGCCGATATGTGGACCCATCCGCCCTATGCTGCCGTGATCCGCGATGGCTGGATGTATGGCCGCGGCGCGCATGACATGAAATCCGGCGTGGCTTGCATGGTTTATGCCATGGATGCCATTCGCGATGCCGGGTTTGAACCCGCCGCCGATGTCTATGTGGAAACGGTGACCGAGGAAGAAAGCACCGGCAATGGCGCACTTTCCACGCTGTTGCGTGGTTATCGCGCGGATGCCGCGCTGGTGCCGGAACCCACGGGCCATACCATTACCCGCAGCCAAACCGGCACCATCTGGTTTCGGCTACGCGTGCGCGGCATTCCGGTGCATGTTGCGGTCGCGCAAGATGGCAGCAATGCCATCATGTCGGCCTATGTGCTGATCCAGGCGCTGTATGAACACACCCGCAAATTGAATGAAGCCGCGCGTGCCAGCACCTGGTATGCTGACATCAAGGACCCGATCAAATTCAACCCCGGCATTATTCGCGGCGGTGACTGGGCATCTTCCACCCCCGCCTGGTGTGAGGTGGATTGCCGCATCGGCCTGGTTCCTGGAACCACACCGGAAGAAGCCATGGCCGGGATCGAAGCTTTGGTGCGCGCCACTGCCAAGGGCGATGGCTTTCTCGCAAATAACCCGCCCGAAATCGTCTGGACCGGCTTTCAGACCGACCCCTATGTGCTTGAGCCAGGCAGTGAGGCGGAGGCCGTGCTCGCCGCCGCCCATGCCTCGGTCCATGGCGGCAGCCTGCCGGAACGCCGCACAACGGCGGTGAATGACACGCGCTATTACGGGCTTTACTTCGATATCCCCGGGCTTTGCTATGGCCCGAAGGGAGAGGGGGCGCATGCCTTTGATGAGCGGACCTCGATCGAGGATTTGCGCAAATGCACGCGCACCATCGCTACCTTCATCACTGACTGGTGTGGGCTTAGAGCGGTTTCCGTTCACGTTCGTTCACCGGAATCGCTCTAAGCGCTTGTTTGGTCGCATTTTCCGAGTCGCCAAGTGTTTCCACTTGGCTTGAAAATGCTCCAGGCCCCGCGGCTAAACCCGGCGGGGTGCTGCCAAGAAAGAGATTGGCCTTGGGTCCGGCAGCGGTCATGCTATACGGGGTGAGGCTGGCTCAATCCGGCTTGCAGAACCTATGGGAGACAGAAATATGATCCGATTTACCCGCGCCCTTTCCGGCGCGGCCTTGGCGGCGGTCATGGCCGTCGCCTCCACCCCCGCTATGGCGCAAGCGCCGGCGGCCGATACCATGGCGGCCATTCGCGCCCGTGGGCAGCTTGTCTGCTCCACCTCACCCTCTACTGTCGGCTTTTCCTTGCCGGATAGTCAGGGCGTGTGGCGCGGGCTTGATGTGGATTATTGCCGCGCGGTTGCCGCTGCCATCCTGGGCGACGCCAATCGGGTTCGGATTGTGCCTTCTTCGACGCAGCAGCGCTTCACCATGCTGCAGTCAGGCGAAATTGACCTGCTGTCCCGCACCACGACCTGGACGCTGACGCGCGAAGCCTCGCTCGGCCTGGTTTTCGCGGGTATCAATGTTTTTGACGGTCAGGGCTTCATGGTGCATCGCGATAGTGGTGTGACCTCGGCCAAGCAATTGGATGGCGCCACGGTTTGCGTGCAGCCTGGCACCACTACCGAACTCAACATGACCGATTTCTTCCGCACCAATCGGCTGCGTTTCACGCCGGTGGTGATCGAGAATATCGAAGAAATCCGCACCGCGTTCATTAACAAGCGCTGCGACGCCTATACGACCGATGCTTCATCCCTGGCATCCTTCGCCGCGGCGCAAGGCGCCAATGCCAATCGTTTCCTGCTGCTGCCGGAAATCATTTCCAAGGAGCCTCTCGGCCCCGTGGTGCGTAAGGGTGACTGGCGCTATTTTGATGTCGTGCGCTGGGTGCATTTCGCTCTGCTGACGGCGGAAGAACTTGGCATTACGCAAGCCAATGTCGGTACTTTCGCGAATAGCACCAACCCCGATGTCCAGCGCTTCATGGGCCAGACCGGTGATCTTGGTCAGATGCTTGGGCTTGAGAAGGATTGGGCGCCGCGCATCATCCGCGCTGTGGGCAATTACGGGGAAATCTGGGAACGCAACATGACCCCGATTGGCTTCCCGCGCAGTGTCAACAATTTGTGGAGCAAGGGCGGTTTGCAATACGCGCCCCCGATGCGCTGAATAGCGGAGCGATCACTGAAAAGGCGGTGGAGTTTCCACCGCCTTTTTTGTTACGCCCAGCCGCAAGAACCAGCGGCACCTTCCCTTCAACGCTGCCTTTGCGGGGGGCGTTGTGTCGCCAGGCCTGGGGCTTGGGCTTTTGGGCAAATCCTGGAGCGCAGCAGCTGCTGCATCTGGCAGCTTTCGTTTCAAGCGACCCTCCCCGCTTTTGGGTAAACGGAAAGCGCGCTTTGGGTATCTGACAAAACAGATCAAGTGCAGAAAAGAATAAAACACAACTTATACTTACGCGTAGGGTGCGCCAAAGCCCTGTTGATTTTAGTGTTACAGCGGAAGTATTGCCTGATCGTCATGTAAATAAGAATTGACCAAATTTTAATTTCGACGATAATTAGAATGCCAGGGGGCGTTTTGACGGCTTTATAAAAAACTTCCGGGTCTCGGGAGTTGTTCGTCTTTCGCAGTGACTGTGCTGAGCCGCTGCCTTGGCGCCCGCCTATGCCTTGGCTTTCCTGGTATGAATTGATTGAGCAGCAAACCCGCATCCCCCTTCAGGCGATGCGCTGAAAGAAACGCCATCATGTCAGCCGTTTACGGTAACGCCGCAGATAATCATCTGTCTCTTCAGTCGAATGCGGGCGATTCGCTTTTTGGTCTTGCTGGGAATGACACGATGGTCGCGGGTGGCGACTCTCAATACCTCGATGGTGGCACCGGTGCCGATCGTCTGATAGGTGGGTACGGCGCTGATCAGTACCTTTATGGCGAAGCCGGGAATGACACGCTGATCGCGGGCGGGGGCGGCGTACAGCGCCTCTATGGCGGTGACGGTGCCGATAGCCTGCGGGGCGAAAACGGCTCTGCGCAGTATCTTTATGGCGAAGCCGGGAATGACACGCTGGTCGCGGGCGGGGGCTTCGCTCAGCAGCTCCTTGGCGGCGACGGTGCCGATAGCCTGCAGGGCGGGAGCGGCGCTTATCAGTACCTGTCTGGCCATGCCGGGGATGACACGCTGGTCGCAGGCGTTGGCTACTTTCCGTCGCTCCTTGGCGGCAACGGTAATGACAGCCTGCAGGGCGGCACCAACATCGACAGCCTCGATGGTGGCAATGGCAATGACACGCTCAGCGGCGGCGTCGGCAATGACACGCTGGTCGGTGCCGATGGCACCGATTGGGCGAGCTATGCCTCTGCCACGGGCGCAGTCACGGTTAATCTTGGCGCGGGCACGTCATCCGGCGCGGCGGGCAATGACAGTCTGACCGGGATTGAAAACATCCTTGGCGGTAGTTATGCCGATAGACTGCTGGGCGGGAACGGGGCTTTTCAGCGCCTCTATGGCGAAGCCGGGAATGACACGCTGGTCGCGGGCGGGGGCTACGGTCAGGACCTTTCTGGCGGCGACGGTGCCGATAGCCTGCTGGGCGGGATCGGCGTTACTCAGGAAATCTATGGCGAAGCCGGGAATGACACGCTGGTCGCGGGCGTTGGCTTTGGTCAGTACCTCGGTGGCGGCAACGGTCATGACAGCCTGCAGGGCAGCACCAATAATGACTACCTTGATGGTGGCAACGGCAATGACAGGCTCACCGGCGGTGCTGGCAACGACACGCTCAGCGGTGGTGCTGACGATGACACGCTGGTCGGCGGCAATGGTGATGACAGCCTGATCGCGGACAATGGCAACAGAGATTCGCTGCTAGGCGAAGCCGGGAATGACACGCTGGTCGCGGGCGTTGGCTACGGTCAGGACCTCTATGGCGGCGCCGATGCCGATAGCCTGCAGGGCGATGGCTACGGTCAGGACTTCTTTGGCGAAGCGGGGAATGACACGCTGGTCGCGGGTGGAGGCGATTATCAGCGCCTTTTCAGTGGCGCCGATGATGATAGCCTTCAGGGCGGGAGCGGCAAATTTCAGCATCTCTATGACGTTGCCGGGAATGACACGCTGATCGCGGGCGGGGGCGAAGGTCAGCGTCTCGAGGCCGGCGACGGTGACGATAGACTGTTGGGCGGGAACGGCGCTGATCAGTACCTCTCTGGCGATGCTGGGAATGACACGATGTTTGCGGGCGGGGGCGACCTTCAGGACCTTTATGGCGATGCCGGGAATGACAGCCTGCAGGGCGGGAACGGCAATTATCAGCACCTCTCTGGCGATGCCGGGAATGACACGCTGGTCGCAGGCGGAGGCTACTTACAGTCCCTTTATGGCGGCGCCGATGCCGATAGCCTGCAGGGCGGGAGCGGCTCTGATCAGCAACTCGATGGCGACGCCGGCAATGACACGTTGGTCGCGGGTGCGGGCATCAATCAGGGTCTATCTGGCGGCGACGGTAATGACAGCCTGCTAGGCGGGAAAGTCGATGACCAGGGTCTCTATGGCGATGCCGGGAATGACACGCTGGTCGCGCGTGGGGGCAACAGTCAGGTTCTCTATGGCGGCAACGATGCCGATAGCCTGCAGGGCGGGAACGGTTCTAATCAGTATCTCTATGGCGATGCCGGCAATGACACGCTGGTTGCGGGCGGGGGCGACTATCAGCGCCTATATGGCGACGTCGGGAATGACACGCTGGTCGCAGGCGTGGGCTACGGTCAGGACCTTTATGGCGGCGACGGTGCCGATAGCCTGCAAGGCGGAAACGGCACTGCTCAGGAGCTCTCTGGCGATGTCGGCAATGACACGCTGGTCGCGGGCGGGGGTAACAATCAGCAGCTCTATGGAGGCGCCGAAGCCGATAGCCTGCAGGGCGGGACCGGAGCTTATCAGTTCCTTATTGGCGATGCAGGGAATGACACGCTGGTCGCGGGCGGGGGCAACTATCAGCCCCTTTATGGCGGCGCCGATGCCGATAGCCTGCAGGGCGGGAACGGCACTGGTCAGTTGCTCTACGGCGATGGCGGGAATGATACGATCCGCGTCGGGACCGGCGAAGATCAATTCATTGATGGTGGGGGTGGCGATGATGTGATCTTGATCGGTAACGTCACCGTCGCTGACATCATGGCGCTGTTCAATAATTAGTGGCAGTGCGCCGGGTGAAACCGAAGCTGGTGCACCGCGACAGAATGCGGTGAACCGTTGCCGATACAGGGTTGTTTATGACACTGGTATCAAGCCAAGCGACATCGCTTGGCTTGAACAGTCCTTAGCCAATCGTCAGCCGCCGATCCATGATCTGCTGCTTCATGGATTTTTGCAGCTTTTCGAAGGCGCGCACTTCAATCTGACGCACGCGTTCGCGGCTGATGTTGTATTGCTGCGAAAGTTCTTCCAACGTCGTCGGATCTTCCTTCAGCCGGCGTTCGATCAGGATATGCCGTTCACGCTCATTCAGCGTCTTCAGCGCGCCGCTCAGCAATTCGCGGCGGTTTGACATGTCCTCATGTTCGGCGAGTTCCTGTTCCTGATTCTCACTTTCATCCACCAGCCAATCCTGCCATTCGCCTTCGCCATCGGCGCGCAGCGGGGCATTCAGGCTGTTATCGGCGCCCGCAAGGCGCCGGTTCATCGAAATCACGTCCTGTTCCGGCACTTGCAGCACATGGCTGATCTTGGCCACCTGTTCGGGCTGCAAATCGCCTTCTTCCAGGGCGGACATCTGCGCCTTCAGCCGGCGTAGATTGAAGAACAGCTTCTTCTGCGCGGCCGTGGTGCCCATTTTCACGAGCGACCAGGAATGCAGGATGTATTCTTGAATGGCCGCGCGGATCCACCACATAGCGTATGTGGCTAGGCGGAAGCCGCGATCTGGGTCGAAGCGCTTGACCGCCTGCATCATCCCGACATTGCCTTCGGAAATCAGCTCCCCTACCGGCAGGCCATAGCCACGATAGCCCATGGCAATCTTGGCCACCAGGCGCAGGTGGGAGGTGACGAGTTTATGCGCGGCCGGCTCATCGGCATTGTCGCGCCAGCGGAGCGCGAGGCTGAGTTCTTCCTCAGCCGAGAGCATCGGGAATTTGCGGATATCCTGGAGATAGCGTGAGAGATTTCCCTCGGTCGCCATCGGTATGGCCATAGAAGATGCCATGGTCTTCATTTACCTCCTGAACCGGCTTACTCTGCCCCGAAGGCGGCATCCTTGGCCGATCATTACATTGCTGTCATCCCCCTCAAAGCCCTGACTGGTCGCCTGCCCCTTGCGGAGGCCTTGGCCGGCCATGCCTTAAATGGCACTTTGAGGATTCCGACACCAGATTACTAGCTGGAATCGGGCAGGAGTGCAAGAAAAACCGACTGAAATAGTCGGGTTACTCCGTGTTACCGTCCAGTAATATAAAAAGCGCGGCCATATCCTCGGGCGGTGGCCGTTCGAAATGCAGTGCCTGGCCGCTGATGGGGTGGCGAAAGCCAAGGCTTGCGGCATGAAGCGCCTGGCGCGGGAAGGCCAGAAGCGCATCGCGCACGGGGGGCGGCAGGGTGCGGGCGGCCGCCGGGGTGCGGCGCAGATAGACCGGGTCCCCCACCAGGGGATGGCCCAGATGGGCCATATGCACGCGGATTTGATGCGTCCGCCCGGTCATCAGCCGGCAGGAAACAAGGGCGCAGGAAGTCCCCCAGGACCGCAGAACCTTATAGCGCGTGATGGCCTGCTTGCCGCGTTCCACCACCGCCATGCGCTTGCGATCCGCCGGGTGCCGGCCGATCGGGGCATTGATTTCGCCTTCCATGGCTGTGGGTAGGCCCCAACAAATCGCAAGATAATGCCGTTCCAGATCACGCTCTGCGAAGCTTTCGGATAGTCGGCGGAGCGCCAATTCTGTCTTGGCCGCGACCATGACGCCAGAAGTGTCCTTGTCCAGCCGATGCACAATGCCGGGCCGCTTTTCCCCGCCAATGCCGGGTAGACTATCCCCGGCATGGGCAAGCAGCGCATTGACCAGTGTGCCATCCCGATTGCCCGGCGCGGGATGCACCACAAGCCCTGCCGGTTTATCCAGCACGATCAAATCTGCATCCTCATGCAATATCGTCAGCGGAATATCCTGTGGCTGCGGCAGGGCAGGGATGGCCGCGGGGATTTCAAGCGCGTAAAGCGCGCCGGGGCGAATGGCGTCTGCGGGTTCGCGGAGCGTCTGACCATCCCGGCTGGCATGGCCCGCGACAATCAGGGCCTTGACGCGGGAGCGGGAGAGAGAACCTATCGCCTCGGCAAGGAAGCGATCGGCGCGCATGCCGGCCGCTTCAATGGGCGCGCGAAGTTCGTGGCGTTCATCGTTCAAAAGGGGGTCTTCCGTGCGGTTTCTTAAGGCTTTGGTCATTGCGATGGGGGTGCTGATCGTAGTGGCAACCGTGGCGCTGGTTGTGCTGATCGTCCAGCGTTCAGGTGGTTCGACGGTTGGTTTGGGTGCAGCAGCCCTTGGTCAGCCTGCCGGCACCCGCATTGCTGGCATAGCTGGGGTGGAAAAGACAATCGCCATTTGGGTGGTGCGCCCGGATGGTGACAGGGTGCTGCTGTTCGACCCCGCGCGCGGGCGTGTGGTGGGCGAAATCCGGGCCGGCGAATAGGCGTGGCGCATCGCAAGCCCAATCTGCCGCAAAAGCTTTGCGCCGCCTGCAACCGCCCCTTCACCTGGCGCAAGAAGTGGGAGCGGGTGTGGGACGAGGTGCGCTATTGCTCTGACGCCTGCCGGGATGGGCGTAGGGCCGCCAGTATCCAAAAGCGCAAGGGTTGAATGGGGCAGGGGCGCTCAGCCTTGCGCCCGTGGGGCCGGGCGCATCATGCCAAGCAGTGCCAGAAAAAACGCCCCAAAGGCCAATTGCAGGCCAAGCAGCATGGCGGTGACGGAAGCAATGGCAAGGCGCATGACCTTGCCGCCGGCAAGCGCCCCGAAATCCTGCGTGCCCCATTGCGCGACCGCGAAAAAGCCAAGCCCGAGCCCGAAAAGCAATAGCAACCCCGCCGCCACCAGCGCCGCTTCCAGCCCGAAGCGCGAAAGCCGCTGGGGTTCAGGCAAAAGCCCTGTCACCGCGCCATAAAGCCGCGCAAAGACCCAGAACTGCATGGCCTGAAACCCCATCACCACGGCGCCCGACGCATAGAGCAAGCTATGCACATCAAGCGTGATACCGCCGAGCCGAATAGGCCCAGGCAGCAGCGCCGCCATGGCCAGCGCGCCCAGCGCAAAAAGCAGCGCGCCCGGGTAGAGGAATAGCCAGCGCGGACAGAAAATCAGCAAGAAACGCAAATGCCGCCAGCCATCGCGCCAGGAACGCAAATGCGGCGGGCGCGATCTTCCATCCGGGGAAAGCGTGGTCGGCACTTCCGTGATGCGAAGCCCGCGCATGGTGGCCTTCACCACCATTTCCGAGGCGAATTCCATGCCCGGCGCGCGCAGATCAAGCGATGCAATCGCCGCACGCGAAAAACCGCGCAGCCCACAATGGAAATCGCGGATCGGCCCGCCGAAGAATACCCGCCCAATGGTGGACAGCACGGGATTGCCCAAATAGCGATGCAAGGGCGGCATGGCGCCGGGTGCAATGCCGCCCTTGAAGCGATTGCCCATCACCAGATCATAACCATCGCGGAGTTTTGCGATGAAGGGGTCAAGTGCGCTGAAATCATAGGAATCATCGCTATCGCCCATGATGACAAAGCGGCCCCGTGCGCCCGCAATGCCCGCAATCAGCGCCGCGCCATAGCCTTTTTCGGGCACATCAATGACCCGCGCGCCAAGACCCCGCGCAATGGCCTGGCTGCCATCGCTACTGCCATTATCGGCGATCAGCACTTCGCCCGACACACCGCTGCGTGCCAGATACCCCAGCGCCTTTTCAATACAGATCGCGAGGGTTTCTGCCTCATTCAGGCAGGGCATGAGGATGGTGAGTTCAAGGCGGGCAGCCCCTTGATCCATTCTCGTTTCCAGGGGCGTTACGTCTGCGCTTGCCATTATGTCTCCCCTGAATGGATCCTGGGCCGCGAAGCTGGCGCTGCGTCGGAAGGTCCAGGTATTTCTACCGAATGCGGCCTGCTTACGCCATCGGCACTTGGCCGGTAGGGGTAGCATCATCCCTTTGCTTGCTGATCCGCGAGTGGAAACCTATGTCCTGGAAGGCTGGGACGCCAAGTGCTATCGATGTGGTGGTGCTGAGATGCTCAAGAAAGAGGTGATGCCTTGGATCAGGAAGACGTGCCACTGGAAGGGCAAATCCGCGAAAAGCTGGTGCGCACCAAGGAACGCTGGGCCGAAGAAGGCCGCCTGCTGACCGGCACCACCGCCGATCCCACGCGTGAACGCCTGCCGCCTGGCCAGACGCTCGTGAAGGATTGGCCGGTGCTGGACCTTGGCGTGCAGCCTGATGTCAGCACCGCCAAATTCCGGCTGCGGCTTGAAGGTTTGGTGGAGAATCGCCTTGCCTTCGATTGGGAAGGCTTCATGGCGCTGCCGCAAACCGACATGGTCTGCGATATCCACTGCGTCACGCAATGGAGCCGTTATGATAACCGCTTCACCGGCGTCAGCACCGCGACCTTGCTGGAATTGGCCCGCCCGCGGCCGGAAGCGCGCTTTGTGTCCATGACATCCTATGATGGCTATACCACTAACCTCACGCTGGAAGCCTTCGCGGCGGCCGATGTGATGGTGGCGCATTCCTGGGAAGGGGCGCCGATCACCCGCCAACATGGCGGCCCCGTGCGGCTTGTGCTGCCGCGGCTTTACTTCTGGAAAAGCCCGAAATGGCTGACGCGCATCGAATTGCTTGCGGAAGATCGCCCCGGCTTTTGGGAAGTGCGCGGCTATCACAATCAGGGCGATCCCTGGCTTGAGGAACGCTATGGTTAAGGCGACCCGTCGCGCCCTGCTGGCCCTGCCCCTGATGGCCGCCGCCCCCGCAACCGCCTGGGATTTCCGCTTCGCTGCCCTGGAGGGTGGCGAACATGACCTGGCCGCCTGGCGCGGGCGCGTATTGCTGGTGGTGAATACCGCATCCTTTTGCGGCTTCACAGGACAATATGCCGCGCTGCAACGCCTGCATGAAGCGCAGGAAGGCGCTGGGCTGGTGGTGCTTGGCGTGCCTTCCAATGACTTCAATCAGGAAAGCCAGGATGGCCGCAAGATCAAGGAATTTTGCGACGCGCAATTCGGCATCACCTTCCCCATGGCGGCACTTTCCAAAGTGAGGGGGCCGGAAGCGCACCCATTCTATCGCTGGGCGGCAGCACGGGCGGGCGGGGAGCCGCGCTGGAATTTCCACAAATACCTGGTTTCGCGCGATGGGCGGCAGGTGCAGGGTTTCCCGGCGCGGGTGGCGCCTGATTCGCCGGCCTTGAAGCGCGCTTTGGACCTTACCTTGGCGGCGGCTCCCTCGGCCAGTTGAGGCCACGCCCCGAAATGGGCAATACAGGCCGCCCCCCTGAATGGTATAAAGGCGACGAAAATACTCGCGTATTTGTAGAAACATCCTGTAGCATTCCCGCATGACGAGATCATCCCTCTCCCGCCCGTCCGGCTCTTTCCATCGGCCTTCACCCGGCAGGGCGCTGTGCCTCGGCCTACTGCTGGCGCTGGCCTTGCTGGTTTGCCCGGCCGTTTTCCGTCCGGTGGTGGCGCAAGGGGAAGAGCCCATTCGCATGCGCATCGTGGGGGGCCTTGCCGATGTGAGCCAATATGTGCGCTACGAGGAGCCCTTCTGGCGTGAAGGTATTTCAAGAGCGACTAACGGACGCATTGTAGCGGAAATTGCCCCCTTCGACCGCAGCGGCATCCGTGGCCAGGAAATGCTTTCCTTGATGCGCCTGGGCGTCGTTTCCTTTGGGACGGCACTGCTTGCGGTGGTGAGCACCGAGGAGCCAGAGTTCAACGCCATAGACCTGCCCGCAGTCAATCCAGATATCGCCGCGCTGCGCCGTTCGGTCGCCGCTTTCCGGGGGCATCTGAGCGAAACCCTGCGCGATCGGTATGAGGTCGAACTGCTTGGGGTTTATGTTTATCCCGCGCAGGTCGTGTTTTGTCGTCGGCCGTTTTCGCGGCTTGCTGATCTTTCGGGGCGACGGATCAGGACATCTTCGGTGGGCCAATCGGAGATGTTCGCTGCACTTGGGGCGACACCGGTTGTGATCCCCTTTGCCGAGATTGTTTCCGCGATCAGGTCCGGCGTGGTGGAATGCGCCGTCACCGGGACATTATCCGGCAATGATATCGGCCTGCATGAAGTGACTACCCACGTGCATAGCTTGGCTATCACTTGGGGCCTTTCCATTTTTGGCGCCAATCTCGGCACTTGGAATGCGCTGCCAGAATGGGCGCGCGATACCATCCGCAGTGAAGTCACAAAGCTTGAAGCCGATATCTGGGCCGCAGCCGATCGCGAAACTGGAGAAGGCCTTGCTTGCAATGCTGGCCAGCCAAACTGTCAGAATGGCAGGCGAGGAAATATGACGATTGTACCGGTGACCGAAGCTGACGAACAGCGGCGGCGCCAATTGCTGACTGATAGCGTATTGCCCGGCTGGGTTAGGCGCTGCGGTACTGAATGCGTGGATGCCTGGAACAAGACCCTGGCGCCCGTACTCGGCATAAGGGCGCGGGCTGAGTAGCGCCGTGTTTTCCACGCGCTTCCTTCGTCATGCGGTCCTTTTTGCCGCGCTCGCGTTGCTGATTGCGCAGATTGTGGCGACCACATTGATGGTGAACCGCGCCAAGGAAGCGCAAATTACTGCGGCCATTGATTCTTTGCATAAGATCGGCCGTTCCACCGAAGCTGCGATCAACCGTTCCTTTGTCCAGGTTGATGCCATGCTGGCAGGCCTGCCTGCGGTGCTGGCGCCGTTTCAGCGTGACGGTCGCTTGGAAGTATCCCAGGTCAATCGTGTGCTGCGCGAATTGAACAATCAAAACTTCACCTATCGGGACATATTACTGATTGGTGCAGACGGGCTGCCGGTTGCAACGGCCTTACCGGTATCACGCCGTCGCCGGTTGTCATTGCCAAGCGCTTCCTCCTTCGCGGAAGTCGCGGCACGTGGAGGAAGTGTCTTGATTGGCGGGCCGGTGCCGAATGCCAATACTGGCGAATGGACGCTTTTCTTTGCCCGCAATATCGTTCTGCCCACCCTGGGTCCGGTGATGGCGGTCGCCGAGGTACCAGTGCCCGTTGTGCAAAGCATCCTTTCAGGTGCCGGTGAGAGCTTGGGGCTCAGGGTAACACTTGAACGGGATGATGGGACCTTACTCGCCTCTGTCCCGCATGATGAAACGCGGATCGGGCAGAAACTTGTCCCGTCAGCCGCTTCGCTTCGTGGAATAGCAATAGCGGAACAGATCAGAAGTCGCTTCACATCTGAAATGGTCTTCGCCGCAGTGCGCCCGACACTCTATCCCGCCCTGACAGTTGCGGTAACGCTTGAGGTGGATACCGCCTTGAGTGGCTGGTATGCGGATCGCAGCCGGGCATTTCTGGTCTCGGGTGCGCTCGGCTTGATGATACTGCTTGTGGCAGGCGCCCTCATGGTGGGGCTGCGGCAAAGGGAACGCGTGGAAGATGAACGCGCCACCGCGCGACGCACCCTTGAAAATGCTCTTGAATCCATGTCGGACGGCTTTGTAATGTTCGATCCGGATGATCGGCTGATTGCGTGCAACAGTCGTTACAAGGATTTCTATAAAATCAGCGCGCCCTTCATCGTGCCCGGCGCACTGTTTGACGACATCATGCGCGAAGGCGCGCTCCGCGGACAATATCCGCAGGCGCAAGGCGATATCGAGACATTCGTCTCAGACAGCAAGGCTTTTCACCGCGGGAATCATCCGTCCATGGAACGGCTATTACCCGATGGCCGCTGGGTGCTAATCACTGAACGCCGCACCCCTGATGGTGGGGTGGTGGGCATTCGTACCGATATAACGCCGCTCAAGCGCGCCATGCAGGATTTGGCGACGGCCCGCGACACAGCACGCGCCGCTGGTGAGGCGAAAAGCCAATTCCTGGCGCGCATGTCACATGAATTGCGTACGCCGTTGAACGGTATCCTGGGCTTTTCCGAATTGCTGCTGGACGATGGCCGGCTGGATAACGGCCAGCATGACAAAATCCGCAATCTCCATAACGCGGGTAAGCATTTGCTGGAATTGGTCAATGGCCTGCTCGATCTCTCAAAAATCGAATCCGGGCGTATGGAATTCGCCACGCGCGCCTTCCTGGTGCAGGACGTAATCCAAAGCTGTGCAGCGCTGATGGCGCCCGATGTCACACGCAAGCAATTGGAATTTACACTGCATGTGGACCAGCGATTACCCAAGGTGGTGATGGGCGATCCAACACGGCTGCGTCAAGTCATCCTCAACCTGCTCTCCAATGCAGTGAAATTCACCTCGTCTGGTGGCAGCATCTATTTCCTCGCCAAGCAGAAGAAGCCGAATAGGCTGCGCATTGAAGTGCGCGACACCGGCCCTGGAATTTCAACGGAAAACCAGCGCCTAATATTCGAAGATTTCGTGCAAATTTCGTCCATGACACAAAGCGAAGCGCTTGGCACAGGGCTTGGGCTTGCCATCACTTCGCGATTGGTCAAACAGATGAATGGCGAGATTGGCTGCCAAAGTAACCCTGGTGCCGGTTCCACATTCTGGATCGAAATTCCCCTCGTGCTCGCGGAAGTGCAGGAGGTTGCGCAGGAAGAGCCAAGGCGTGCCCCACCAAGGCCCACCAATTTTCGGGCGCTTCGCATACTTGTTGTTGATGACGTCAAGGTCAATCGAGATGTGGCGGGGGCCTTGTTGGCGAATATGGGCCATACGGTCAGTTTTGCGGCCAGCGGCAGTGAGGCGCTTGAAAGACTGCCGGCGGATCATTTCGATCTTGTCCTTATGGACTTGCAGATGCCGAAGATGGATGGTTTTGAGACCGCGCGCACTATGCGCGCCATGCCACCGCCACTTGGTCAGATACCGATTTTCGCGCTTACGGCTTCCGTCATGCCAGAACAGATAGCGGCGGCGCATGATGCAGGCATGAACGGGCATGTCGGCAAGCCATTAAGCCGCGAAACGCTTGCTGAGGCACTTGCCGAGTTGCAAAAGACGCCACCAGATCCTGAAGCCAGCGCTGTCCAGACATCACTACCGGACAACGTCATAGTGGATACGCGGGTACTTGAATTGCTCAAGAGCGAATTGAAGGGTGCAGCCGCCGGTGTTGTACGTGAATTCATCGTTGAAATGCAGACCATACGCGACCAGTTCGCGGCTGAATTGGCCCATGAATTTCCGCGTCCCGATGTGATCGCACAAAATGCGCATCGCTTGCTTGGGGCGGCGCGAACACTTGGCGCGTTCAGTCTTTGCGCGCAATTGAATGAATTCCAAAAATTACAGCCACGCGACGGCAGTGTTTTCCAGGCACAAAGCGCTGCAGCACTAGAGCGACTGATTACGGAAGCCGATGTTGCTTTAGAGCATCTGGAGGCCTTTTTCCAGGCAAGGCTGGTCGGCGCAGAGGCGAGCGTCTGATCTGTAGTGTTTCATCACGGCGGTCGGCCATGACGGCCTGTTCAGTCAAATTTTAGGTTCTTTCCTGGAACCCAAACATACGCTTGAAGCCCATCCATTGCTGGGCCAACCAACCGCCCGTGGCGATCAATTCTGGCCCATGCGGATCGCCAGTGCGTGGAAAGACCTTGCGGCTGAAATCCGCCGTGCCGAACAGCCAATCCCAAACTGGGAATAGCACCGCGTAATTCTTGCCATGTTCCGCCGTGGAAAGAACGCCATGATGCAGACGGTGATAGCGAGGCGAGACCACAAGGCGTTCACCGATACCGCCAAAGGAAAGCCGGATATTGCCGTGGGAGAAGGCCTCCACCAGCCGCATCAGCAGCAGCAACAGCGGGAATTGCGCCGGCGTCACGCCAATTAGCAAAGCGATGGTGCCGAACCAAAGTGCCGCAATCGCCTCATCCAGGATGTGGTTGCGGTCATCTGACCAGAAGGTCATTTGCCGCTGGGCGTGATGAATCGAATGCAGCGCCCACCACCAGCCGATGCTGTGTTGCAGCCGATGGCGCCAATACTCACCAAAATCCAGAATCAAGACGTAAAGGAAGAAAGTGATCAAAGGCGCTTCGCGCAGGACCGGAAAGAAGGTTTCCAGCGTCGGCGCGACAAAGCCCGTATCCGCAAGCAGCCCTTCCAATTGGCTTTGGATGGCAGCCAGGAAAATGAAGGCGAGCAGCGGAAAAATCCCAAGCCGCGCCAGCAGCGTATAGATGATATCGGTCCGGATGGCGCGCCGATCGGTCACTGGCTCCACCGGGCGCCATGCCTCCAACGGCCGGCAGACGGCATAGATCACCAGCATGCCAAAAATGCTGAACAGGGTGAAATCCACCCATTCCAGTATTTCATCGGCGATATTCATCAGATCGGTGGCATAGAGCACCGGCTGCAACAGAGTTTCGAAAATCCAGCCTGTCAATCGGGTATGCAGATCATCCAAGGTCTTAATCATGGCTTAGCGTCTGCCTTCCGCGGTCAGTGGCGCGAAGCAGAAGCCCTTGGCCTGCAGACCTGCCAGCACATCTTCCAACACATTGGCATAGGGGTCCTTCCGGCTACGGACACCCCAATGCATGACCAAGATCTCTCCATCGCGGATGTTCCTCAGCGCCTGATCGCGCAAAGCCGGATTGGGATGCGTGTCGCTATTCAGTTCATCACCCAGGAAGCCGCCTTTGGTCCAGCCCTGATGGCGCAGCCCGCACGCCTCCGCCAGGCGCAGCGTATTCGGCGTGGTGATGCCCCCTGGAGCACGCCATAGAGGCAGAACCACGGCTTGCGGCGCGGCGGCACGCAACCGTTCGATCGGCGCTGCCAGCTCTCGGCACATGGCGTCCTGATCCAGCCGTGCCTCACCACCGCCGCCGCGCGCGACATAGCGCACCTGGCCGGGCGCGGGATCGCCGCGGAAATACCAATGCCGATCCGTGTGGCTCGCGAAGACATGGCCTTCGGCGGCGCGGGCGCGCCAGAATGCCGCCCAGGCAGGGTCAAGGCTGTAGTCGCCGCGATGGGTTGGCTCATGCGCGACAAACAGGGTGGCGCGAATACCGCGACGGCGGAGGATTTCGGCGATCTTATCCGCCTCCCGCCCCCAGCCCGTATCAATGGTGAGGTAAACTGTCCCGGCGGGGCATGCGGCCGTTGTTTGAGCCAAGGCCGGCATGGCTGAAAGGGCGCAAAGCGCGGCCATCGCCAGCACGGCCTTGCGCCAGAATTTCATCACCGCGCCGCAACCGGTTGCACGAAAATGCCATGCGGGCTGCGGCCAACACGAATGGTCGAAACATCGCCCGTCTTTGGGTCTAGCCGCGCAATGCGGCCCGCCCAGCGGAGCGTGGCCCAAACCGCTCCATCCGGGGCAAAGGCGATGCAATCCGGCCCGCCCGGCACTTCATGAATGCGGCGCACTTCAAGCGTGGCGGGATCAATTTCCGCAATACGGCTTTGCACGCGGCTTGTGGCCCAGATCGTTTTGCCGTCAGGGGAGGCAAAAACCGTATGCGCGCCCCGACCGACCCGGATGGTGCTTTCCACCTTCTGGGTTGCGGGGTTCAGGACAGCGAAATGATCGCGGCCCATAATGCCAACAATCAACCTGTCGCGATGCCATATGATGCCGGCCGGTTCCGGACCGACTGGCATTTGCCAAACAATACGCCGCGTTTGCAGGTCAATGGCGATCACGGTGCCGTCACCTTGGATGGTGATGAAGGCAAAGCGCGAATCAGGGCTGAAGGCGATATGGGAAGGCTTATTGCCAACCCGCAGGCGATCCAAAAGCCGCGGGCCATTTGCGTCGTAGATATCCACCTGGCCGCGCTTGAGGCTTGCAACCACCAGAAGTCTGCCGTCGGGGGTGAAATCCAGGTGATAGGGGTTGGAAATGCGTTCGCGGCGCAGGACGGTACCGGTTGCCGGTTCAACAAATAGGATTTCATTGCCGGCGGAATCCGCGATCAGCAATTCCTTGCCATCCGGCGACAGCACCAGATGATGCACTTCGCGCAGGCCCTCGATCCGCCGGACTTCCTCACCAGTTTTGGAATCAATCTTGACGATGCTGGGGTCGGTGGAATTCAGCACATAGACAAGATCGGCCCGCGCCGGGGCGCATAGGGCAAGCAATCCCAGGCCAAGCCCAAGCAATGAACGGATCACGATGCGGCCGCGGGTTCAAAGGTCATGGCAATGCCGTTCATGCAATAGCGCTGGCCCGTGGGCGGCGGCCCATCGGGAAAGGCATGGCCAAGATGGCCGCCGCACTGGGCGCAATGCACTTCTGTCCGCACCATGAAAAGCGAACGATCAACATGGGTGGCCACGGCGCCTTCCAAAGGGGCATAGAAGGAAGGCCAGCCAGTGCCGCTTTCATACTTTGTCGTCGCATCAAAAAGCGGGGTACCGCAGCCGCCACAAAGGAAGCGCCCGGCCCGCTTTTCCGCATTCAGCGCCGATGTGCCGGGCCTTTCGGTGCCGTGCTGGCGCAAGACGCGAAAAGCTTCGGGGGAAAGGGCCGCGCGCCATTCGCTTTCGGTCTTCTGGATCGGAAAGACCTCATCTTGCGGCTTGTTTTGCTTGAAAAATACCATGCCACTCATGCCCCCTGGTTGGATTTCAGCAAGTCCGCAAAATTCTTCCTGAATTTCACGACTTTGGGTGCCACAACGGCCTGACAATAGCCCGACCAGGGGTTGCGCGCGAAGTAATTGTGATGCTCGGGTTCAGCCGGCCAGAATTGGGTCAGCGGCAAAATCTCGGTCACGATCGGGTTGCCCCAAAGCCGCGCCGCAGTGAGTTCCGCAATAACTTCCCGCGCGACGGTGTCCTGCGTGGCGTCATGCGTCAGAATGATGCTGCGGTATTGCGGCCCTACGTCGGCGCCTTGCCGGTCCTTAGTGGTGGGGTCGTGGATGGCAAAAAAGACCCTCAGCAGGTCCGGAAAGGATACAATGGCTGGATCATAGCTGACCTGCACAACCTCGGCATGGCCGGTACGCTTGGCGCAAACCTCCTCATAAGAAGGATTGGCGACATGCCCACCCGCATAGCCGGAAGTCACGGTGTTGATGCCCTTCATGCCGAGGAACACGGCCTCCAGGCACCAGAAACACCCACCGCCAAGCGTCACCTTTTCCATCACTGACCAGCCTTCCTAGACCCAGGCCCGCAGGGCCAGAGTCAAATGTTGAAGAGCGTCAGTATATCGGCGAGACTACCACCGCCTGCAAGGATCACGTCATCCCCCGCGCCACCCTGGAAGTTTTGGCTGAGGCCATTGCCGACCATCATTACCCCGGTTGGCCCGGCAACAAGAGTAAGGCCGCTTACGCCTTCGGCAATGAGCAGCACCTCAACATCGGCCGGCATGGTGATATTGGCTGAAGTGATGATGGTATCTTGACCGCCTCCGGGGAATTCAACGATCAGGTCCTGCGAGTCGATCTGAGAATAGAGGTCATTTCCGGTGCTGCCCGCCATGGAATCGGCGCCTTCGCCGCCATAGAGCGTGTCATCCCCTTCGCCGCCATCCAGAGTGTCAGCGCCGGTTTCGCCCCGCAGCTCATCCCTACCCGATCCG
Organism: uncultured Rhodospirillales bacterium; assembly: GCA_903927465.1. GTDB lineage: Bacteria > Pseudomonadota > Alphaproteobacteria > Acetobacterales > Acetobacteraceae > Neoroseomonas. The sequence continues at coordinate 5,981 of CAIYMY010000121.1, read as the reverse complement.
GCTGAGAGGTAGTTCGCGGCGGCATTGCCAAAAAGCTGGTCATCGCCAGCACCGGTCAGCACATGCTCGATACCTTGCAAGAAATCGCTGCCTGCGGCGCCCGTCGCCCACGAACTGGTCAGGTTGACCACGACGTTCTGGCCGAATTCGGACAAGCTGGCATAGCTGACCAAATCGCCTGTCCCCTCGCCGCCGATCAGAAGATCATCCCCGGCATCGCCTTGCAGCGTGTCATCACCCACCCCGCCCTGGACGGTGTCATTGCCCCCCCCACCTGAAAGCTCATTGCCCAGCGCATTGCCGATCAGAAGGTTATCTCCCTCATTCCCGATGCCGCGTAGCGCGGAAACGGTGGATGAAAGGACAAGCGTCTCGATTTCGGAAGGCAGATAGAAGTCAATGCTGGCGTAGACGGTATCGGCACCTTGCCCTGCATTTTCCACCAGCAGGTCATCCGTGCTTTCCACCAGGAAGACATCATTGCCGAGCCCAGCTTCAAGAATATTCTGCCCAAGGCCACCGGCCATTGTGTCGTTGCCCGCGCCGCCTTGCAGATAATCATCGCCGTCATTGCCGGTCAGGCTATCGCTGCCCGAACCGCCAAAAATGTAATTCGCCTCATAGCCGCCAAGTATTGTCATGGCGGCGCCGGCATTCCTGGCATCCACGGCTTCGAAACCCGCAATCCAGGCGCCATTGGCGACCTGATTTTCGGTCAGCCCGAGATCAATGGAAAGCCCTGTAGAGAGAATGAGCCAGTCATACCCATCACCACCATCCAGCCAATCCGTGGCGTCTTGCAGCAGAAGGCGATCATCGCCGCCGCCGCCATCAAGCGTGTCGGTCCCAGTGCCGCCGACCAGGCTATCGCCACCATCGCCGCCGATCAGCCAGTCATTCCCTGCGCCGCCATCCAACACATCGGCGCCATCGGAGCCATAAAGGAAGTCGGCATCATTGCCGCCCAGCAGCCGATCCAAACCAGCCCCGCCAAAGAGGGAATCATTCCCGGCATCACCATCCAGCAGATTTGCTGCGTCCGGAGCATCCACGTCATCAAGTGTCGGGCCATCGGCGTAAAGGGCATCATCGCCATTTCCGCCATATAGCCAATCATCCCCGGCACCTCCCCAAAGCTGATCCGCGGCGCCAAGACCGGAAAGCGTGTCAGCGCCAGCCCCGCCAGAGAGCCAATCTGCGGCGGCCTCACCAAGCAGCAGATCGGCGCCGCCCAGGCCGAATAATCTTGACCCCGATGAAATGGCCGAAATGGCATCGTCATTCGCCGTGCCGGCCATGCCGGCGAAGCTGCCCGCAACCACCCAGGAATAGATACTTTCTGGCGCAAATGTTGATGTCACCAGGCGGATCAAAGGATCGGAGGTGCTAAGTACATCGTCCTGGTCGAGATCAATGGTGATCCATCCGCCCGGCATTGTATCCGTGCTTGCTGCCGGAATGTACCAGGCTTGCAGATAGCCCAAGCCCAACTCAGCGCCGGGCAGCGCAAGCCCTGGAAGAGGCCCGCCACTGGTCTGCAATGCGCCGCGCCAGATCAGCGGTGCCGGTCCCAAGGCGCCCTGCAGCACACCATTGCTGAGGCCGAAGGAAATGGCATCCCCCTGCGTGCGGGAGAAATCGGCGATAGTATCTGCAGCCAGGAAATTACTGGTGAAAGAGGAATCTATCGAAAAATCAATCAGGAAACTATCGGCATCATTGCCGCCAAGCAGCCAATCCGCGCCGCCGCCGCCACTCAAGACATCCTGGCCATCGCCACCATCAAGCGTGTCACGCCCAATTGCGCCGAGCAGAACATCAACCCCCGCTTCTCCGCGCAACAGATTGCGTGAAGCGGCATTGTCGCCGGTGGTGTCGGTTGGGCTATCGGCAAAAAGAAAATCTAGGCCATTACCGCCAAGCAGCGTGTCATCACCCGCATCACCTTGCAGGATATCGGCCAGATCGCCGCCATCGAGGTAGTCGTTTCCCGCGCCACCTGAAAGCTGATCCACACCGCCAAAGCCAAGCAGCGTATCATTCCCTGCCTGCCCAAAAAGACTATCATCCGTGATGCCTGGCGCGGAGAGGAAATCATTACCATCCGTACCTATCGGTAGGGCGGAGCCACTCATGGGAATGCCTCTGCAACCTTCGCCGATGGTGCTTCTTCAGCAGCGCCAGACATAAATACTTTATTAGTAATAATGTATGATACGTTGAAATCCTCCGGCGAAGGTGAGGCAAAAAAAACTTCTTCAGGCAAAAGAATTTCTTGGGAAGTGAACATTTATTGCTCCTCTTCCGCTTTATTGCCCGGGCAAGATTTATATTTGGAAAATGCGCGTACGAATTTTTGTCGGCAGTCTTGTGAAGCGCATTTCCCTTCGGCTATACCCAATCGGGAATAACGAAGGATTCGCATGTTCCGCCGCGTCTTGCTTATGGCTTTCGGTTCAGCCCCCTGGCTTGGCGGGCAGGTCGCCGCAGGCCCAACGCCGCTGATCGCCGCTGCCGCCAGCTTGCAGCCGGCGCTGCAGGAGGCGGCAGCGTTGATAGCGGCAGAAACCGGGATCGCGCCGCGCTTCGCCTATGGTGCCAGCGCCAATCTGGCGCGCCAGATCGCGCAAGGCGCACCTTTTGAGATGCTGCTGGCGGCGGATGAGATCAGCATCCAGAAACTCGCCGAAGCGGGACAGTTGCGCGATGCGGGCCATGTCTTTGCGGTGGGCAGGTTGGCGCTGTTTGCGGTGCGTGGCTCGGCACTTGATCCCGCCGCCGGGCTGGAAGCGCTGCGCCCCTTATTGGCGGCAGGGCGCGTGCAGCGCTTTGCCATCGCTAATCCAGAAATCGCCCCCTATGGCCGCGCCGCCGAGGAAGCCCTGCGCCGGCTGGGCCTGTGGGAGGCGCTGCGCCCACGCTTGGTTTTTGGCGAAAACATCGCCCAGGCGGCACAATTCGCCATGATGGAAGGGGCGACTGGTGGTTTGATCGCGCTCTCTCTCGTGCTTTCCCCAGCGCTCAAGGCGCGCGGCGATTTTAGCCTGGTGCCTGATGTGCTGCACGGGCCGCTGCGCCATCGCTTGGCATTGACCAAGCCCGCCAGCGATGCGGCGGTCCGCGTGCAGGCTTGGTTGCTTTCCCCCCCGGCGGCGGCGGTCTTCGCGCGGCATGGCTTAGAGGCACCTTGACGGATGGATTGGCCCGCCCTTCGCCTTTCGCTTTGGCTTGGCCTCAGCACAGTGGTGATCCTGCTGCCCTTTGCGCTTTGGCTCGGGCGGCATTTGGCGCTGCGGCGTTTTGCTGGGCGGGGTGTGATTGAGGCGGTAGTGGCGCTGCCGCTGGTGCTGCCGCCCACCGTGCTTGGCTTTTACCTGCTGACCGCCTTCGGCGCCGGCACCTGGTTCGGCGGCGCCTTCCAGGCGATATTCGGTCGGACCCTGGCCTTTTCCTTCGAAGGGCTGCTGTTGGCGAGTGCCATTGCGAATATTCCCTTCGCCGTACAGCCAATCCAGAACGCCTTTGGCGCCATTCCGCCCAATCTGCGCGAAGCGGGGGCTACTTCCGGTATGACCCCCTGGGCAGTGTTCCGGCGCGTCGAATTGCCGCTCGCCTGGCCCGGCATTGCGACGGCCATTGTGCTCACCTTCGCCCATACGCTCGGCGAATTCGGCGTGGTGCTCATGGTGGGCGGCGCCATCCCGGGCGAAACCCGCACCGCTGCCATCGCCATTTATGATCGCGTGCAGGCTTTTGACGATGCCGCTGCGGCCAGCATGTCTGCCCTGCTACTCGTGATCTGTCTGGTGGCGCTGCTGCTGGTGCAGCGCTTGACGCGCGGAATCGGGCGCCGCGGCCATGGCTGATCCGGGCCTTAGCCTGCGCCTGAAGGCCACAGCGCCGATCGCGCTTGACCTCGCGCTCGATTGCGCGCCAGGGGAGTTGCTGGCCATCATCGGCCCGTCCGGTGCGGGCAAATCCACCACGCTGCGCGCCATTGCCGGGCTGCATCATCCCGAAAGCGGCCATGTGATCTGCGACGGTGAGGCGTGGCTCGACACAAGCCGCGCGCTTGACATGCCAGCACATCGTCGCCGCGTGGGGCTAGTGTTTCAGGATTACGCGCTGTTTCCGCATATGACTGCGTTGGCCAATGTCATGGCCGCTATGGGGCATTTGCCTGGTGCCGAGCGTGCCCCCCGCGCCGCCGCCCTTCTGGCGCGCGTCCATCTGGCCGGGCTTGAACAACGCCGCCCGGCGGAGCTTTCCGGCGGGCAGCAGCAGCGCGTTGCGGTGGCGCGGGCTTTGGCGCGCGACCCTGCTGTGCTGCTGCTGGATGAACCCTTCAGCGCCGTGGACCGCGCCACGCGCCGGCGCTTGCAGGTGGAATTGGCCAATCTACGCCAGGGGCTTTCCATCCCAATCATCCTGGTGACGCATGATTTGGATGAGGCCGCGTCCCTCGCGGACCGCATGCTGTTGCTGCATCGGGGCAGGGGACTGCAAACCGCGCCGCCCGCAGAAATGCTGGCCCGCCCGGCCTCGGCCGAGGTCGCGCGGCTGCTTGATCTGCGCAATCTTTTTACCGGTGTGATCCTGGCGCATGAGGATGGCCTCACGCGACTCCGCTGGGGTGACCAAATGCTGGAAGCCGCCCCCATGCCAAGCCTGCCGCCTGGCACCGCCGTGGATTGGCTGATTGGTGCGGGCGGGGTGGTGCTGCATCGCCGAGGCCGGCCTTCGGCTGGCGAAAGAGAGAACCCGGTTTCCGGCACCATCATTGCGCTGCTGTCGATGGGCGAGGAAATGCGCGTGACCCTGGATGTGGGCGACCCGGAGGGAAGGCAATTGACCTTCGCCCTGCCGCGCCATGCCGCGCAGCGCAATGGCCTGGCAGTGGGTGAGGCCTGCAGCGTTTCCCTGCTGCGTGATGCGCTGCATGTGATGCCCCGGCCATGACGGAAGCAGCGCTTTGGCTGCGCATTGATCTCGCCGATGGCCGCGTCGGGCCCGGCAAGATCACCCTACTGGAAGCGATTGCCGAGGCTGGTTCGATCAGCGCCGCCGCGCGGTCGCTTGGCATGTCCTATCGCCGGGCCTGGGAATTGGTGGCGGAACTGAACCAGACCTTTTCTTCCCCAGTGGTGGAGCGCATCACCGGCGGCGCCGGGGGCGGGGGCGCCAAGCTCACCCGCCTGGGGGAGGCGCTGGTGGTGGGCTTTCGTGACATTGAAGCCGCCGCCACCCGGGCCGCAGCCGCGCATTTGCGCCGCCTGGCAAAAGGTTGAAGCGGGCCACCTTGCGGCGGAGCGCTGGGCGCGCTGCAATGGCCTTATGAGTGACACCACAAGCGCCCCCGCCCGCCCGGCTTCCTCTGTCATGCTGCTGCGTGATGGGCCAGGTGGCATGGAAGTTTTCATGGTGGTGCGCCACCGCCAGATTGATTTCGCCTCTGGCGCCTTGGTGTTTCCCGGCGGGCGCGTTGAAGCGGCTGACAAGACACTTGGCGGAGGCGACGCCCACGCAGCCTTTCGCGTCGCTGCCATTCGTGAAACCTGGGAAGAATGCGGTGTCTTGCTGGCCGAAGTTGGCCAGGCGCCGGAAGCCGAGGGCGAATTCGCCGCCATGCTTGCCGAGCGCCGTCTGGTGCCGGCGATCTCCACACTCGGGCATTTCGCGCATTGGATCACGCCGGTGGAAGTGCCGAAGCGTTTTGACACGCATTTCTTCCTGGCCGCCGCGCCGGAAGATCAGGCCGCGGTGCATGATGGGCATGAAGCGGTGGATAGTGTCTGGATCAGGCCTGCCGATGCTTTGGCGGAAGGCATTGCCGGCACCAAGAAGCTGGTGTTCCCGACACGCATGAACCTGACCAAGCTTGCCCGGCATGAAAGCGTGGCGGAAGCCTTCGCCGCCGCGCGCGCCAAGCCCGTGGTAACCGTATTGCCCGAACTTGTGGGCATGACCCCTGAAGGGCGCAT
>CAIYMY010000120.1 GCA_903927465.1 uncultured Rhodospirillales bacterium | reverse complement strand
ATCTGCTGATTGGCTATTGGTATGAAAAGGAAAGCGCCTGTGCGGCGGCGATGAAGGCCTTCATCGTCAATCGCGTAGGCGATGTGTTCTTCATGCTGGGGCTTTGCCTGACCTTCTGGGTATTTGGTTCCATCGAATTCAGCGAGATTTTTGGTGCCATCGATCAGCATAAGGATGCGCGCTTCGGCGGCTTGCCGGCTTATGAGGTGATTTGCATCCTGCTCTTCCTCGGCGCTTGCGGTAAGTCGGCGCAGCTTGGCCTGCACACCTGGTTGCCGGATGCGATGGAAGGGCCCACGCCTGTTTCCGCGCTGATCCATGCCGCAACGATGGTGACGGCGGGTGTGTTCCTTGTGGCGCGCATGTCGCCTGTCTTTGAATATGCGCCGACGGCACTCGCCATCGTGACGGTGGTGGGGGCTTCGACCGCGCTATTTGCCGCGACCATTGGCTGCGTGCAGAACGACATCAAGCGCATCATCGCCTATTCCACCTGTTCGCAGCTTGGCTATATGTTCTTCGCGGCTGGGGTTGGTGCCTATCAGGGCGCGATTTTCCATCTTTTCACCCATGCCTTCTTCAAGGCGCTGCTGTTCCTGTCTGCCGGTTCGGTCATTCACGCCATGTCGGACGAACAGGATATCCGGAAGATGGGCGGTATCTGGAAGAAGATCCCGGTGACCTATGCGGTGATGTGGATCGGCTCCCTCGCGCTCGCGGGCGTGCCTTATTTCGCCGGGTATTATTCCAAGGATTTCGTGTTGGAAGCGGCTTATGCCGCGCATTCCGGGGTTGGGATGTATGCGTTTCTCTGCGGCTTGCTCGCGGCCTTCCTGACTGCTTTCTATTCCTGGCGGTTGCTCATCCTGACCTTCCATGGCGCCCCGCGGGCGGATCATCACACCATGGAACATGTGCATGAAAGCCCGCTGGTGATGCTGGTGCCGTTGCTGCTGCTGGTAGTAGGCGCGGTATTTGCCGGCGCGGTCTTCGCACCTTCCTTCATCGGCCATCATTGGGAAGAATTCTGGAACGGCGCCATTGTGAATGCGCCAGATAATCACATCATGCATCACGTGCATGAAGTGCCAGGCTGGGTGCCGCTGGCGCCCACCATTGTCGGGCTTGGCGGCATCGCGCTGGCCTATGTGATGTATGTGTTCGCGCCAAGCCTGCCTGGTGCGCTGGCCCGTGCGTTTCCTGGGGTGCATCGTTTCCTGCTCAACAAATGGTATTTTGATGAGCTTTATGACGCGATCTTTGTGCGCCCCGCGCGTGCTCTGGCCCGTGGCCTTTGGAAGATTGGTGATGTGCGGATCATTGATGGCGTGCCCAATGGCCTCGCGGCCTCGGTTGCCGGCGCGGCGCGTCAGGCCGTTGCGCTGCAAACCGGGCGCGTTGCCAGCTATGCCTTCACGATGATTGTCGGGCTTGTTGTGCTTGTTTCTCTGCTGTTGTTCGGGGGCTGAAGATGAATAGCGTCGGTTTCCCCTTGCTCAGCTTGCTGACCTTCCTGCCCTTGGCGGGGGTGGCGATTATCCTTGCAATTCGGGGTGATGAACAAACAGTCGCAAGCAATGCGCGCTGGACCGCGCTTTGGACCAGCCTGATCACTTTCATGCTCTCGCTGCTGCTGTGGTTCCGTTTTGATAAGAATGAGGCGGATTTCCAGTTCGTTGAAAGGCTCGATTGGCTTTCGGATTTTGGCGTGAGCTATCACATGGGCGTGGATGGCATTTCAGTGCTATTCGTGCTGCTGGCCACGCTGCTCACACCCATCTGTATCCTGTCTTCCTGGGAAGCCGTGCAGACCCGGGTGCGCGAATACATGATCGCCTTCCTGATCTTAGAGACCATGATGGTCGGCATGTTCTGCGCGCTGGATTTCGTGGTGTTCTACATCTTCTTCGAAGGTGTGCTGATCCCGATGTTCCTGATCATCGGTGTCTGGGGCGGGCAGCGGCGTGTTTATGCGGCCTTCAAGCTGTTTCTATATACGCTGCTTGGTTCCGTGCTGATGCTGCTGGCCATTCTGCTGCTTTGGTACAAGGCCGGCACGACGGATATCGTGGAGCTATTCACCCTCACCATTCCACCGTCGCTGCAAACCTGGATCTTCCTGGCTTTCTTTGCCTCCTTCGCGGTGAAGGTGCCGATGTGGCCGGTGCATACCTGGCTGCCGGATGCGCATGTGGAAGCGCCAACGGCGGGATCAGTCATTCTGGCGGGTGTGTTGTTGAAGATGGGCGCTTACGGTTTTCTGCGCTTCAGCCTGCCCTTGCTGCCGGTGGCGAGTGCTGAATTCGCGCCCTGGATTTTCGCGCTTTCCATTGTCGCCATTGTCTATACCTCGCTGGTGGCGCTGGCGCAGGAAGATATGAAGAAGCTGATCGCCTATTCGTCGGTGGCGCATATGGGCATTGTCACGCTTGGCATTTTCACCTTCACGCAGCAGGGGTTGTCAGGCGCGCTGTTCACCATGCTCTCACACGGTGTCGTCTCAAGCGCGCTATTCCTTTGTGTGGGCGTTTTGTATGACCGGGTGCATTCTCGCGAGATTATGCGTTACGGCGGTGTGGCGAAAATCATGCCTGCCTATGCGCTGGTGTTCATGCTGTTCACCATGGCTTCTGTCGCGTTGCCTGGGCTTGCCGGTTTCCCTGGTGAATTGCTGGTGATCCTGGGCGCCTGGAAGGTGAACCCTTGGGTCGCCTTTGGTGCCGCGCTCGGCATGATCCTGGGTGCCGCTTACATGCTTTACCTTTATCGTCGTGTCGTTTTCGGGCGCATTACGCGGGATGATTTGCGCGGCCTGCTTGATCTGTCTCCGCGCGAATATGCGGTATTCGCACCGCTGATCGTGCTTACGATTTGGATGGGCATTTATCCGCAAAGCTTCCTGTCCTCTTTGAAGCCTCCGTCGCGGCGCTCGTGGAACGGCATCACGCCGCGCTCGGCGCTGCACGGCTCGCGGGGTTGTAAGACCATGAATTGGATGCTCGCCCTGCCCGAGATTGTGCTGGCCTGCGCTGGCCTTGCCATTCTCATGATTGGTGTGCTGCCGCGGCAGAATATGTTCTTCGGCTGCACCATGGCCTCCATCGGCGCTTTGGTCGTCACCGCGGCCCTGGTGCTGACTGTGCCGGATGGCACCGCCTTTTCCGGCCAGGTAATTTCCGATGGCTTCGCGCGCTTCATGAAGCTGCTGGTGCTGCTGGGGGCTGCCATCGGCATGCTCATGGCGCTGGATTTCAACACGCGCGAAGGGCTGGATCGCTTCGAATATCCGGTGCTGCTGCTATTCGCGACGCTCGGTATGCTTATCATGCTGAGTGCGAATGATTTCATGACCGTCTATATCGGCTTGGAACTGCTCTCGCTCAGCCTTTACGTGGTGGCGGCCTTCCATCGGGATAATGAACAATCCGCCGAAGCCGGCTTGAAATACTTTGTGCTGGGTGCCTTGGCGTCGGGCCTGTTCCTTTATGGCGCGTCGCTGGTTTATGGCTTTGCCGGCACCACGAGTTTTGAGCGTATCGCGCAGGCGTTGCTTGACCCCGCCGGCCGCAGCCAGGGGCTGACAGTTGGGCTGATTTTCATCCTGGCTGGCCTCGCCTTCAAGGTTTCCGCCGTGCCGTTTCATATGTGGACGCCCGATGTCTATGAAGGCGCGCCCACACCCGTGACGGCGTTCTTCGCGGCAGCCCCAAAAGTCGCGGCGATTGCCTTGCTTGTGCGCGTGCTTGCCGGCCCCTTCGGCGAACTTGCCGCGCAATGGCAGCAGGTGATCATTTTGATGTCACTCGCTTCCATGGTGCTTGGGTCACTGGCCGCGATTGGTCAGCGCGATATCAAGCGGCTGATGGCCTATTCCTCCATCGGCCATGTCGGCTATGCGCTGATGGGGTTGGCGGTGGCGAGTGATGAAGGCCTGCATGGTCTCACGGTTTATATGGCGATCTACCTTGCCATGAACCTTGGCGCCTTTGCGGTGTTGATCGCCATGCGTCGGCAGGGCAAGGCCGTATCGCGCATTGAAGACTTGGCCGGGCTTGGCAAGACCGATCCCGCCATGGCGATGTGGATGACGATTTTCATGTTCTCCATGGCCGGCATTCCGCCGCTCGCAGGGTTCTTCGGGAAGCTTTATGTCTTCCTTGCCGCGGTGCAGGGCGGTTTCTGGACGCTGGCCGTGGTGGGTGTGCTGACTTCCGTGATCTCGGCCTTCTATTACCTGCGCGTCGTCAAGGTGATGTATTTCGATGATGCGCAGGCGCCTTTGGATGCGCGCCCGCAGACGCTGACGATGGTGATGGGCATTGCCGGCATTTTCACCACGCTGTTCTTCCTGATGCCGGCACCCTTGGTGCGCGCGGCGCAGGAAGCGGTTTCCGCGCTGCTCGGTTAAGTCCGGGCGCGCGGCAGGAAGCGTGCGTGCAGTTTCGCCTTGAATGTCATGAGGTGCTGGAAAGCACCTCAACGCTGCTGAAGCAACGCGCCGAAGCCGGCGCGGCAGAGGGCCTTGCCATCCAGGCGCTCCGCCAAAGCGCGGGCAGGGGCAGGCAGGGCAGGGGATGGGATAGCCCCGCGGGTAATCTCTATGTCTCTGTGCTGCTGCGCCCCGCCGTGCCGCTGCGAGAGGCACCTCAATGGTCCTTTGTGGCGGCGGTGGCCTTGGCGGAAACGCTCAAACCGCTATTGCCGAAAGCCGCGCGACCCACGCTGAAATGGCCGAATGACCTTCTGCTGGATGGCGCCAAGGCCGCGGGTATTCTGGTTGAAACCGGTGTGGCGCCAAGCCAAGCGCTGGATTGGATCTGCATCGGCATGGGCGTGAATATCGCCACCAAACCAAGCCTGCCGGACCGCGCCACTGCCTGCCTTGCGGAATACCTGCCTGACCCGCCCGCGCCGGAAGCCTTGGCCGCGCGGTTGCTGCAAAACCTGGCCCATTGGCATGACCTGCGCCTTGCCCAAGGCTTCGCGCCCATCCGCGATGCCTGGTTGCGCCATGCGCCCGCCATGGGCGCGCCGGTATCGGTAAAGCGCGATGGTGCTCTGCTGGAAGGCAGCTTCGCTGGGCTATCGCTCGAAGGTGGGTTGCTGCTTGCCAAAGGCCGCGAAGTCCAGCTTATTCTAGCCGGGGAGATCATTTAACCCATGCTACTCGCTATTGATGCCGGCAATACCAATGTCGTTTTCGCGGTCCATGACGGCACGGAATGGCGCGGGCGCTGGCGCATTGCCACGCGCCCGGACAGTACTTCAGATGAATATGCGGTCTGGCTGCTGACGCTGTTTCAGCTCGCCGGCTTGAAGCCCAATGATATTCTGCGCTGCGTCATCGGTACGGTGGTGCCAGTCGCACTTTACAATTTACGCCGGCTTTGCCGCGAATGGATGGATTGCGAACCGCTCATCGCGCGCGCGTCGCTCGATTGGGGGTTTGATATTCGCGTGGATCAGCCAGAAGAAGTCGGCGCTGACCGTCTGCTGAATGCGCTGGCCGCGCATACCCGCTATGGCGGGCCGTTGATTGTGATTGATTTCGGCACCGCGACCACTTTCGATGTGGTGCATAGCGATGGATCCTATCTGGGGGGTGCCATTTCGCCCGGCATCAATCTTTCGATCGAGGCACTGCATAAGGCAGCCGCTCGGCTGCCGCGCATTGGCATTGGCCGCCCGCAATCCGTGATTGGGCGCGCGACCGTACCAGCCATGCAATCCGGCATCTATTGGGGCTATGTCGGCCTGGTGGAGGGCATTGTATCGCGTATCAAGGCCGAATATGGCGGGCCCATGAAGGTCATCGGCACGGGCGGCCTTGCGCCCCTATTCGCCGAAGGGACCCTTGTCATTGAAAGAACCGATCCCGACATAACCCTGGAAGGGTTGCGCCTGCTGGCCGAGCGCAATCCTTCTTCT
>CAIYMY010000119.1 GCA_903927465.1 uncultured Rhodospirillales bacterium | reverse complement strand
CTGGCGCATCATCATCGCGCGCGGATCGCCATTCAAAGGCAAGGGCGACATCACGCCAATCACCGGGCGGCGCGGGTTGGAAAGCTCATAAACCAAGCGCGTCAGATCAAATTCCAGAAAGCGTTCACGGTCCGGCTGGAAGAAGGGGATATTGCGTTCGTCATCCAGTAAATTCGCGCCAACCAGGCCGAAATAAACCTGCTCACCAGACTGATCCACCGGCACGCCTTGCAAGCCAAAAGCCAGCGCACGGTCTTCGGTTTCGCTGAAGGGCTCTGGGTCCAGCACTTCAAGCCGCAGCTTGCCGCCCGAGACCGCGACATATTCATCCAGCATCGCGCGCACACGTTCCGCATAGGCACCGAAGGCCGGGACAGCAGTGCCGAGCTTGCGTGAATAAAACAGCCGCAGCGTCACCGGGTCTTGCAGGCCAGAGAGCACGCTGCGCGTACCATCCGACAGCGTGTAAAGTTTTTGCGCTGTCAGATCGAGCCGCGCGCGCGGCGCGAAACGCTCCACCAACATATTGACGCCGATGGCCAGCGCCAGCGCCGCCACCACCCCAAGCGCCGAGGACCAGATTCGCCGCGTGCCGGGCTTTGCCTTCATTTGATCAGCCATGGTCTAGTCAGCCTTCCGATGGTCAAGCACCACCGCATTCACGAAAAGCCAGAATCCGATGAAGGACGCAAAAAACACCACATCACGCAGCGCAATCACGCCGCGCGTGAGGCCGTTGAAGCGTTCCGTGAGCGATAGCGCGCGCGCGACCTCCGCCAATACCGGCATGCGCTGGCTCAGGAAATCCGTCACCAAAGCGCTGCCGGCGACGGCAAACAGGAAGCAAACTGCCACGGCCAGTACGAAGGCGATCACCTGGTTCTTGGTCATGGCCGACATGGCGGAACCGATCGCCAGATAAGCGCCCGCCATCAGCAGGCAGGCGCCATAGCCGGCAGCGACCACGCCATTATCGGGGCGACCCAGAAAATTCACCGTCATCACCAGCGGAAAGGTCAGCGCCAGTGCAATGGCGCAAAAGGCCCAAGCGGCGAGGAACTTGCCAAGCACCGCCTGCCATTGCGCCATGGGCAAAGTCAGCAGCAATTCAATCGTGCCAAGCCGGCGTTCCTCCGCCCAAAGCCGCATCGTCAATGCAGGCACCAGAAACAGGAACAGCCAAGGGACGAAACCGAAGAAGGGGCCAAGATCAGCCTGGCCGCGATTGAAGAAACCGCCCAGACTGAAGGTCATGGCACCGGCCATCATCAGGAAAATCACGATGAAGACGTAAGCAACGGGGGTCGCGAAATAGCCGGACAATTCCCGGCGAGCGACCAGCAGGGCAGCGCGCATCAGGCGGCCTCCTGCTTCAGGGTCAAATCGCGGAAGACTTGTTCCAGGGTTTTGCCGGGGGCCTCTAATTCTTTGGGCGTGGCATCGGCCAGCACCTTGCCGCGCGCGATGATGATGGCGCGGGTGCAGACCGCATCCACTTCTTCCAGGATATGCGTTGAAATCACGATGGCCTTTTCGGGCGCCATGCGGCGGATCAATTCACGCACCTCATGCTTCTGGTTCGGGTCCAGGCCATCGGTCGGTTCATCCAGCACTAGAACGGGCGGGTCATGCAGCAGCGCCTGAGCCAGGCCAACGCGGCGCTTGAAACCCTTGGACAGCGTTTCGATGGGTTGCAGGCGCACGCCTTCCAACTGCGTCATCGCCATGGCGCGGGCCATGCGTTCAGTTGCCTCGGCCCCGCTGAAACCGCGAATGCGCGCGATGAAGGCCAAAAACCCCGTGACGGTCATTTCAGGATAGGTGGGCGCGCCTTCCGGCAGATAGCCAAGCGCGCGCTTGGCCGCGACGGGGGCTTCAATGACATCCTGCCCGCAAATGCGTGCCGTGCCGGCGCTGGGTGTGACAAAACCCGCCAGCATTTTCATGGTGGTGGATTTGCCGGCGCCATTGGGGCCAAGGAAGCCAACAACCTCTCCACGATTCACCGTGAAGGACACATCATCAACAGCGGTGAAGGCGCCAAAGCGCTTGGTCAGGCGCTCGATTTCGATCAGCGCGGCCAAAGCCTATCTCCCATTATCCTGCCTCAACTCAATTTTTTGCAAAGTGGCGCGCCGCGATTTGACCCTTCCCGCGCCGCCTTGCAAGCCCCCAGGGGAAGCGCGTCAGCCGGCATCCAGCGGCGCCATGGAAAGATCATGGCCAAAAAGCCTGAGCAAAAGCCGCGCCGCCTGCCCGCGCGGGGAGGCAAGCGCCGCATCGCGCGTCAGCAGCGCTTCCGCATCGCGATGGGCAATCTGCACCAGCCGCGAAAACTCATCCGGGTCTTCCCGCGCATCAAATAGCCGGGCGCCGGGCAGCCCGGCCTGGCGCGCACCCAAAGCATCACCGCCGCCGCGGGATTTCAAATCCTCCTCAGCGATCACGAAACCGTCTTCGGTATCGCGTAGCACCAGCAAGCGCCGCCTTTCGCCGTCACTCAGGCCCGGGGAATGCACTAAAAGGCATGATGATGCCTCCCGCCCCCGCCCGACGCGCCCGCGCAGCTGATGCAGCGCGGCCAGGCCGAAGCGTTCTGCCTGTTCAATCAGCATGATGGTCGCTTCCGGCACATCCACGCCCACTTCAATGACGGTGGTGGCGACCAGGATATTGGTCCGCCCGGCGGCGAAATCGCCCAAAGCAGCTTCGCGCACCGCGACATCTTGCATGCCATGGGCCAGGCCAACGCGGCCCGGGAAATGGGCGGAAAGCTCAGCAAAGCGGTCCTCGGCGGCGACACTGTCATCCTTTTCGCTGCCGGTGATGGCGCGCACCACCCAATAGGCGCGGGCGCCGCGTGCCACCGCTTCATGCAGGCGGGCGACGATCTCCGGCAGGCGTTCCTGGCTCAAGATGCGCGTTGCGATGGGCTGGCGCCCGGCGGGTTTGCCTTCCATGCGGCTGACGGCCATTTCGCCCCATTGCGTCAGCAACAGTGTGCGCGGAATGGGCGTTGCGGTCATGACCAGCATATCCGCAGCCTGGCCCTTTTCCGCCAGCAATAGGCGCTGCGCCACGCCAAAGCGGTGCTGTTCATCCACCACGGCCAGGCCCAGATCCTTGAAGGCGACCCCTTCCTGAAACAGCGCATGAGTGCCAATCACGATGGGGAGTGTTCCATCCGCCAGCCCTTGCAGCACCCGGCGCCTTTCCTTGCCCTTCACACTGCCTGCGAGCAGCGCCACCGGCACCCCTGCGGCGCCGCAAAGCCGCTCAAAACTCCGCACATGCTGCCGGGCGAGCAATTCGGTCGGTGCCATCAAGGCGGCCTGGGCGCCGGCTTCCACCGCGCGCAGCATGGCCATCAGCGCGACCAGGGTTTTGCCGGCGCCGACATCGCCTTGCAGCAGGCGCAGCATGCGCCGGGGCGCCGCCAGATCAGCATCTATCTCGGCCATGGCCTGAAGCTGGGAAGGCGTTGGCGCATGGCCAAAGGCGGCCAAGGCAGGGCCGCGCAGACGCTCATCGCCCATCAGTGCCCTGCCTGGTCTTTCGCGCGACCGGCGCCGCACCAGGCCAAGGGCGATCTGCCCTGCCAGCAATTCATCATAGCCAAGCCGCCGGCGAGGCGCCTCGGCGCTTTGTGCCTGGGGCGCGTGCAGGGCGCGCAAAGCCTCGGTAAAGCCAGGCCAGGCTTCGCGCTTCAGCAACGGGCCATCCACCCATTCCGGCATATCAGGCAGGGCTTTGAGCGCCCCATCCAGCGCATCGGCCATATTCCGCCAGGAAAGCCCGGCCGTCAGCGGCCACATTGGCTGCCAAAGCGGGATGCTGAGCGGCGGTTCCACCAGCGGGTCCGCATCCAATTCCAATTGCCAGGCGCGCTGATAGGCCTTGAGCCGCCCCGCCACGCGCCGCTCCGCCCCCTGCGGGAGGGCGCGCGCCAGCGCCGTGCCCGCCCAAGTGGCGCGGGAGAAGGAGATCAACGCCACCGGATCGGCGCCGCAAATCGCCGGTACCGTCCAAGGCCCGCGTCCCCCGCCTGCTGGGGCGCCGGTAATGCGCAGTTCCAGCGTTACTTCCTGCCCCTCAATCGCGCTCGCCAGCCCGCGCAAAACCGGGCGATGCTGCACGCGTTCTGGCAAATGCAGAAGCAAATCCAGCACCCGCCCCCCACCCGCCGCGCGCGTCAGCAATTCCGGCTTGCGCAGCCCGGGCAGGCTTTCAATAGGCGCCAGTAGCCGCGCGAGGGGGTCCTCGGCGGCGGCGGGCGGTTCGGGGCGGGCTGACAGGATTCCCATCAGCCTCTATATGCCAGCGCCTTGAGACTAGAGCGATATGCCAGACCCAACAGAACTCGATGCCCGCCGCCGCCGCCTTGTTTTTCGCGCCCAGCACCGCGGCACCAAGGAAACCGATATCCTGATCGGTGGCTTTGTCGCGTGCCACATCGGCAGCCTTTCGGATGCCGATGTGGCGGCCCTGGAGGAAATCCTGGAACTTTGGGATGTGGATTTGGCCGATTGGCTTTCTGGCCGACGCCCGATTCCGCCCGAACATGACCACCCGCTGTTGCGCCGTATCATGGCCGAAGCCGGCGGTGGGCGATGAAGCCCATCACCATCCATGGCGCGCCTGAGGGTTTCGATGCCTTGCTGGTCGCGCGTCGTCGGGCGGAGATTGAAGCCCCCATCGCCCATGTTTGCCGCGATGATGCGCGCATGGCCCGCATGGCGGAGGCTTTGGGCTTTTTCGCGCCGGAGATTGAGGTGCTGCGCCTGCCGGCATGGGATTGCCTGCCCTATGATCGTGTTTCGCCCAATCCTGAAATCATTGCCGAACGTGTTGCGACGCTGACGCGATTGTTGGAAGCGGGCAAACGCCCGCGCGTATTGCTGACCACGGTGAATGCGCTGGTGCAGAAAGTGGCGCCGCCTTCGGTGTTTGAAGGGGCCACACTTTCGCTGACCAAGGCAGGGCGGATTCAGCCGGAAAAGCTGACCGAATTTCTGGAAGCCAATGGCTATCACCGCACCGGCACAGTGATGGAACATGGCGAATATGCTGTGCGCGGCGGCATTATTGATCTTTTCCCGGCAGGCGAGGCAGAGCCCATACGACTCGATTTTTTTGGTGATGAGATCGAGGATATGCGCCGCTTCGACACCGCCAGCCAACGCAGTGGCAAGGTAGTACCCGCGCTTTCGCTTCGCCCAGTGGGCGAGGTGTTTTTGGATGAGGCATCGCGCACGCGCTTCCGCAGCGGCTACCGCGACTTATTCGGCGCGGCGGCGGCGGATGATCCGCTTTATGGCGCGATCAGTGCCGGGCGACGCTATCCTGGCATGGAACATTGGGCGGGGCTATTCCATGACAACATGGTGCCCTTGTTCGACTATCTGCCCGGCGCCGAAATCAGCTTCGATCACCAGGCAGAGGAAGTGCTGAAGGCGCGGCTTGAGATGATCATGGATCATTACGAAGCGCGCCGCGTGCCTTCCCGCATTGGGGAAGGCGATGTGCCGTATCGCCCCGCGCCGCCTGCAACGCTTTATCTGGATGAAGCCGGCTGGGTGGCGATGCTGGCCGATTGCCGCGTGCTGCGCTTTTCGCCTTTCGCCGTGCCGGATGGCATTGCCGCAGGCGGGCGCCCCGGCCCGCTTTTCGCGGAAGCACGCAGCGCCGGCGAGAATGTCTTCGCGGCCTATGCCGCCATGGTGCAGGGGGAAGCCAAGGCCAAGCGCCGGCCCGTGCTGGCGGCCTGGTCACGCGGGTCTCGTGAAAGGCTTGGCAATCTGCTGCGCGAAAATGGCTTGCGTGCGGAGACGGCTGAGGATTGGAAAGCCGCGCGCGCGCTGCCGGCAGATGTTGTGGCCCTGGTGGTGATGGGGATTGAGCGCGGCTTCATCGCGGAAGGCATCGCGGTCACGGCTGAGCAGGATTTGCTGGGTGAACGCATTGCTCGCCCGCCGCGCCGGCGTCGCAGGGCTGATCAATTCATCGCGGATGCGACGGAGATCGCCGAGGGCGATCTGGTGGTGCATCAGGATCACGGCATTGGCCGCTATGAAGGCCTGGTCACCATCGAAGTGTCAGGCGCGCCGCATGATTGCCTGAAGCTGATTTATGATGGTGGGGACAGGCTTTTCGTTCCTGTCGAGAATATCGAAATCCTCTCCCGCTTTGGTTCGGAAGGCACTGGCGTTGCGCTGGACAAGCTTGGCGGTGTTTCCTGGCAGAATCGTAAGGCCAAGGCCAAGTCACGCATCCGCGACATGGCGGCGGAACTGATTCGCACCGCGGCCATGCGGCGCATGAAGGATGGCACTTTGGCGACGCCGCCTGAGGGTATGTGGGATGAGTTTTGTGCCCGCTTCCCCTTTGCGGAGACGGAAGATCAATCCCGCGCCATTGCCGATGTGTTGGAAGACCTTTCCGCCGGCCGGCCCATGGACCGCCTGATTTGCGGCGATGTTGGCTTCGGCAAGACGGAAATCGCGCTGCGCGCTGCCTTTGTGGTGGCGATGTCCGGCGTACAGGTTGCCGTGGTGGTGCCGACCACGCTGCTCGCGCGCCAGCATCATCGTGTTTTCCAGAAGCGCTTTGAAGGCTTTCCGTTGCGCATCGCGCAACTCTCGCGCCTGGTGACCGCCAAGGATGCGGCGGAAGTGCGCGAAGGCATGAAGCGCGGGGATATCAATATCGTCATCGGCACCCATGCGCTTTTGGCGAAGGGGATTGAATTTGCCGATCTGGGCCTGCTGGTGGTGGATGAGGAACAGCATTTTGGTGTGCGGCATAAGGAAGCGCTGAAGGCGCTGAAATCCGATGTGCATGTGCTGACGCTGACGGCCACGCCCATTCCGCGCACGCTGCAATTGGCGCTGACGGGCGTGCGTGAGATGAGCGTGATCGCAACGCCGCCGGTGGATCGGCTGGCCGTGCGCACCTTCATCATGCCCTGGGATGCTGTGGTGCTGCGCGAAGCCATTCAGCGCGAACGCTTCCGTGGAGGGCAGATTTTCTGTGTGGTGCCGCGCATTGAAGATATGGCGAAGCTGGCCGAACGCCTGACTGAGATTGTGCCGGAAGCGCGCATGATCCAGGCGCATGGCCGCTTGACGCCCACCGAACTTGAACGCGTCATGACCGAATTCGGCGATGGCAAGCATGATATTCTGCTGTCCACCAATATCGTTGAAAGCGGCTTGGATATGCCGGCGGTGAATACGCTGATCATCCATCGCGCGGATATGTTTGGCCTCGCACAGCTTTATCAGCTGCGCGGGCGCGTTGGGCGCGGGAAGCTGCGCAGCTATGCTTACCTGACTTGGCCGGAAGCGCATCGGCTTTCGGCAGCGGCGGAAAAGCGGCTGGAAGTGATGCAGACGCTGGATAATCTGGGTGCCGGCTTCACGTTGGCGTCGCATGATTTGGATATTCGCGGCGCCGGTAACCTTTTGGGTGAGGAACAATCCGGCCAGATCCGCGAAGTGGGGATCGAACTTTACCAGCAAATGTTGGAAGAAGCCGTGGCCGATATCAAAGCCGGCGCTGAGGGGCGAGAGAGTGAGCGGGATTGGACGCCGCAGATCAACCTTGGCCTTCCGGTGCTAATCCCGGAAAACTACGTGACCGATCTACCCGTGCGGCTTGGGCTTTATCGGCGCATCGGGGGCCTGGCCACGGATGGCGAGAATGACGCCATGGCGGCAGAATTGGCGGATCGCTTCGGTCCCTTGCCTGCTGAGGTTGAGAACCTGCTGCAAGTGGTCGCCATCAAACGGCTCTGTCGGGATTCGGGGGTGGAAAAGCTGGATGCTGGGCCGAAGGGGCTGGTGCTGAGCTTCCGGGGGCAGAATTTCGCCAATCCCGGCGGGCTGATTACCTGGATCCAGGGGCAGAAGGGGGCCGTGAAGCTCCGCCCGGATGCCAAGCTGTCGCTGATCCGCGACATGGACCTGGCGGAACGGGTAAAGCGGGCGCGGGATTTGCTGCGCGTGCTGGCGCGCTTGGCGGGGGAAGCGAAGCGGGTTTGATTTCGGGGCGGTCTCGGCGCTATCAGAGTGCTGACGGGCCTGTAGCTCAATGGTCAGAGCGGACCGCTCATAACGGTTTGGTTGCAGGTTCGAGTCCTGCCGGGCCCATTTTTCGCCCGTAAACGGGCAAAAATCTTGCCTGACGAGGCACCCAACCCACCGAACTGCGTCGATTTTCGAAAACATGGTCGGGGCGAGAGGATTCGAACCTCCGACCTCCTGTACCCAAAACAGGCGCGCTAGCCAGGCTGCGCCACGCCCCGAACGCGCGCAACCTATGGGGAGCCGCGCTGCGGGGCAAGCCTTATTGGCGGAATGCCGGGAATTTGTTCAATATGTTTAGATTTTTCCTTGCGTGCCTCCTTGACCGCAGGGGCCAGCCCTTTGACCCGGAGAAGCGCTAGGCTATGGCGGAACACCCCGCGCTGAGAGGTGTGGCGCCTGGGACGGTGATCCAAAGCTGGAGGTCTGCCTGGACGCAGAATGGCCCGCTGCTGAAGCCCGCCATGGTGGTGGTGGCGAAGGCGGAGGGGTGAATGCGCGGGGGGCTCACACCTTCTGGTTGCAGAAAGCCCGCGAATAACGTCAGGATACCTCTGCGGCTGAGAAATGGGGAGGACCTGCCGAATGTCCAAATGCTTTTGGCGTTCCACTTCTGGCCTTGCCGTTGCGCCTAATAACTTACCCCGCCGAGATTTTGCCTTACAGCTTGCGGCTGGCGCTTTGCTGGCAGGGGCTTCGCAACTTAACAGCAAGCGGGCGATTGCGGCTGATGGCAGTGCGGTAATTGAGGGCGGTGTATTTGCGCGCCTGAAGGCGGCGTCCCTGATGATTCTGGTAGATGGTCAGCAAAGGGGTAGCGGTACCCTGATTGATGCGGGTGGTTTCGCCATTACGGCGGCACATGTGATCATCCAAAAGGGCAAGCGCATTGAAGTCGTTTCGACCTCGGCTGAGAGGCTTGGCGCTGAGGTAATTGCGGTTGATTTGGGCCATGATTTGGCGCTGCTCCGCCTGCCAGTACGTGAAGGTGGCTACCCCTTCCTACCCTTGGCCGAGGAATTACCCGGCCCAGGTGCAGACGTGTTTTACATGGGCACTCCAGTGCCGATGCAAAAGCCGGTCTGGCTTCGCGCGATGGTTTCGGGCGAGGGCATCGCCTTCACCCATTTCCGGGATATTGGTTACATTCCCGTCATGACTCTGGCGGCGAGCATGCCGCGCGGCAGTTCCGGCGGCTCTTTTCTTGATACTAAAGGGGCGCTTCTGGGAGTTCTCGTGGGCGGGACGATGCAGAACGAGGCGCCGGCCGGTTTCCTATTTGCAAGCCCCAGTGAGGCTATCCGCAAACTGCTCACCAGCCGCCAAAACGCGGCGACACCCCTTTTGGGAATGATCTTGTCCGAGCTTTCGCGGCAGCATCCGAATTATCATCGTCTGTTTCCTGCAGAAATCGAGGGGCTTTTTGTCACTACAGTTACGCAAAATGCGCCTGCGGCACGCGCTGGCGTGAAAGAATGGGATTTGGTCATTGAGGCTGAGGGGCGGAGGGTAGCGACAGTGAACGGTTTCTTGGCACTGGTACGAGGCAAAAAACCAAATGAGAGTCTTACCATTGGAATTTTGGAGCCAGGCGCTTCGCGCAAGCGCAATGTGACAATCACTCTCGGCTTGATGGAAGCTTCCTGGCGATAAAACGCCACCAGGTTTGCCGCCACTACAACAGCGACGTCTCGGCCAATTCAATTGCGCGGCCAAGATCAACACTCAGCAAGCGCGACACGCCGCGTTCCTGCATCGTCACGCCGTAAAGCCGGTGCATCCGCCCCATGGTCAGCGGATGGTGCGTCACAATCAAAAAGCGCGTGCCGCTTTCGGCGGCCATGGCATCGAGCAAATCGCATAGCCGTTCCACATTCGCGTCATCCAAAGGCGCATCCACTTCGTCCAACACGCAAACCGGCGCGGGGTTGCAGCGGAAAACGGCAAAGATCAGCGACAGCGCCGTCAATGCCTGTTCGCCACCGGATAGCAGCGACAGGGTGGAAAGCTTCTTGCCCGGCGGTTCGGCGTAAATCTCAAGCCCTGCTTCAAGCGGGTCATCCGAACCAACGAGCGCCAGATGCGCACGCCCACCACCAAAAAGCCGCGTGAACAGGCTGCGGAATTCAATGTCCACACGGTCAAAAACCTCACGCAGGCGCTCTCGGCCTTCGCGGTTCAAATGGCCGATGGAACCGCGCAGCTTGGCAATCGCATTCATCACCTCATCACGGTCATGCGTGATCTGGCCGATACGTTCTTCAATCTCCGCAATTTCGATATCCGCGCGCAGATTGACCGGGCCCATTTCATCGCGCTCACGCACCAGGCGTTCTACCTTGCGCCGCGCCTTGTCTTCCGCAATGTCCGAAAGTTCTTCAGGCGCCGGCGGCAATTCCGCACCCTCGCCCAGGCGTTCGCCAATGCGCGCGGCAACAGCGGCCGAGGCGGTTTCCGCCGCTTCCGTCGCGGCTTGGGCGCGCACTTGTTCTTCACGCGCCAAAGCAAAACCCGTGTCAGCGCTGCGCCGCGCCTGGCTGCCTTCACTCACGCGCCGTTCAGCGGCAGCGAGTGCGGCGGCAGCGGTTGCATGCGCCTCACTTGCTTGTTCCAGCAGCCGCGCGGCTTCAGCGCGGCGGAGTGCTGCCGCTTCTGGTGCGGCGGCCAGCGCCTCACGCTCGGCCTCCGCTTCCGCATCGCGTCGGCGCAGATCAGCAACCCGGGCCGAGGCATCTTCGGCGCGCGCAGACCAAAGGCTCGCTTCATTGGCAAGGCTGCCGCGTCGCGCGGCGATGGAACCAACCTCAGCTGCCAAGGCGCCTTGCGCGTCTCGCGAAGCAGCCTCAGCCGCGCGCTGTTCCGCCAGATTGGCGCGCGCTGCTTCAACAGTTTCACGAAGCTGCGCCAGATCAGGTGCTGCTTCGCGCGCTTGCGCGGCTGCGCCGCGCGCGGCTTCCGCTTCGGCCAATTCCGCGCCGATGCGTTCCAATTGCGGGGAAAGCGCGGCGAGGCGGTTTTCCACCTCAGACGCACGGTTCAGCAGCGCCGCCTGACGCTGGCGCGATTCAGCCAGCGCCAGTTCAGCACGACGACGCGCCTCACGCGCATTGGCCTCAGCATTGCGCGCCTCGGCTTCTGTGCGGGCTGCCGCTTGTTCTGCCTGGCGCAGCAGCACGATATCGGGGCGCGTGGTGTACAGCGCCTCTGCCTCGGCCCGTGTGGCATCGGCTTCGGCGCGGTCTTCGGCAAGGCGCGTCAATTGCGGTTCAAGCGCCGCGATGCGGCTTTCGGCGCGGGCATCGCGTGCGGCCAATTCACCCTCAGCCCGACGCGCGGCGGATGCCGCGACTTCAGCGGCGCTGCGGGCATTGCGCGCGGCGGCTTCGGCGCTGGCGGCTTCCGCTTCTGCGGCTTCTGCGGCAATGCGCGCGGCTTCCGCCTCCGCCGCCGTGACTTCGGCCTGATCCAGCCGCGCTTCAGCCGCACGCAGCGCATTGCGTTGCGCAAGCCGCACGGCACCCGGCGTGGGTGTGCCCGCGTGATACGTATGGCCATCCCAGCGCCAGACAGCGCCTTCTTCCGTCACCAAAGCCTGACCAGGGCGGAGCCCCACTTGCAGCGCTGCACCATCCATGCCGCGCGCGAGCAAGCCCACTTGCGAAAGCGCACGCGCCAAAGCCGCCGGCGCTTCCACCAGGCGCGAAAGCGGCACCGCGCCATCAGGCAAAGCTTGCGCGACAGCAAGCGGCGGCAAGTTGCGCCAATGCCGCGCGGCAGAGGCATCAGATGGGCTTTCCAAAGCCTCACCCAAAGCAGCGCCAAGCGCCGCTTCCAAGCCAGGCGGCACCCGCACCTGATCAAGAATGGGTTGGGCGGATTCTGTGCCGCGCGCTTCCAACACTTCTGTCAGCGCCGCAACTTCAGCGGCGATGCGCGCACGTGCGGCGCCCGCTTCGGCGGCATTGCGGCGCGCTTGCACCAAAGCTTCAGATGCTGTGGCGCGTGCCGCTTCGGCTTCCGTCAACCGCGCCGCGCTGCCAATCAGCGCGGCTTCTGCCGAGCGTGCGGAGGAATGCGCGGCATCGCGCGCGACTTCAGGAATGCGTTCCGCGAGTGCAGCATCGCGTTCGGCAGAAAGGGCTGCATATTGCGCGACAATGCGCCGGTGGCGGTCATCAGCGGCCTGCAGCGCGGCTTCGCGGCGCGTGGCTTCGGCGCTGGCTTCCTCGGCGGTACGGCGCGCTTCGGCGTGTTTGGCGACGGCTTCGGTACGCGTTGCTTCCGCCTGCTCCAAAGCTTCACGCGCCGCTGCGAAAGCTGCTTCGGCCTCGGAAACATGCTGCACGGAGGCTTGCTTTTCTGCGTCCGTCACCGCGCGCGCCTCTGCGGCATCACGATCCGAACTTAGCGCCGCATGGGCTTCGCGCGCGCGCCGTAGCCGTGTTTCAGCCGCGGCCAATTCCGCTTCCGCGGCCTGCAATTGCGCCGCACCTGCGGCAGCGGCCTCCGTTGCGTGATTGGCAGCGCGTTCGGCATCGCGCACCGCTTCACTTGCCTCCGCAAGCGCTGCGGCGGCTGCGTCACGCCGCGCGGGCAGGGCGGCTTCGCGTTCAACCAGGCTTGAATCTTCTTCCGTAATGCGCGCGCGTGCGGCATCGGCATCCTGGGCCATAGCCTCAGCATGCGACAGATCCTGGCGGAGTTCGGCCAGGCGCGCTTCGGCGGCTTCAAGTGCGGCGCGGGCGCGGCTTTCTTCCGCTTCCATGCCTTCCGCTTCAACGCGGCGGCGTTCCAGGGCCGTGCGCGCGGCGGCTTCATCGGTGCGCGGCGCGGCAAGCCCTTGTTCGGCTTCATGCAAAGCAATCGCAGCAGCTTCGGCTTCCTGTTCTGCCGCGCTGGTCGCCCTGCGCGCGGCTTCCAGCGCGGTTGCGGCGGTGGAAAGCGCGGTATTGGCGCGCGCCGCCAGCAGCGCGAGCCATTCGCCCTCCGCCTGCCGCACCAGGCCCGAAATATTGCGATAGCGATTGGCCTGGCGCGCCTGGCGTTGCAGCCCCTGGCGCTGCGCATCCAATTGGCCGAGCAAATCCTCGGCGCGTGACATATTGGTTTCCGCCTGCCGCAGCTTCAATTCCGCTTCATGGCGGCGGGTGCGCAGCCCGGCAATGCCGGCGGCTTCTTCCAAAACGCCGCGCCGATCATCGGGCTTGGCCTGAATCAGCGCGGCAACCCGGCCCTGGCTGACAAGCGCTGAGGACCGCGCGCCGGAACCGATATCGGCGAACATGGTCTGCACATCTCGCGCACGCAGTTCCTTGCCATTGACGCGGAAATTACTGCCCTCGCCACGCGAAATCCGCCGCGTCACTTCCAATTCGGAGATGTCGTTATTGGGTGACGGCGCCAACCCTGCAGCATCTTCCAGAAACAGCATCACTTCCGCGACATTGCGCCCGGCGCGCGTTGCGGTGCCGGCGAAAATCACATCATCCATTTCGCCGCCGCGCATCGCCTTGGGCGAGGTTTCCCCCATGGCCCAGCGCAGCGCTTCAACAACATTGGATTTGCCGCAGCCATTGGGGCCGACAATGCCCGTCAGCCCTGGCAGCACTTCAACGGTTGTTGCTTCCGCGAAGGATTTGAAGCCGGCGATACGAATGCGCGACAGCTTGGCGTTATGCGCAGCGCGCGCCTGGTCTTCGCTGCGCACGGCTTCAGCTTCGGGCGCGCTGACTTCCGCTTCGGCCGGGGCGGGGGGGACCGCTTCTTCCATTAGCGGGGTGGCGCTTCCCGCACCGCGGCTTCGAAGCGCTCAAAAGAAATCGCGCCGGGCAGCTTTTGCGCACCGATGATGAAGGTGGGGGTGGCGCTTACCTGATGTTCTGCCTCCCCCTTCTGGCGCGCTTCCAAAATGGCGCGCGCCAAAGCGTCATCCGCCCAGGCAGCGTTGAACGTATCGGCGCTCATGCCGGCGAGTGCGGCGATTTTACCGATTTCCGCCTTGTGATCCACGCCGCGCGCATAGGCCCAGCGATCCTGCGTGGCGAATAGCGCGGAGACGAAAGGTTCATAGCGATCGGCTGGGAAGCTGCGCGCCACGGCGTGAGCACGCAACGAGATTTCATCCAGCGGGAAGTCACGAAACACCATGCGCACGCGCCCGGTTTCCACCAATTCGCGCTTCACGCGCGGCCAAGTATCGCGGTGAAAGGCGCCACAATGGCTGCAGGTCAGGGAGAAATATTCAATTGCTGTCACAGGGGCATCGGCGCGGCCAAGGCTGCGTTCATCCAAGCCGCCGGCAGTGGTTGGGCTAGGTTGTGCGGAAGGCGCCGCCGGGGCGGGGGCTGGGGGCGTTGTTGGCGCAGTCGCGACCGGCGCGGTTGGCGCAGCCATCCAGCGCCAAGCGGCAAAACCGCCAGCCAAAACCACAGCAGCCGATCCAGCCAATAGCAAACGACGATCAGGCATTACTTTTCTCCTCCGGAACCGGCGCGCCTTTTCGGGGGGAAGCGCGCGGGCCGATTTGGCCTTGCGGGGCGACTCGGCCCCCTCAGCCTTGTTTTCGATAGACGCCGCGCGCCAATCTTTCCAGCGCCTCGCGCAAATCCCCTGTGGGTAAACTGTCCAAAGCGGTGGCGACTCGGGCGGGCAGCGCCACGGGGCGGGGCGGCAGGGCGGGTTTGGCCGCGGCCCGGGCCGGCTGATTGGTCTGCACGAAGCGCAGCTGCTCCACCGCCACGCGCCCCAGCCCGCCATTGATCCGGGCCATGAGTTCTGGCGCCAAATGACTGAGTTCCATGGCAATCGGACCGGAACAGGCGATGGTCAGGCTGCCGGCGGTCAGCCGCAGCGGTTGGGTCACGGCGGCCAGCGCCGGGCCGACCAGGGCGGTCCAATCCGCCATGATCTGCGCGGCGGCGGGGCTCTTGCGTTTGAAGGCCGGGCGCGTCAGGGCTGGAATCAGGGCGCCGAGGGGTCTAGGCCCCCCAAAGAACCGCCTTTCTTCCTCATTCCGGGACATGCCGTGAAACCCCCTTCCGCCACCGATCTGCTGCACTGGTATGACAGGCACCGCCGCATCCTGCCATGGCGCGCCCCGCCTGGGGAGCGGGCGGAACCCTATCACGTGTGGCTTTCAGAGATCATGTTGCAACAGACCACGGTGGCAACAGTAGGGCCGCGATTCGCGCGTTTTCTGGCGCGCTTCCCCGATTTGGCCAGCCTGGCCGCAGCGCCGTGGGAGGATGTGGCGGCGGAATGGGCCGGGCTTGGCTATTATGCGCGGGCGCGCAATCTGCATGCGGCGGCGCGGCAGATCCTGGCCTTGGGCGGCTTTCCAGAAACGCGTGAGGGCTTGGCCGCCCTGCCCGGCATTGGCCCCTATACCGCCGCCGCCATCGCAGCCATTGCCTTCAATGCGCCCGTGGTGCCGCTGGATGGCAATGTGGAACGCGTCACCGCGCGGGTCTTCGCGGTGGAGGAAGCGCTGCCCGGTGCCAAACCCCGGCTTGATGCGCTGGCGCAGGGTTTTCTGGCCGATAAGGCCGCCCGCACCCGGCCTGGCGATTTCACCCAGGCTTTGTTTGATCTGGGGGCGGGTATTTGCGCGCCGCGCAAACCCGCCTGTGCGCTTTGCCCCTGGCAGAAGGCCTGCAAGGCGCAAAAGCTCGGCTTGGCGGAAGCCCTGCCGCGCAAGGCGCCGAAGCCCGAGCGCCCCACGCGCCATGGCGTACATTTTCTGCTGACGGATGCGCAGGGCCAGGTTTGGCTAAGGCGGCGCCCTCCGCGCGGGCTTTTGGGCGGCATGCTGGAAATCCCCGGCACTTCCTGGCGGGAGACTACCTGGACCGCGGCCGAGGCTTTGGCCCAAGCACCCATCGCGCTTGCCTGGCAGCCAGTGGATGGTGAGGCGCGGCATGTCTTCACCCATTTCGCGCTGACCATGCAGCTTTATCATGCGCGGTTGTCGGCGCGGGCCAAACGGCCTGAGGGCGAATGGCTGGCACCGGCGGAAGCAGCACATGCCCTGCCGAGTGTCATGCGGAAATTGCTGGTGCTGGTGGGGCTTCACGGAAGCGCCTGATCTGCTTTGGTGTGATCCGTTTTGAAGGATCACACCAAACCCTAGAGAAGCTGATGTTTTCTGGAGCAAGAAACTCGATCTGATGATTCCATCAGATCGAATATGGCTCGAGCGTCTGGTCAGGCCGCGCGCTTCACCCCCTGCCCCGCGGCCTTGATCGCGGCCTGCACTGCCGCGATCAACCGATCCACCGCCGCGATGTTTTCGGCGTTTTGTGCGAAGGCAAGCCCAAGCCGCCCACCTTCCGCCAGCACCACGCGCGTTGGCAAGGCCGCGCCGGCACCAGGCATGGCCAGTTCCACCATCATGCCGGGCGTGAAGGCGCCATCACTCTTCAGGCTCGCTCCGTCACGCGCGATTTCAATCAACCCCGCTTCCTCCGCCTTGCCGCCCTTGGTGGCGATCAGCATGGGCGTGCCGGCGCCATCCACCCTTTCCCAATCGGTGCGCATGCCTGTCAGGAAGCCATCCACCTGTTCACCAAGCCGGCCCGTGACATCGGCAACCGTCTCGGCTGCCACTTTCACCGTGCCGCTGGATGTGCGCGCCCCTTCGGCAACATCGGAAACTTCCCGCATGGCGTGTGCGGCTTCGTCATTTTGCTTGGCGACAGATTGTACGCTGGCTGAGATGTCGCGCGTCACCGCATCCTGTTCTTCAACGGCGGCGGCGATTGCACTGGCCACACCACTCACGCGCTGAATGGCGTTGGCCACTTCCTGAACCGCGCCCACCGCGTCGCCGCTGGCAGCCTGAATGGCGCTGATCTGCGCGCTGATTTGTTCCGTCGCACGCGCAGTTTGCGCAGCAAGGGTCTTTACTTCGGATGCCACAACCGCGAAGCCCTTGCCGGCATCACCAGCACGCGCCGCTTCGATGGTGGCGTTCAGCGCCAGTAGGTTGGTCTGCCGGGCGATATCCGTGATCAGGCGCACCACATCGCCAATCTGATTGGCCGATTCTGCCAAGCCTTGCACGGTGGCACCCGTGGCATGGGCGCGTTCCACTGCGTCCTGCGCCGCGCGTGCCGCTTCCGCCACCTGGCGCGAGATTTCGGTGACTGACGCGGTCATTTCCTCGGTAGCGGCGGCAACTGCTGCAAGATTGCTTGAATTCAGCTGCGCCCCATCCGCGGTATCGGCCACGCGATTGCGAGTTTGTTCCGTGGCCGAGGCCATGGAGATCGAGGCGTCACGCATGCCGCCGGCAGAATCGCGCAGCCGATCCATGATGGACGCCACCGAGCCACCAAATTCCTGCGTCAGGCTTTCCACCATGGCCTGGCGCCGATCCCGCGCCGCGCGTTCAATGGCGGCGTTGGCTTCAAAGGCGGCATTGGCTTCCGCTTGCTCGCGGAATTTCTCCAGCGCTTCGGCCATGCTGCCGACCTCATCACTGCGTCCACGGCCTGGAATTTCCAGCGCGGTATCGCCTTTGGCCAAACGGCCCATGGCACCGGCCAAGTCGCTCAGCGGATTGGCGATGCGCCGCGCCGCAATCAGCGCCACCGGAATGGTGATGCCAAGTACCGCAAGCGCGGCAAAACCGATGATGGACAGCACCTTATCCATCGCCGCATCGAAAGTCGCGCGCGGCAGGGCGATCATCATGGCGCCAGCGGCATTGCCGCTCAAATCCCGGAGCGGCTGCACCGCCAGCACATGCGCGCCGCGCCCAGGCAGCACAAGATCAAGGCCACTGATCGCTTGGCCATCGCGCTGCGCTGTAAGCACCGCTTCGGGCAGTGCATCAATGGTAAGCCCTTCGACGGTGGAGGTCACCAGGCGGCCCGCGCCAAACAGCGCCGCCTCACCGCCCACCACTTGGCCAAGTTCCGCGACCACAGCGGGCGTCAGGCGTGTTGCAACCTTCAGTGTGCCAATAATCTGGCCGGATTGATCCTTCACTGGCAGCGCCGCGCCGGTCGCGAACTGGCCGGATGAAGGCGAAACTTCACTGCCCAACTTTCCAGTACCCATCAGCGCGGAAGCCACATCCGGCAGGCGTGATTTGTCATCACCCACACGATTCGGATCATGCCCGCGCATGATCACGCGGCCTGATTTATTCGTGACTTCAAGCACTGAAACCGTCGGGTCCACCGCGCGCATGGCTGCAAATCCAGGAACTAGTATGTTGCGCAGTGCGGCGGCATCACCCGCCGCGAGTGCAGCAATCAGGTCTGGGCGTTGCGCGAAGCTTGCCGTGTAGCCGGCCATGCGCTGCGCGGCGTCATGCAAATCACGTTCTGCCAGTCCAACGGCGCGGGTCAGGGCCTGCTGCATCTGCGCCTGATGGTCATTCTTGACCGCCCAGAAGGCGCCGGTGGCGGCCAGCAAGCCAGCGAAAATCGCCGGCAAAAGACCCAGCATGAGCAAGCGGGGGCGCAACCCCGATAAACGACGCGCGGTAACAGCCATAGAAAATCCTCCAGCGAAAGTAAGGCATCATCGCTGAAGGTGATGAAAGAAGGGTTTCAGTTTTGTGGCACGCGCACGCTCTGCGCAAAAATTAGCTAGATTGCCGCCTCCCGCAGCATCATGCGCGCATCGCCATGCCAAATCTTATCAAATCGTTGAAGCCAACGATCTGCCTGGGTTTCTCCTGTGGCTAAAATTACATCAAGCGGGTCAAGAAACAGCGCTTCTTCCAGCCCGCGCGCATTCATCCCATCACGCGCAATCGCCAGCACATCGCGGCCCACATCGCGGAGCGACCCGCCCTGGATGGTTGCTGTCTGGCCCTCTCGTGGCACGGCTGCCGGAAGGGATTATGATTAATTATTGCTTGACAAACGAGTTAACAACAAGAAGCCTTGTTTTGCTTGCGTTTCAGGTTCTTGAGGAGAGGTTCACGTGGCGCTATTTTTCCTTGCGGCCAGTTTAGTGTTTATTCTAGCTCGATGGTTTGGCCGTCGTACCAAGCACGATGGCGGAATGGTTAGTTTATTGCCCTGTTTTTGGGCCGCCATTGTGGTTGGAGGGGTATCGCTTTTCTGGGCCTTACTGGCTGCCTGGATCAATGCGCGTGAGGCCCATTCCAAGGACGCAATTGCAGCCGTGATAAGGACGCTCAGCTCACTTGAAAATTATCAGTCGGCCGAACTTATCGGCGGTGCATTGGCAGGTATCATACTTTATGAGGGTTTTCGACGTACCCAAGAGATGAGTGCTGAATCGGAGGGGGCGTTAAAAAATTCAGCAATTGTCGTTCTGCCCGCCGCCTTGTTCCTCGCGGTTGCACTTCTGTCACGAGATGGGGTGCTGGAGCGCATTGTCGGTTTGGAAGCGGGTGGGATGAAGGTATCGCTACAGCCATTGGAACGGGCGAGCAAGCGAGATGAGATTTTGCCGAGTCAATCGCTAACGACCAATGGCGAGAGACAGGACCAAGCCTTTCCCAACATCGCAGCGCTGCTCGACCTTACCGACCCAGACGAAAAGAGAAACATGATCCAACGAGACTATGAAATCATCCGGCGGTTGGCGGAACCAAATCAAAATCTGACAATCCAAGATAATGTTTTCCAAGAATATAGACGATTTTTGGGTATGTTTAGAAGCACGGTTCTTTGTCTAGATAATTATATAAGGAAAAGCAATGATACTCGCTTGGTCGCGATTGCCGGTGTTGATGTTCCGCTCGCGTTTGTGGTCTTAGAGCGCGCGATAAGGGAACGACAAAGCGGCGGATCCTCGGACCATGCGAGTAAGTTATTACATACTTTGCACATGAACGAAGTGAGGCTGCAGAATGATATGGGACTCTATATGGATGGATTTCAAAGTGGAGAGAATAACAAGTGCCAAAGTTCCCAAGGATCACCAGCACAGCCTGATCCAGCGTCTAGTGCCGATAAACAGTCCGAAGATAAGGGGCGACAGAACCGACTCGATGGTGTCTGGAATGAGACAAGATCTGCGCCCTATATCACGCTGGCAGCCGCCTGGTTGGGTGCCGCCTATAAGGAACCAAGCATGTCGGCAAGGTTGCTGACCAACTGGCTGGCTGATAAACGGAATACACTGGCGCCTGACAAGCCAGATGTGACCTTGGCTTGGTTGCGTGTACGCACGCTGATCGAACTTGTAATAATTCTGCCCAGCACCTTTGGCCGTCCCGAACCAGCTTCGGCGCGTGCTGCGCTTGAGGTAGCTGTTGGGGAGTTCGAGGCCCTTCCCGGCTTGCCGCGCCTGGAACATTATGCGCGTACGACAGTTCGAAGCAATGGAAGTGCCTGCCCAAAAATTCATGATAGTCCTGACCCATTAGGTTTGGATGCCAGCCTCTTCCTTACACGCGCATCTTTATTAGCGCGTATGCTGCTCGCTGTGGTTGACAACCCTGATCCCGCAAACCGTCTGAAAGCCCATCATATGCGCCTGGCTACCGCGCTAAGGGACGCCGACCTTGCTTGCTTCCCAGCCAACCTTAAGCCCTATGACAGTCAGGCTTGGGGTGCTGTTTTCCAAATTACCTATGCGCGCGTTGCTCGCGCCTGGGCAGCAGAGCCTGTTGTGTCGCGTGAGCAGGCTCGGGAATTGCAGAAGGAGGCCGAGAATACCCTACGCATGGGCTTGCACGAGTTAGAGGCAGCACAAGCTAAATGGCGCGAAGCACAGGAAGGGGGGGATCGCAGGGACCTGACAAACCTGTTTCAAAACTATCCCTTCCGGCCCATTCTCGAAACTGCGCGCCGCTTCTCTGCGGAGACACCACGCTAGAGCCGCGTCCGGGCGGGGGCGATTGGATTATAAGTTGTTGATTTCACAAGAGAAAAACTTTTCAAATAGCTTTTTACAGGCGAGGTTGTTGAATTTGCCAGGTTGAAAGTTCTTGACTTTTTGCTGCAGGCGTGGCAGGTAAATAGGGTAAGTTCCCTTGAGGAGTTGTTCCATGAAGTCCGTTGTGTTTGCGTTTTTCAGCGCTCTGTTGGTTCTGGCGCCTCTCGTGGCTCTGGCGCAGGGTGCCGTAAGGCCCTGATTTAGACACTATTTCTAGCTTTGAGGCTTTCGCCTCAGCGTAGTGTCATGACCGGAACGCTTTGTCTTTTGGGCGTTATCTACCCCTGGTGGGCTTAGAGCGCGGTGGCCCATTCGTCTAACAATACCGATTTTTCGTATTTTGCTTAGCCCTCAAGCTTTGGCTTGGCTTGTCATGGTTCACCTGCGCGGCTCTGAATAAATTGTGGGGGTTTTGTGGTACCCCCCCTAAATCGCCGCTTCCCGCAGCATCATGCGCGCATCGCCATGCCAAATCTTATCAAATCGTTGAAGCCAACGATCCGCCTGGGTTTCACCTGTGGCTAAAATTGCATCAAGCGGGTCAAGAAACAGCGCTTCTTCCAGCCCGCGCGCATTCATCCCATCACGCGCAATCGCCAGGACGTCGCGGCCCACATCGCGGAGCGACCGGCCCTGGATGGTGGCGGTCAGGCCCTCTCGTGGCACGGCTTCACGCAGCGCGCGGATTTCCGCGACACTCCAACCGCGCGTCAGCGCGCGCGCTGCCTTTTGCGCGGCGTCATCATAGATCAAGCCCACCCAAAAGGCCGGCAGCGCATTCAGCATGGAAGGTGCCCCCGCATCCGCGCCGCGCATTTCCAGAAAGCGTTTCAACCGCACATCGGTGAATACCGTCGTCACATGATCCGCCCAATCGCCCATGGTGGCAGATTGCCCGGCGAGTTTTTCTGCCTTGCCATTCAAGAAGGCACGGAAGCTCTGCCCCGCCGCATCCAGCCATTGGCCATCGCGCATGATGAAATACATGGGCACATCCAGCACCCATTCGGCAAAGCGTTCAAAGCCGAAGCCATCTTCAAACACCACGGCGGGAATGCCGGTGCGGTCCGGGTCCGTATCTGTCCAGACCCGGGCGCGGAGGCTGCGATAGCCGTTCTTCTTGCCCTCAGAAATCGGCGAATTGCCAAATAGCGCGGTCGCCAGCGGTTGCAGCGCAAGGCAGACGCGAAGCTTTTCCACCATATCCGCTTCATCGCCGAAATCGAGGTTCACCTGCACCGTGCAGGTGCGCAGCATCATATCAAGGCCCATGGCGCCGACGCGCGGCATATATTGGCGCATGATCTCGTAGCGACCCTTCGGCATCCAGGGCATATCTTCGCGCTTCGCCAACGGATGAAAGCCAATAGGCGCAAAGCCCAGGCCCAAGGGCGCGGCGACTTCGCGCACATCGTCCAAATGTTCGAAAAGCTCGGCAGCCACTTCATGCATATTCGCCAAGGGCGCGCCAGAAAGCTCAAACTGCCCGCCTGGTTCCAGGCTGACGGAAGCGGCGCCGCGCTTCAGGCCAATCGGGTTGCCGCGATCGAGTATCGGCTCCCAGCCCTTCGCCATCAGCCCTTCCAGCATGGCGCGAATGCCCTGCGGTTCGTAGGGCGGCGGGGCATAATCCGTCAGGCGGAAGCCGAATTTTTCATGCTCGGTACCGATGCGCCAGGCGGATTTGGGCTTACAGCCGGCGGCGAACCATTCCGCCATTTGGCGGGTGGAGGTGATGGGCGTGGGATCGGACTCGCCGGGATTGGACATCAAAACCTTCCAGGGGCGCCGCCGGGACGACGCGAAACATAATCAGGACCAGTCACCCGCCAGGGCGGCGAGGACCGAAAGCCCCGCAACCGCCGCCGTTTCCGCCCGCAGGATGCGGGGGCCAAGGCCGATGGGCTTAACAAAGGGGTAGCTTTGGGCGGCGTCAAGTTCGGCGCGGTCAAAGCCACCTTCCGGGCCGATCAATAGGCCAAGCGGCAGGCGCTGCCCAGATAGCGCTTGCGGAAGGGCGGGCGCATCGGCGCGCTCAGCTGCGATAAAAAGCGGCACGCCATCCCAGACGGCCAGCGCAGCATGCAGGGGCATGGCTGCGTGGATCACGGGCAGGCTTAATCTTTCACATTGTTCCGCCGCGCCGCGAGCAATGGCGGCAAGCCGCGCCTGGTTTACCCGATCCGCGACAGACCGGCGCGTGAGGACGGGATGAATGGCGGCAACACCAAGTTCGGTCGCTTTTTCCACCAACCATTCCATGGCATCGCGCTTCAGCGCGGCGACCATCAGGCGGAGATCAGGTTCCGGCTGGGGCGCGCGGCTTTGGGTTTCCAGCGCGATGCGGCAACGATCCTTGCGGAGAGCCGTGATCCGCCCAGCCCATTCGCCATCCCGCGCATTGAAGACTGCCACGGCATCGCCGGGGCCACGGCGTAGCACGGCGCCCAAATGATGCGCCTGCCCGGGCTCAGCCTCGATCTCAAGGCCGGCGGCGAGGTGGGTTTCAAGATGAAGGCGCGGGGTGGACATGGCGGGTTTCCATGCCCCTTATAGCCCCATGAGTGGCCATACCGATATCCGTAGTGGCGGCTGGGTGGCGCGCCTGCCGCAAGCTTGGCGCCCCTATGCGCTGCTGATGCGCCTGGATCGGCCCATCGGGTCCTGGCTGCTGTTTCTGCCGGGGCTTTGGGCCTTTGCCATGGTGGCGCCGGATTGGCGCCAAGGGTTGTGGCTGACCGCCTTGTTCGGCCTGGGGGCGATGCTGATGCGCGGCGCGGGCTGCGTCGTGAATGATTTATGGGATCGGGATTTGGACCGGCAGGTGGAGCGCACGGCGGGGCGGCCACTCGCTTCCGGGGCGCTACGAGCTCGGCATGCTTTAGTGTTTTTGGCGCTGGTGCTGGCGGCGGCGTTGTTGATCCTGCTGCAATTGAACCGCGCGGCGCAGTGGCTTGGCGTGGCATCGCTGCTGCCGGTGGTGCTTTATCCGCTGGCCAAGCGTGTAACGGATTGGCCGCAGGCGGTGCTTGGGGTGATATTTTCCTGGGCCGCGCCCATGGGATATGCGGCGGCGATGGGCGGGCTGGATGGCGCGGCTTTGGCGCTGTGGGCCGCGGGGTTTTTCTGGATCTTGGGCTATGACACGATCTATGCGCATCAGGACCGGGAAGATGATGCGCTGGTCGGAATTCGTTCCTCCGCGTTGCGGCTTGGAGAGAAAACCCGGCCCTTTCTGATCCTTTGCTACGGGCTGACGATGGGCTTGCTGGTGCTTGCCGGGTGGCTGGCGGGGCTGGCGCCTTGGTATTTGCTGGGGCTCGCGCTTCCGGGGGCGATGTTGGCGCGGCAGGTGATACAGCTTGATATCGCTGACCCCGCGCTTTGCCTTCGCCTGTTCAAGGCCAATCGAGATGTCGGGCTTGCCATTGCCGCGGCATTCCTGCTGGGCCGGCTGTGACGCCGGAGGAATTCGTTGCCTCGCAAACGATGATTGCACGCGCGCCCTTGGTGCCGGAAATCGCGCTGCATTTGGCGACTGAGATCACGCCAATCTGGCAAGCGACCGAGGCTTGGTTGGCCGAACAAAACATTGAACCGCCCTTCTGGGCCTTCGCCTGGCCGGGCGGGCAAGCCCTGGCGCGGGCGGTGCTGGATGATCCTAAGCTGGTGGCCGGCAAGCGCGTGCTGGATTTCGCCGCCGGCTGCGGCATTGCCGCCATTGCCGCCGCGCAAGCGGGCGCCGCTTTGGTGGAAGCCGCCGAAATTGACCCCTTGGCGCTGGCCGCCGTGCGGCTGAATGCAGCGTTGAATGGCGTCGCCGTCGCAACCCCGCCTGGCGATGTGGTGGGCGCACCCTGCCGCTGGGATGTTATTTTCGCCGGCGATGTCTGCTACGAAGCGCCTATGACAGCGCTTATCCTGCCCTGGCTGCGTGGCCTGGTGGCGGCGGGGGCAGAGGTGCTGATCGCCGATCCGGGCCGCGCCTATTTGCCGAAAGCGGGGCTGGCGCCGATTGCGCGCTACAGCGTGCCGACCACGCGCGAATTGGAAGATCGCGAGGTGCGCGACGTGACGATCCATCGCTTGCTTGCGTGATCTGCGCTTGCGGTTCGCGCCGCTATCAGTGCAGGCTTGGTGTCACAAATTCAGGAGGAACCCATGGCCGCTTATGCGCACCCAGAGGCGATTGTCAGCACCGCATGGCTTGCGGCCAATCTAAGTGACCCGACGCTGCGCTTGTTCGATTGCACCACCTATCTACTATATGAAGCCGGCACAGGTCGGCCTTATCGCATCGAAAGCGGGCGGGCTGATTACGATGCCGGCCATATTCCCGGCGCGGGGTTTCTTGATCTGCAAGCCGAACTTTCGGACCGCACCAGCCGCTTTAACTTCACCATGCCAACGCCGGATGATCTGGCAGCGCGGCTTGCGGCGTGTGGCATTGGGGATGGCACGCGCGTGGTGCTCTATTCCCGCAAGACACCGCAATGGGCGACGCGCGTTTGGTGGATGATGCGCGCGATTGGCTTTGACAATGCCGCGATATTGGATGGCGGGATTGATGCCTGGATGGCGGAAGGTCGCGCGATTTCCACCACTGAGACGCGTTATGCCCCCACGACGCTGCAAGCCAAACTGCGGCCTGGTTTGTTTGTGGGGCGCGATGAGATGCTGGCCGCGATTGGTGATGGCGCCACATGTTCCATCAATGCGCTGGCGCCTGATCTGCATAGCGGGGCAAATCCGCGCTATGGCCGGCCGGGGCGTATTCCGGGCAGCGTCAATCTGCCGGCGGCGTCGTTGTTTGAAGCGGGCAACTTCAGACTAAAGGCGCCGGACCAGGTGGCTGCGGCCTTCGCCGCGGTTGGCGCGGATAAGGGCAAGCGCAAGCTGATTTATTGCGGCGGCGGCATTGCAGCGACGCTTGATGCCTTCCTGCTGCATCAATTGGGGCATGAGGATATCGCGGTTTATGACGCTTCCATGAATGAATGGGCGAAGGATGAAAGCCTGCCGATGGAGGTGGGGTAGAGCATGCCCGCGCCAAGTGGCCTCACTTGGCGGCTCGGGACACGCACTAACCGTCTCACGGCCACTTCACCGCTGGTGGCATAGACATCAGGATGGCCTCCACATTGCCCCCAGTTTTCAGGCCGAAAATCGTACCCCGGTCATGCAGCAGGTTGAATTCCACATAGCGCCCGCGGCGGATCAGCTGATGCTCGCGCTCCGCCTCGGTCCAGGCTTCATGCATCCGCTTGCGGATAATGGCGGGATAGGATTGCAGGAAGGCCAGCCCAACATCGCGGGTGAAAGTGAAATCCGCATCAATCCCCTTGCCCGGCGTGCGGTCGCCCAGCCAATCGTAGAAAATGCCGCCCAGCCCGCGCGGTTCCCCGCGATGGGGCAGAAAGAAATACTCATCGCACCATTTCTTGAAGCGCGGGTAGTAGGTTTCGTCATGCTTGTCGCAGGCGCCCTTGAAGGCCGCGTGGAAATCCGCCGCATCGGCTTGGGCTTCCGGTGCTTCGGGCGTCATGGGCGTCAGGTCCCCCCCGCCACCGAACCAGGCATTCCGGGTCACGATGAAGCGCGTATTCATATGCGCCGCCGGCACGCGCGGGTTTTGCATATGTGCCACCAGCGACACACCTGTCGCCAAAAAGCGCGGGTCTTCCTCGGCGCCCGGGATTTGCTTGCGGAATTCGGGGGAGAATTCGCCAAACACCGTGGAGACATTCACCCCCACTTTTTCGAAAACCCGTCCCTTCATGACGGATATGACCCCCCCGCCCCCTTCCGGCCTTTCCCAGGCGGTGCGGGCGAATCGCCCAGGCGGCAGGCCGGTATGCGGGCCTTGGGCCAGATCATCCTCAATCGCTTCAAAGGCGGCGCAAAGCCGGTCCCGCAATTCCTCGAACCAGGCGCGGGCGGGGGCCACAAAGGGGTGGCCCTGAGGGCCGGCGGCAGTTTTTTCCATGGCAGGCTTCCAATGTTACACGGGGGCGCATTTACACCTTGCAAACCCACCTATTATAAGAACCGCGTCTTGGCGGGGCCGAAACTCCGGCGCCACCGTTTCGTTGTGATCTTGGCACCCCAGGGGTGCTGGCCTAAATCGTGCGGCGAAGTGAAGCCCTCGGCAAGAGGGTTCCCCGCTGCAAAGGGATGGTGAGGATGGCTAATATCGCTCATGCGGCGCCCGATGGCGCACCGCGGCGTGACTTTTTGAAACTCGTGACCGGCGCTTTCGCTGCGGTCGGTGTTGGCGCCATTGCCTGGCCCTTCATCGCATCCCTGCAACCGGCGAAGGATACGCTGGCGCTGGCGAACACCGATGTGGATCTGGCCCCGATTACGGAAGGCCAGGCCATCACGGTGATGTGGCGCGGCAAGCCGGTGTTCGTGCGCAACCGCACGGCCAAGGAAATCCAGGAAGCCCGCGCCGTGCCGACCAATTCCCTGCCCGATCCGGCGACCGACCAATCCCGCGTTCAGAAGGATCAGTGGCTTATCCTGGTCGGCATTTGCACGCATTTGGGTTGCGTCCCGACTGGCCAAAGGACCACCGATGCGCGCGGCGATTACGGCGGCTGGTTCTGCCCCTGCCATGGCAGCCATTACGACACGTCAGGCAGAATTCGCAAAGGTCCTGCGCCAAGAAACCTTGACGTTCCGCAATACGCCTTCACATCCGACACCAAAGTCAGAATCGGTTGAGGATAAGCAAACATGTCAATCGGGTTGCATAATAGCGAATTCAAGAACCCGGTGGTGCGCTGGGTAGATCAGCGCCTGCCGGTTTTCACCATGATGCAGAAGGAATACGGAACCTTCCCAACGCCGAAGAATTTCAATTACTTTTGGAATTTCGGTGCGCTGGCCATGGTCACGCTGATGATCATGATCGCGACGGGTATTTTCCTGTCCATGCATTATGTCGCGAATACCAGCCTTGCCTTCGACAGCGTCGAACGCATCATGCGCGATGTGAATGCAGGCTGGCTGATCCGGTATGTCCACATGAACGGCGCCAGCATGTTCTTCATCGTGGTCTATATCCACATCTTCCGCGGCATGTATTACGGTTCCTACAAGGCGCCGCGCGAATTGCTGTGGATTTTGGGCGTGGTGATCTTCCTGCTGATGATGGCGACCGCCTTCATGGGTTATGTGCTGCCCTGGGGTCAGATGTCTTTCTGGGGCGCCACCGTGATCACCAATCTTTTCAGCGCCTTTCCTGTGGTGGGTGAATTTATCGTGCAACTGCTTTGGGGCGGTCTTAGCGTGGACAATCCCACACTCAACCGCTTCTTCAGCCTGCATTACCTGCTGCCCTTCGTAATCTTTGGCGTGGTCTTTCTGCATGTGGCCGCGCTGCACATCACCGGGTCCAACAACCCGCTTGGGATCGAACCCAAGGGGCCGCAGGATACCCTGCCCTTCCACCCGTATTACACGGCGAAGGATAGCGTGGGGCTGGTGGTGTATTTCATCGTCTTCGCGGTGCTGGTGTTTTTTGCGCCGAATTATCTGGGCCATCCGGATAATTACATTCCGGCCAATCCGCTGGTGACGCCGCCGCATATCGTGCCGGAATGGTACTTCCTGCCCTATTACGCGATCCTGCGTGCGGTGCCGGACAAGCTTGGCGGCGTGCTGCTGATGTTTGGCTCGATCCTGATTTGGTTCGTGCTGCCTTGGCTTGATCGTTCCCCGGTGCGGTCCATGCGGTTCCGCCCACTCGCGCGCCCGTTCTTCCTGCTTTGGGCGGTGAATTTCCTGGTCCTGCTCTGGGTTGGTGGCAAGCCGGCGGAAGGCCATTATGTGCTGATCGCGCGGATCGCAACCGCTTATTACTTCGCGTATTTCCTGGTGATCCTACCGCTGCTTGCCCGGTTGGAGCGTCCGCTCCCGCTGCCGGAAAGCATATCCCGCCCGGTCTTGGGTGGGGGGCCGCTGCCTGCGGGCGCCGCTGCCAAGCCGATGGAGAAGGCCTAATCATGTTGCGCAACTCCTTCAAGGCTCTGGCCCTGGCCATCAGCCTTTTCGCCGCCGCCCCTGCCCACGCGGCGGGGGAGGCGATTGCCATCCCCGATGCGAAATTCTCCTTTGACAGGATGTTCGGCACCTATGATCGCGCCAGCGCGCAGCGTGGCTTCCAGGTTTACAAGGAAGTCTGCTCTGCCTGCCATTCGATGCGTCTGGTTTCCTATCGCAATTTGCGCGAATTGGGGCTGACAGAGGCACAGGTGGAAGCCATCGCGGCCCAGTTTCAGATCGTTGATGGCCCGAATGATGAAGGCCAGATGTTCGAACGTCCGGGCCGGCCATCTGATCGCTTCCGTCGCCCCTTTGCGAATGAAGCGGCGGCGGCGGCGGCGAATAACGGCAAAGCTCCGCCCGATCTTTCGGTCATGACCAAGGCGCGGGCGGGTGGCGCGAATTATCTTCTTGCGCTGCTGACAGGCTATGAGGATCCGCCCCCTGGCTTCGTTTTGGCTGACGGAGCGCATTACAACAAGTACTTCCCTGGCTACGCCATCGCCATGGGCGCGCCGCTCAACCCAGATCAGGTTGAATTTGCCGATGGCACCTCGGCCACCGTTGAACAGATGGCGCGCGATGTCAGCACCTTCCTGCAATGGGCTGCTGAGCCTGAACTTGAACAGCGCCGGGCCTTGGGCGTGAAGATCATCATCTTCCTGACCATTCTGGCGGGGTTGACCTATGCGGTGAAGCGCAAGGTTTGGGCTGAC
Source organism: uncultured Rhodospirillales bacterium (assembly GCA_903927465.1). Lineage (GTDB taxonomy): Bacteria > Pseudomonadota > Alphaproteobacteria > Acetobacterales > Acetobacteraceae > Neoroseomonas. The sequence goes on along the minus strand of CAIYMY010000119.1, from coordinate 5,661 downwards.
GTCGAACACTGAAATCGGTTTAGGCCAGGTTTTGAAGAACACGCGCCCTTTCTAGGGCGCGTGTTTTTTTATGGCTGCGACGCTAGCAGCCTGTCTGAGAATAGCCATCAGCATGCGCTGTCTGGGTGGTTTTGGTGTTGCTCAGGAAGGCCGCTTCGCGGGCCGGCATGGGTCCGGCAGTCATGGCAAGGCTCCTCGGAACACTTGCCCAGCAGGTCAATTAGCCTCGTGTTATGTTGAAGCGAAGCGCGTCAAAAATCCAAATTGGCGTAATGCTCGGGCGGGATCAGGCCGCTGATCCGGTCTTGCAATAAGGGGCGGAAGGATGGGCGGGATTTCACCCGCGCATACCAATCCTTGGCGGCATCATTCAGCGCCCAATCCACATCGCCCAGGTAATCCAGCGCCGAAAGTTGTGCCGCTGCCGCCAAATCCGCGAGTGACAGAGCGTTCCCGCCCAGCCAGGGTCGCGTTTCCGCGAGCCAGCCCAGGTAATCCAGATGTGGGCGCAAATTGGCATAGCCCGCGCGAATGGCCCCGGCATCCGGATTGCCGCGGCCCAGAAGCTGCTTCATCTGCTTTTCAAACAGCAGGTTCCGCCCGACTTCCAGGTGGAACTTACCATCAAACCAGGCAACCAGACGGCGGATTTCCGCCCTTTCGCCGAGTGACCGGCCAAGTAGCGGCATATCCGGATAGGCTTCATCCAGATATTCGCAAATGGCGTAGGAATCGATGATGCAGAAGCCATTTTCTTCCTGCAAAACAGGCACAGTGCAGGCGGGGTTGATGGCAAGAAACTCCTCGCGCCGCTCCCACACCCTTTCGACCCGAAGATCGAAGGGAATGCGCTTTTCCGCCAAGGCAAGCCTTACCTTGCGCGCATAGGGGGAGAGGGGAAGGTGATACAGAATCCGCACGAGGCGCTTATGCCACCCAGGCGCGGAGGGTGCAAAACCACCGGTCCAATGCGGCGGTTGATAAGCTTCGGCGCGCTTGCGGGGGCCCGCGTAACGTGACTAGGCTGCTTTTCCATCTGTGATGACATACCCTCGGCGGTTTTTGACCCGCCCCCCAACGCGAAACAAGGAGGAAGAGAAGATGATCGATCATCGCCGTTTCTGGCGTGGTTTTCTGGCTGCTTCTGTCGCGGCCTGGGGGCTTTTCACCGCCCCTACCGCTGAAGCGGGCGCGACACTCGATGCTATCAAGCGCAATGGCCATGTGCGCTGCGGGGTTTCCGGGGCGGTGGCGGGCATGTCCCAGCCCGACAGCCAGGGGGTATGGCGCGGCTTTGACGCGGATATCTGCCGCGCCGTGGCTGCCGCGGTATTTGGCGATGCCGAAAAGGTGCGCTTCGTGCCCACAACGGCACAAAACCGCTTCACCGCCCTGCAATCCGGTGAGGTGGATATGCTGACGCGCACCACGGCGCTCACGCTTGCCCGCGATAGCCAATTGGGCATCAACATCACGGTGCCGCATTTTTTCACCGGCCAGGGCGTGCTGGTGCGCCGCGCGGCCAATATCACCCGCGCGGAACAGCTTGATGGCGCCACTTTCTGCGCCACACAGGGCAGTGAAATCGAACGGAACCTGGCTGACTGGGCGCGGCAGAAGAACCTGCGCATCACCACCATCCCGTATGATACACCGCCCACGATTTTGCAGGCTTTTCTGGCCGGGCGTTGCGATGCGATCAGCAATGACATGATCAATCTTTCCGCCAATCGCGTGGCAGCGCCGAACCCGCAGGATTTGATCCTGCTGCCGGACATTATCTTCAAGGAACCGCATGGCGTTCTGGTGCGCAATGGCGATCAGGAATGGACAGCACTGACACGTTGGGCGGTCTTCGCCCTGATCCAGGCGGAAGAATTAGGCCTGACCCAGGCCAATGTGACGCAAACGCGTGAGACCAGCCAGGACCCGAAAATTCGTCGCTTTTTAGGGCTGACGGAAAATGTCGGCACAGGTTGGGGGCTGCCAGCTTCCTGGGCGTATGAGGTGGTGCGCCAGGTTGGCAATTATGGTGAAGTCTTTGATCGAGGCCCCGGTAAGATGCTTGGCATGGAACGTGGCCCCAATAAGATTTGGACTGAGGGCGGGATGCTGATGTCCTGGCTCTGGCAATAGGGAGAAACCGCCATGACCCCGCCGCTTGATACCGCGACCCCGCCGCGCAATTCCGATTTAGAGGCTGCGCTGGCCGAAGCGCGGGATATTTATACCACGGCCCGCCCGCAAAGCGCCGCCGCGCACGAGGCGGCACGCGCTGTCATGCCGGGCGGGAATACGCGCACCACGCTTTTCTACACGCCCTATCCAACGGCGATGAAAAGCGGGCAGGGCTGCTATCTGGAAGATATAGACGGCAACAAATACCTGGACCTTTGCGGCGAATATACTGCGGGGCTTTTTGGCCATTCGGATCCGCGCATTCAGGCAATGCTGCATCAGGTTATCCAGAACGGCATCAGCCTGGCCTCAGTCGGCGAGAATGAGGCGAAGCTTGCCGCTATTTTATGTGCGCGCTTCCCGGCTTTGGAATTGGTGCGCTTCACCAATAGCGGCACAGAAGCCAATCTGATGGCCGTCGCGGCAGCGCGCGCGCATACTGGGCGGAGCAAGATCATCGCCTTCCGCGGTGGCTATCATGGCGGGGTGATGAGCTTCGTCACGGGTGGCAGCGTGGTGAATGCGCCATTTTCGGTGACACTCGCCGAATATAACGACCTGCCCGGCACGCTGGCGCTGATCCGTGAACACGCCGCCGATCTGGCTGCCGTGCTGCTGGAACCCATGATGGGCAGCGGCGGTTGCATCCCCGCCAGCCGAGAATTTCTGGCCGGGCTGCGGGACGCCACGCGCGAAGTGGGCGCCATGCTGATTTTCGATGAGGTCATGACCAGCCGGCACACCGCGGGCGGTCTGCAAAAGCTGCATGGCATCACGCCTGATCTGGTAACGCTGGGCAAATACATCGCGGGCGGCATGTCCTTCGGCGCCTTTGGCGGGCGGGCGGATGTCATGTCGGTGTTTGACTCACACAAGCCCGGCGCCTTGGTGCATTCGGGGACCTTCAACAATAACGTCCTTTCCATGTCCGCTGGTATGCTGGCCATGGGCGAGATTTTTGATGACAGTGCGGCAGAGGCGCTGCGCAAGCGCGGCGATGGGCTGCGCGATGCGCTGAATGCGATTTGCGCCAAGCATAGTGTGGCCATGCAATTCACCGGCATTGGCAGCATGGTGCAGCCGCATTTCCGCCTTGGCCAGATACTGCGGCCCTATACTGCGAGCGCGCAGGAAGATGGGCTGAGAGAGCTGTTCTTCCTGGATATGATGAAGGCCGGGATCTACATCGCGCGGCGTGGGATGGTAGCGCTCAGCCTGCCGGTGGGTGACGCTGAACTCGACCGCTATATAGCGGCGGTGGAGGAATTCTGCGCTTCTCGCAAGCCGCTGATGGCGGCGTAAGGGGGTAAGGCGGGGCTGGTTTCCGGCCCTGCCATTCTGCGGCGCACCCAGGACTGGCTTCCGCTTTTGGGCGCTGTCAGATCCTATCTTTGCGAGAGCTGAACCCGCTGTCGTTCGAATGCCGCCAATTGGACCATTTCGGCAACTCCAGTGCCAAGCCGCGATGGTCGCAGGGGATAACATTGATCGCCGGAAAATCGCTCACCATGGCCAGCGTCGCGCCACGCGGGCGCGAATAGCCTGCAAACACGATATCCAGGCTACCCCGTTCTGTGATGCGGCGAATTTTTCCCCATTCCCCGGCCTGAGCCGTTGGGGCAGGGCCGGCCTCGGCACGGGTCAGCCGCACAAGGTCTCCAACCTCCAGGATCGGGATTGGGCGCCCATCAGCGTGGAAATTAAGTTTCATGGCTGTCATTATGCTCAATCTTTGAGCGATTGAGCCCCCTGTTGATCACCCTCATGGATAACTTCTAGCGATTCTAACTGAATTTGTCAGGATTTTCGCAGTGAAATTAACAAACTTCTTGACTTTGACGTTGAATGTTTGCGACTATCTGCTCGGAGTTTATAGACATGATCAATCAATTGCTAGCGCCCCAAGCTCTGATGAAAGATGCCTTCCGCCCATCTTCGGGGTCGGTTGGTGCTGAGCGCCCTACAGGGGCCGCCCCACCGGCTGCCTCGCCGGAGGTTGGGCCCGCCAACCCTCGCATGCGAATTGATCGTGATCTAGGCATGGTGGTGATTGAGTTCCGCGATTCGGTTGGCCGCGTGAGTGTGAGCCTACCGACCCCGCGCGAGATAGAAGCCTATCGTGCAGCCATCATGTTTGGTGCTGATATGCCAGCCGACTTAAAGGACATGAACTCCACTCCCGGTGCTCCAAGTTCAGCGCGCCCTGGTATACCGATGCCACAGGAAGCAGAATCCCCACCAGTTGTCAGCATTGAGGGTCAAGCATCTTCAACTACTGGTTTGAATAAGCACGCCTGAAATCCGAAGCTATTTGTCGGCAGGGCATGATTGCGGGTTGGCCGGTTAGCCTTCCTTTAGAACTCCGCAACGACCTAAGAAATTCGCCATTGGCGCGCGCCCGCACTAAGCCGGGGCGTATGACATTTGCCAGATCCGGCAGTGGCAGCAGCCCGCATCTGGCGGGTGAATTACTGCAGCACATAGCCAGCGTTGTCAGCACCCATGTGCCCTTCCGCGGTGGCGCCGCATCGGGCACGGAAATCATCGCCAGGCGCATTCATCTGCGGAGTGACAATGTGCCGAGGCTTGGCACACGAACCCAGCCAACATGCGCGCGGCGATGGAAGCCGTATGGCGAATGGGGCGCGGTGGTGCGTGCTGTTGGGCTGAAGCCGGAATAAAACTGTCAGATTGGCTCGCAATCGGGGCGGACTGACTGATGATGGTCCTGCGCCCTTCACCGGGGCACCTGGAGCATGTCCGAGCCAAGTGGAATCACTTGGCGACTAGGGACATACGACTGATTTAAGGTATGATGCGCCCCCGGTAAACGCATGTGAACCGGACACGCACTAACGCAAAAGGGGTGGAAATGTTCTCTCATATCTTTGTCGGCGCGGATGACGTTGCCGTTTCCAAGAAATTCTATGACGCCGCGCTGGGTGCCATTGGTGTGGCGGAAGGCAAGATGGACCCCAAAGGGCGCGTTTTCTATCGCACGCCAACTGGCACGCTTGGCATCAGCAAGCCGATTGATGGCAAGCCCGCCTCCGGCGCCAATGGCGGCACGATTGGTTTCGCCTGCGACAGCCCAGAAAAGGTGAAGGCCTTCCATGATGCCGCCGTGGCCAATGGCGGCACCAGCATTGAAGACCCGCCCGGCTGGCGCGAAGGCGGCGCGGTGCGGCTATACCTGTCTTATGTGCGCGACCCTTACGGCAACAAGCTTTGCGCGCTGCATCGCGGGTGATCAGGCGCATGGCGTGACCCGTTTCGACGGGTCACGCCATCAACAGCATTTTCAAGCTAAGTGAAATCACTCGGTGGCTCAGAAAATGCGACTAGAGTATCCGTGATGGTCAAGCCGCCCGTAGTTGCCATTGTCTACCTTTTTTGAGTAGGGCGTTTGCGAGGATGATGAGCTTTCGCATGACGGCGGTGATGGCCTGTTTTGGGGCTTTCCCCGCCTTGATGAGTTGTTCG